>JAYVCL010000001.1:0-20959 GCA_043749975.1 Burkholderiales bacterium
CACCCCCGACTGCACCTTGGCCGCAGCGGCCAGCGCCGACGTGACTTCCTTGCGGAAGCGGTTCAGTTCCTGCACGCTGGCGAAGCTGCGTTCCATCAGCAGGCTCATGTTGTGCAAGATGCGCTCGACCACCTTGTTTTCCCACACGGCGTCGAACTGAATCTGCTTGTCCAGCCACTGCTCCAGCCAGACCGGGTCGGGCAGGCGGCTTTGGATGGTGTCGCGCGGGAACAGGCTCACGTTCACGTGCAGGTTGGTCGGGTGCAGGGCCTGCGCGGTGCGCCGCGCGCTGGCCATCAGCACGCCCACTTTGGCGAAAGCGGCGCGCGCCTCGTCGCCGAACTTTTGCAGCGCGCGCTTCATGTAGCGCAAGTAGGCGCCGCCGTGGCGGGCTTCGTCGCGGGCCAGGGTTTCGTAGATGGCCTGGATGACGGGCTCGCTGTGCCACTCGGCGGCGCGGCGGTACCAGTGGTTGAGGCGGATCTCGCCGCAAAAATGCATCATCAAGGTCTCGAGCGCGGGGGCGGGATCGAACTCGAAGCGCACCGCGTGCAGTTCTTCTTCGGTGGGCACCAGTTCGGGCCGGTAGCGGCGCAGGTATTCCATCAACACCAGCGAGTGCTTTTGTTCTTCGAAGAACCACACGCTCATGAAGGCGCTGAAGTCGCTGTCGTCGCGGTTGTCACGCAAGAACATCTCGGTGGCTGGCAGCGCGGCCCATTCGGTGATGGCATTCATCTTGATGGTCTTGGCTTGCTCGTCGCTGAGCAGGCTGGCATCGAAACGATCCCACGGAATGTCTTTGTCCATGCTCCAACGCACGGCTTCGAGCTGTTTGAAGAGTTCTGGGTAAAGCATGGTGCATACCTCAAGAGTTCAATTGATTCTAGACGTGCCCGTGCAAGACACGTGACGACCGTTCACAGCACCTCAAGGTCTTGCAGTACGCACTGCGCGTCGTCGCGGATGCGCAGTCGTTGCCCGGCTGAAAGGCGGGCCACGTTCTTCGCCATCAGCGCTGTGCGCGGGTTGGCGGCCAGCGCGGCTTCGTGGCGGTCCAGGAAGTTCCAGTACAGCGTGGTGTAGGGGCACAGCGGCTTGCCGCTCGATCGAGCCGACTTGGCGTCTGGCGCATAGGTGCAGCCAGCGCAATGGTTGCTCATGCGCTGGATGTAAGCGCCCGAGGCCACGTAGGGCTTGCTGGTGAAGCGCCCGCCGTCGGCGTACAGCGCCATGCCGGCGACGTTGGGCAGCTCGGCCCATTCCACCGCGTCCACATACACCGCCAGGTACCAGCCGGCCACGGCTTTCGGGTCGAGTTCGGCCAGCAAGCCGAACAGCCCGGTGACCATCAGCCGCTGGATGTGGTGCGCGTAGCCGTATTGCAGGGTCTGTTCGATGGCGTCGCGCGCGCAGGCCATCTTCGTTTGGCCGGTCCAGAACCAGCCGGGCAGCGGGCGGCGATGGCCGAAGTGGTTCGCGCTGGCCATGCCGGGCATGTCCAGCCAATACACGCCGCGAATGAACTCGCGCCAGCCGATCACCTGGCGGATGAAACCCTCGACAGACGCCAGCGGCGCACTGCCGGCGCGGTAGGCGGCCTCGGCAGCGGCGATCACCTCGCGCGGGTCGAGCAGGTGCAGGTTCAGGCTGGTCGACAGCAGCGAGTGCCAGCCGAACGGCGTGCCCGACCACATCGCGTCCTGGTGGTCGCCGAAGTTCGGCAGCCGCGCGGCGATGAAGCCTTCGAGCGCGGCCAGCGCCTGCGCGCGCGTCACCGGCCAGCGAAAGTGCGCCAGCGAGCCAGGGTGGTCGGGAAACAGACGCTCGACGTCGGCAAACACCTCGCGCGTCAGTGCATCGGGCTCGACCTGTGCCGGTGGCGGGATCAAGCCCGGCCCGGCCTTGGGGTAGCCCTTGCGGTTGTCGGCGTCGAAGTTCCACTGACCGCCCTCGGGCTCACCTGGCTTGACCGAACCACGCTGCAGCAGCACGCCGTGCTTGCGGCGCATCTCGCGGTAGAAAAAATCCATCCGCAAACCGCTGGCGTACTTGCCGGCCCAGCGCGCGAAGTCGGCGCGCGAACACATGAAGTGCGCGTCGTCCAGCAGCCGCAGCGCCACGCCGGCCTCACGCGCCACCGCCGTGATGCCTTGCTGCAGCCGCCATTCGCCCGGCTCCACCAGGCGCAGTGTTTGCGGTTGGATGCGGCGCAATGCCTCGGCCAGACGACCCGCCAGCGTCGGCTGCGGGCTGTCTTGCAGGCCGATGTGCTCGACCTCGATGCCTCGCGCCCGCAGCGCATCGCGAAAATGCCGCATGGCCGACAAGAACAGCGCGATGCGTGCCTTGTGGCTCCACACCTGCGTGCCCTCGTCGGGCGCTTCGATCATCAACACGCGATCACGTTGTATGTCGAAATCGGCCAGCGCCGGGCTGTCCAGACTGAGTTGGTCGCCCAGCACCAAGACGAGATGGCGCACCGTCATCGATGTGCCTTGTCGGTCGACGCGCCGCCGCGCGACTGCGCCTTGCAGCGCTCAGAGCAGTACTTGACCTCGGCCCAGTTGCTGGCCCAGGCGCGCCGCCAGCTCATGGCCCGGCCGCATTTCACGCAGGGTTTGCTGGGCAATGAGGCCTTGTTGCCGCGAAAGCCGTTCACGCTCAATTGCCACCGTCACCGTGCCGCCAGCGCTCGATCTGCACGCGGATGTCTTGCAGCGAGCCCAGCGCCATCACACCGGGCACCGGCCGGCGGTGCAACACCGGGGCCGAGCCGCCGACCCAGATTTCCACCTCGGCGGGCAGCTTGGCGCGCAGCTCGGTCAGCCCGTCGACCACCTGGTTCGGATTCATGCAACCGGTGAAGCCGAGCGCGACGATGTCCGACTTGTAAGCCGCAGCCGCCAGCACCATGTCCCACAACGGCGTCTGCACGCCCAGCGAAATGCACTTCGCACCGTCGAGCGTGAACATCGCCTCGGCCATCAGCAGGCCCAGGCCGTGCGGTTCGCCGGGAAAGGTGGTCAACAACACGCGCGGGCGGTCCAGCGGTGCGGCAGCCGGCACCACCGCCAGCGCAAGCCGCAGCACGATCTGAATCGTCTCGCTGTAGGCGTGTTCTTCGTAGATTTCGAGTTGCCCGCGCATCCAGGCGTCGCCGACCATCGTATTGAAGGGCGTCACCACCTCACACACGAAGCGCTGCAAACCCAGCCGCGTCAACAAATGCTGAAGCTGGCGGCGCAATGCGTCCACATCATGCGAACGAAGCAGATCCACATACACACGCAGGTCCGGAACCGCCAGGCCGGTGGTCTTGCTCGGCGCGTCGACGGTGTTTTCGCTGAGGTGCTGCAAGGCTTCGACCGGCATCGGCACCACGCGGCCCGGCCGGTGCCCGCCGTCCATCAGCCGCTTGACGATGCGCAGCTTTTCAACCTGGTCGAGCGGGTAGGCGCGTTCGCCGATGGCGTCGCGCTCGGGCATCGGAAAGCCGTAGCGCCGCTCCCAGACGCGCAAGGTGTCTTTGCTCAGGCCGGTGTCGCGTTCGACAGCGGCGATCGACAAGGTCAGTCGTCGCATTGAGACGATACGGTTAATTCAGGTGGCATTTGATCTTTCATGGCGACACAGGCACGATCTTGCACCAAACAGATTTGCCCAGGACATATCATGGACATCAATGAGATTCAAGACGCCGTCAAACGGTTCGCCGTCACGTGCTTGTTGTGTTTTGGCAGCATCACTGCGGCCAGTTTGTGTTTTGCCGCGTCGGCTCATGCCGCCACCTGCCCGGCTTTGCTGCAACGCGATGTGCCTCGGCTGCAAGACGAAAAGCCGCAGAGTCTGTGCCAATACGCAGGCAAGGTGGTGGTGGTGGTCAACACCGCGAGCTTTTGCGGCTTCACCTCGCAATACAAGTCGCTGGAAGCCCTGCAAGCCCGCTACCGTGAGCGCGGCCTGGTGGTGCTGGGCTTTCCCTCGAACGACTTCGGCGCGCAAGAGCCGGGCAGCAACCAGCAAATCGCGGCATTTTGCGAAAACACCTTCGGGGTCAAGTTCCCGATGTTCAGCAAGACCCGCGTCGCCGCCAGCGCCGGCACGCAAGTCAACCCGCTGTTTGCCGACCTGCGACGGCTCACCGGCGTGGCACCGCAATGGAACTTCCACAAGTACGTGATTGCCCGCGATGGACAGGCCGTGCTGAGCTTTGCCAGTGAGACCGATCCCGAGGACCGCGCCTTCGTTCAGCAAATTCAAAAGTTGCTCGACGCAAAGTTATGACTGATCGGTTATATTTCAGACTGACCAGTTTTATCGGTGTCGGGAGCGTATGAAATGCACAGTTCGAACCATCGAAATCCAACCCCCCTTGGGCCTGGACAGAGCGTCGCGCGGAACTCTTTGGGCGAATCCGTATCACACCGCCATCGGTCTGCACCTTGGCCTCCAGGGTCTGAGCGATGAACGGTTTTGTGTTGCACAGCCGGTCGGCCCTGCCGACTGAAATCTCACAGCGCTTCACTTTCTCCCTCCTCCCTCCCTCGTTCGCTGCGGGGCGTTGTGCAACCTTCTTCTTTTCCGCCGCCGCTGCCCCTGGCATCGGGCGGCAGGTGGCCTGATGCGCCGCGTCGCTGTCATCGGCTCGGGCATTTCCGGCTTGTCGGCCGCCCATGCGCTGGCCGGCGTCGCCCATGTCACGCTGTTCGAGGCGGACATTCACTTCGGCGGGCACACGCACACCGTCGATGTGACGCTGGACGGCATCACCCACGGCGTCGACACCGGATTTTTGGTCTTCAACGAGCGCACCTATCCCGGGCTGATTCGCCTGTTGGCTGAGTTGCAGGTCGAGACGACCGCCTCCGAGATGTCGTTTTCGGTCCAGGTGCCCGATCTCGGTCTGGAGTGGAGCGGCTGCAACCTCAACAGCGTGTTCGCGCAGCGGGCCAATCTGGCCCGGCCCGGTTTTTGGCGCATGTTGAAAGACATGCTGCGCTTCAACAAGCTTTGCACCGCCATCGCCGCGCGCGGCCATGAGGCGCAGTTGCAGCAGGCGATCGCCGACTTCCTCTCCGAGCACCGCTTCAGCGCCGAATTTCGCGACTGGTATTTCCTGCCGATGATCGGTTGCATCTGGTCCTGCCCGACCGACCAGATGCTGCGCTTTCCCATCGCCACGATGATCCGCTTTTGCCACAACCACGGCTTGCTGCAGGTGGCCCATCGCCCGCGCTGGTTCAGCGTCACCGGCGGCGCGCGCCACTACGTCGAGAAAATGCTCAAGCACATTCCCGATGCCCGTCTTCACAGCCCGGTGCGCAGCGTGCGCCGCATGCCGCCCGGCGTCGGCTCGGCCGGCGTTCTGGTGGGCACCGACCTTGGGGGCGAGCGCTTCGACGAGGTGGTGATGGCCTGCCACAGCGACCAGTCGCTGGCCTTGCTGGCCGACGCCACGCCCGATGAACGCGCGCTGCTGAGCGCCTTCCGCTACCACCCGAACCGGGCCGTGTTGCACACCGACAGCTCGGTGCTGCCAAGGCGAAAACTGGCCTGGGCGGCGTGGAACTACGAGCGTGCATCGAACGGCTCGAAGGAGCAGGCATCCGTCTGCCTGCACTACCTGATCAACCGCCTGCAGCCGCTGCCGTTCGACGCGCCGGTGGTGGTGTCGTTGAATCCGCTGCTGGAACCACGCGCAAATACGGTGCAAGGCGAGTTTCACTACGCGCACCCGGTGTTCGACAGCGCCGCCATCGCCGCGCAAAAGCGCCTGCCTGCGCTGCAAGGCGTGGCGCGCACCTGGTTCTGCGGTGCCTGGACGCGTTACGGCTTTCATGAAGACGGCTTGATGTCGGGACTGGCGGTGGCGCACGCATTGAAGGCCGAATGGGCTCGCGCCGACACGCGGGAAGCAGCGTGAATTCGGGCCAAGCCGAAGCCCTGATCGGCTGCGGACAGGTGCGCCACACCCGCTTGCGGCCGGTGCGCAACAGTTTTGCCTATTCGACTTATTTCTTGCTGCTGCCGCTTCGCAGCCTGCGCGCAAAACCCTGCGCCGCACTGGCGCGCAACCGCTTCGGCCTGATCAGTTTTTTCGACCGCGACCATGGCGAGGGCGGTGCCGACAGCCTGGTCTGGATCGACGCCCTGCTGGCACGCGAGGGGATTGTCGGTGCCAGCGGCGAGGTCTGGCTGCATTGCTACCCGCGCGTGCTGGGCTACACCTTCAAACCAGTCAGCTTCTGGTATTGCCACCGCGCAGACAACTCCTTGGCGGCCATCGTGGCGGAAGTCAACAACACCTTCGGCGAACGCCATTGCTATTTGCTTTGCGGCCCGGATCTGGCCTTCGGCAAGGAGTTGCATGCGGCCAAGGTGTTCCATGTGTCGCCGTTTTGCGATGTGGCCGGCAGCTACCGCTTCCGCTTCATGCGCACCGACCTGCAGCCGGCGCTGGCCGGCCGATCGAAGCCGGCCAGAACGGTGGTGCGCCTGGACCATGACGACGCCGACGGCCCGCTGCTGCAAACCAGTGTCTCGGGCACCTTGCGTGCGTTGTCGGCCGGCAGCATCCGCAGCGCCTTTTTCGGCATGCCGTTGATGACGCTGACCGTCATCGCGCGTATTCATTGGCAAGCCGTGCGCCTGTGGGCCAAGCGGGTGCCGTTGTTTCGCAAACCGGTCGCTCCGGCGAGTTTCCTGACGCGCTGACGCACCCATCCGCCCTTTCAAATCTTTCTCGATATTCGACCTTGCCGCCAACGTTGACGACATGACCACCACCACCGCTCCCACCGCCTCCAACCGCCTCGATCTTCCGCAGTCCGCGCCGGCGGCGGCACGCGCCGTGTTCCGCCTGATGCGAAACCTGCGCCACGGCACACTCGACGTGTTCATGCCCGACGGCAGCAGCCTGCGTTTCGGGCAGCCGGTGGAAGGTGAACTGCGTGCCGTGCTCAGCCTGCACAACTGGAATGTGTGCAGCGCCGCCCTGAAGTCGGGCGACATCGGATTTGCCGAAACCTTCATCGCAGGCGACTGGAACACGCCCGACCTGAGCTCGCTGTTGAAACTCTTCATCGTCAACCGCGACGAGGTGGAGACCGTGATCTACGGCACCTGGTGGGGTTCGCTGCTGTACCGTGCCAAGCACCTGTTCAACCGCAATTCACGCACCGGCAGCCAGAAAAACATCCACGCACATTACGACCTGGGCAACGAGTTCTACCGGCTTTGGCTGGACCCGACGATGAACTATTCGAGCGCCTGGTTCGAAGGCGATCGCAGCCGCCCGATGGAAGACGCGCAGTGGGCCAAGGTGCGCCGCACGCTGACCGAATGCGGGGTGAAGGCCGGCGACCGGGTGCTGGAAATCGGCTGCGGCTGGGGCGCGCTGGCCGAATGCGCGGCACTCGAGTTCGACGCCGTCGTCACCGGCGTCACGCTGTCTCAAGAACAATTGGCCTGGGGCCGCCAACGGCTGCTCGACGCCAACCTGAAGGGCGTGTTGCGCTACCAGGACTACCGCGACATTGCCGACGGTCCGTTCGATGCCGTCGCGTCGATCGAGATGTTCGAAGCCGTGGGCCGCGAATACTGGCCCGGCTTTTTCGAGACCTTGAAGGCGCAGCTCAAGCCCGGCGGCAAAGCCTGCATCCAAAGCATCACCCTGCGCGACGACCTGTTCGACCGCTATGTCAAGTCGACCGATTTCATCCAGCAATACATTTTCCCCGGCGGCCTGCTGCCGAGCCCGAGCGAGTTCCGCAAGGCCGCTGCCGCAGCCGGCTTCAAGGTGGTCAACGAACTCGATTTCGGGCTCGACTACTGCGAAACATTGTCGCGTTGGCGCGAGCGTTTTTTGAGCCAGGATGTGCGCGTGCGCAAGCTCGGTTTCGATAGCCGCTTCATGCGCATCTGGGAGTTCTATCTCGCCTACTGCGAGGCCGCCTTCGCCACCGGCAACACCAGCGTCATGCAGTTCACGCTGCAGCGCGATTGAGCGTGGCCGGCATGCCGAAGCCGGGCCGTCGCGCGGTGCTGGGGGCGTTGGCGATGGTTGCGGTGGTGTTGGCGGTGCTGACGCTGCCATTCCAGGCCCGTGCAGGCGTCGGCACACCGGCCGAAGTGGCGGCCGAACTGCCGAACGCGAAGCTGCTCGGCAGCGGACGGCTGAGCTTCATGCTCATGCACGTGTACGACGCGCGGCTGTGGGGGCGCGACAACTTCAACGCCGCCGACCACGCCAAGATCCCGCTTGCGCTTGAACTGGAATATGCGCGCTCGCTGGATGGCGCGATGATTGCCGAGCGCTCGCTGGTCGAGATGAGGCGCATCGGCGACATCAGCAACGAAAAAGCGCAGCGCTGGCTCGCCGCCTTGAAGCAGATTTTCATCGACGTGAACAGGGGCGACCGCATCACCGCCGTCCAGGTGCCGGGGATTGCGGCGCGCCTGTTCCTGAACGGCAAGTTCAGCGGCGAAGTGCGTGACGCCGAATTCACGCGCCTGTTCTTCGGCATCTGGCTGTCGCCGCGCACCTCGCAGCCGAAGCTGCGCGAGGCCTTGCTCGGTTCCGCGCGGGGCGCTTCGTGAGGCTCGATCCATTGGCCGCCGCCACCCCCGACTGGCCGGGTCGCTGGACGCAGGGCCTGCACTACGGCGCGCTGGGCTTGCCGCTGGCCTTCGTGGCCTTGCCGCTGTACGTGGTGCTGCCCAACCACTACGCCAGCGAATACGGCATTCCGTTGGCCCTGCTCGGCGCGGTGTTGCTGGCCGCACGCCTGCTGGATGCCGTCGCCGACCCATGGATCGGCCGCTGGGCCGATGCCCTGTTTGCCCGCAGCGCACGCAGGGCCTGGAGCGCGGCAGCGGGGGCGGCGGTGGTGCTGGCACTGGGCTTTCGCGCATTGTTCTTTCCCGCCGTCACCGGCCGCGGGGCATTGCTGTTCTGGTGCGCGGCGGGGCTGGCGGTGACTTACCTCAGCTTCAGCGTGGTGACCATCGTGCATCAGAGTTGGGGCGCGCGAATGGGCGGCAACCAGGCGCAGCGGGCCCGCATCGTGGCCTGGCGTGAAGGCCTGGCGCTGGGCGGCGTGCTGGTGGCGAGCGTGCTGCCGTCGGTGGCCGGGCTGGGTGTCAGCACCAGCGTCTTCGCGCTCGCCCTGGCGGCCGGCGTGCTGCTGCTGCGGCGCGCGCCGATGCCCGTGGCGCAGCCCGCTGCGAGCGCGGCGGTGCCGATGGCGCTGCCGTTTCAGAACCCCGCCTTTCGCACCCTGATGGCGATCTACCTGGTGAACGGAATCGCCAGTGCGGTGCCCGCCACCCTGGTGCTGTTCTTCATTCGCGACCGGCTTCAAGCGCCCGCCTTCGAGCCGCTGTTTCTGGCCAGCTATTTCGCGGCCGGCGCGCTGTCGATTCCACTGTGGGTGCGCGCCGTGAAGCGCTTCGGCCTGTCGCGCACCTGGCTGGCCGGCATGCTGCTGGCGATTGTCGTGTTCGCCTGGGCGACCTGGCTGGATGCGGGCGATGTGGCGGCCTTCACGCTGGTGTGCGGGCTCAGCGGCGTGGCGCTGGGTGCCGACCTGACCTTGCCCAGCGCCTTGCTGGCCGGGGTGATTCAGCGCTCGGGCCACAGCGGGCACGCCGAAGGTGCGTACTTCGGCTGGTGGAACTTCGCCACCAAGCTCAACCTCGCGCTGGCCGCAGGTGCGGCGCTGCCGCTGTTGCAAAGCTTCGGCTACGCGCCCGGCACTCGCAATCCGCAGGCGTTGAGCGCGCTGACGGCAGCGTATTGCCTGTTGCCCTGCGGCTTGAAGCTGATCGCTGCGGCGCTGCTGCATTTCAGATGGATTCGACACTTCAGGGGCACCGAATGAAACGCCATTTCCTGCTTGCCGTGGCGGCCTTCACCATGGCTGTGCTCAGCGCATGTGCCTCGGCGCCCACACCGGCCGACTACGCCGCGCAAACGCCACGGCTCGACCTCAAAAGCTACTTCGACGGCGACATCACCGCCCACGGCGTGTTCACCGACCGCGCGGGCAAGGTGCAGCGCCGCTTCACGGTGGCCATGAAGTGCCGCTGGAGCGGCGACGACGGCGTGCTCGACGAGAACTTCAGCTACTCGGACGGCAAAAAAGAGCGTCGCGTCTGGCGCTTGAAACGCGGGGCCGACGGCCACTACACCGGCACCGCCGACGACGTGGTGGGCACCGCGTTCGGGCGCGCCGCAGGCAACGCCTTGCAGTGGGCCTACACCTTGCGCCTGCCGGTGGACGGCAGCGTGTATGAGGTGCAGTTCGACGACTGGATGTACTTGATGAACGAGCGCGTGCTGCTGAACAAGGCCGTGATGAGCAAGTTCGGCATTCGCCTGGGCGAGGTCACGCTCGCCTTCTATAAAAATTAACGAAGAACGCGATGGCACTCAATCCCCGCATCCCCGACTGGACGGGTCGCACCGCATGGCTGATCGGCGCCTCGTCCGGCATCGGCCGAGCCACCGCCGAACTGTTGCACCGCCGCGGCGCGAACGTGGTGGTGTCGGCCCGCAGCGCGACAGCCCTGGCCGCTTTCGAAGCCGCGCATGCGGACAGCCTGGGCCTGGTGCTCGACGCCACCGACGTGGACGCAACGGCGAAGGCCGGCGAAAGCATCGTCGCGCGCTTCGGCCGCATCGACCTGGCGATGTATTGCGCCGGCCATTACAAGGCGATGCGCGCCACCGAGTTCGACCTCGGCGACATGCTGCAGCATCAAAAAGTGAACTACGTCGGCGCCCTGCACATGCTCGACGCCGTGTTGCCGCTGATGCTCAAGCGCAAGGCCGGGCACATCAGCCTGATATCGAGCGTGGCCGGTTATCGCGGCCTGCCCAACTCGCTGGCCTACGGCCCGACCAAGGCGGCGCTGATCAACCTGGCGCAAACGCTGTACCTGGACCTTCACACGGCAGGCGTCGGCTGCTCGTTGATCAACCCCGGTTTCGTCGAAACATCGCTGACCGCGCAAAACAAGTTCACCATGCCGGCGCTCATCACGCCGGAAGAGGCGGCGCTGGAAATCCTCAACGGCTGGGCCGCGGGCGAGTTCGAAATTCACTTTCCGAAACGCTTCACCCTGTGGATGAAGGCGATGAGCGTGCTGCCCGACGGCCTGTACTTCAAGCTCATTCGGCGAGCCACCGGGCTGTAGCGCGCCGGCCCGAAAGGCCTGTCGGTCAGAGCCAGCCCTTGCGCCGGAAGTACACGAACGGCGCCAGCACCGACAGCAGCATCAAGCCGATGGCGTAGGGATAGCCCAGTTCCCAACCCAGCTCCGGCATGGCCTTGAAGTTCATGCCGTAGATGCTGGCGATCAGCGTGGGCGGCAGCAAGCCCACGCTGGCGACCGAGAACAGCTTGATGATCTTGTTCTGGTTGATGTTGATGAAACCCACCGTTGCGTTCATCAGGAAGTTGATCTTGTCGAACAGAAAGGTGCTGTGGCTGTCGAGCGAGTCGATGTCGCGCAGAATTTGCCGCGCTTCCTCGAACTGCTCGGCGTTCAGCATGCGGCTGCGCATCATGAAGCTGACGGCGCGGCGGGTGTCCATCACGTTGCGCCGGATACGCCCGTTCCGGTCTTCTTCCTTGGCGATGGCCGACAAGGCTTCGGCGGCCACGGCGTCGTTCACATCCTGCTTGAGCACACGCTGGCTGACGGCCTCCAGGCCGTCGTAGATGCTTTCCAGCGCATCGGCGCTGTACTCGGCGTCGGCGTCGTAGAGCTTGAGCAAAACGTCTTTCGCGTCCTCGATCAGGGCCGGAATTCGGCGCGCGCGCAGGCGCAGCAGCCTGAACACCGGCAGCTCTTCGCCGTGCACCGAAAACAGCACGCCTCGAAACAAAATGAACGCGACGCGCACGTTGCGCGGGGCTTCGTCGTCGTCGATCAAAAAGTCGGACCGAATGTGCAGTTCGCCGTTGTCTTCTTCGTAGAAGCGGGCCGACTCTTCGAGGTCGTCGTCGACCGCGTCGTGGGGGATGGTGACGCCGAAGTGCTGCGCGATCCAGCCTTTTTCCTCGGGCGTGGGGGCGTCCAGGTCGACCCACACCGGCTTCACGTGGGCGAGCGCGTCGAGGCTTTCGATCTCTTCTTGAAACAAGCGGCCGTTGGCCAGCGTGAAGACATTCAGCATGCAAACTCCAGCGTTCCAGCGGTTGTGCGCGGGGCACCGCCGAGGGCCAGGGAAAAAACGGGTCTCGCGACCGTCTCACCCCGAGGCCGGGCCGGCATTCAGCGCGGCGCTGGCGTGGAGCGGACGGTCACCGAGAAAGGGGGACGTCCAAGTCGAACTCCGAAAAACTCGATCCCAAATTATCGCATTCGGCCGTCACGCCGCGGGCTCGAAGCCGGCTGCGCGCCACGCCGGCTGGGCCTGTGCACCGGCCAGCGCATCGAGAAACAGCCGCGCCGCCGGCGGCGCGTCGACGACCAGCGCGGCAGGGTAGCGGATCGGCGAATGGCTGCTGCGCGGAAAGCGCGCCACCACCCGAACCTGGCGCGTCACCAAAGCGTCGGTGGCGTAGACGATGCCTGCCGCCGCTTCGCCGCGCTCGACGAAGGCCAGCGCCGAACGCACGCTGTCCGCCCGCACCAGGCGAGGCTCCACTTCGGCCCACAAGCCGAGGTTCGTGAGTGCGGCCTGTGCATAGCGACCGACCGGCACGTGCGCCGGGTCGCCGGTGGCCACGCGGTCTGGCGCACCCCGGCCGTCACCCGCGCGCAAGGCGTCGCGCAATGCCGCAGCCGTCTCGGGCGCTGCGGCCACAGCGGCGCTGCCCGCACGCACCACCACCAGCCGGTTGCCGGCCAACACGCGACGCGACGCAGCGTCGACCCGACGGCGCGCGACCAGGTGATCCATCCAGGCTTCGTCGGCGCTGATGAAGACGTGGGCCGGTGCGCCCTGTTCAATCTGCCTGGCCAGCGTGGAACTGGCCGCAAACGAGAAACGCACACTGCGCCCGCCTTCGAGCTCCAGCGCCAGTGCTTGCAGCACCTCGGTCAGGCTGGCAGCGGCAAACACGACCAGGCCGTCTGCGGCGCTTGCCTGTGGCGCGGCGCAGGCCGCAACACTCCATTGTGTGAACAGTCTTCGATTCAACGCCATGCAGCGACTCCGATCTGACCACGCGGCCACACGGCCACGCCAAATCATGCCGCGACGGTACCCGCACCGATTTTCGAACCCGCCACACACGCGCTGTGATCGAGCCGGGCGTGGTGACAGTTGGTGTCACGCGCTTGTCACGCTGGGCGAACGGGCGCAAACTGGTTTTGACGGGGCGCTCGGCACGCGCCGGTTTCAGCGCCCCGCCGCGTCACACCTCCACCCTGCGAAAGGACCACCATGAACCTGACGATCAGCGGCCATCACCTTGAAGTCACTCCCGCTCTGAAAGAGTACGTACTCACAAAGCTTGATCGCGTGACCCGGCATTTCGACCAAGTGGTGGACATCAATGTGCTGCTGACGGTGGAGAATCTGAAAGAAAAGGAGCGAAGGCAAAAAGCCGAAGTCACCTTGCATGTGAAAGGCAGAGACATTTTTGTGGAGACCGCGCACGAAGACCTGTATGCCGCCATCGACCAGTTGATGGACAAGCTGGACCGACAAGTCTGCCGCCACAAAGACAAGCTGCAAAACCATCACCACGTGTCGGCCAAGCGGCTGGACGAGAGCCCGGTCTGATCGCGGGCCGAACGCGATTGAAAGCGGCCCGCGGGCCGCTTTTTGCTGCCCACGCCACAGCCCCGTGACCACGGGGGGCGAAGCCGTTGCTGCAACGCACCACGGTGTGCACAATCTGCCGTACCTGCCGCTGCGCCTTGACTACCGTGCGCCCGCCGGGTTTCTATAATTTGCCCTGTTGTTTCATGCGAGCGCGCGACCAGGTGGATGTCCGCTGAAGTTGCCGCTTGGATCCGCCCGATGAACCGTCTAGCCACCATCCTGCCCGTCAGCAACGTCCTTGTCGATGTCGACGCCACCAGCAAAAAGCGCGCGTTCGAACACGCCGGGCTGCTGTTCGAAACCCAGCACGCGATCGCACGCGCCACGGTGACCGACAACCTGTTCGCCCGCGAGCGCCTGGGCTCGACCGGACTGGGGCACGGCGTGGCAATTCCGCATGGACGCATCAAGGGCCTGAAGAACCCGCTGGCAGCGGTGGTGCGGGTGCAGCAACCGATTCCATTCGACGCGCCGGACGACGAGCCGGTGAGCCTGCTGATCTTCCTGCTGGTGCCCGAAGCCGCGACCCAGCGCCACCTCGAAATCCTGTCCGAGATCGCCGAAATGCTGTCCGACCGCGAACTGCGCGAGCGGCTCAAGACCGAGGGCGTCGCCGCCAAAGTTCACGAGTTGATCTCGAACTGGGAACCACTGAAGTCGGTCGCATGACAAGGGCGTCTCAAGGAAATGTGGCTCCGCCACTTTCTTTGATCCCCGTGGGAGACGGTCGGCTTTGGCCGGCCTTGGAGCGCTCATGAAGCCCACCCTGGTCAGCGCCGAGGCGCTGTTCGAAGAGCACCGCCCGGCCCTGCACTGGGAGTGGATCGCCGGCCATGCCCACCCCGAACGTCGCTTCGACGAAGCGGCTGTGCGCAGCGCGCAATCTGCTGCCGACCTGGTCGGTTACCTGAACTACATTCACCCCTATCGGGTGCAGATCGTCGGCCGCCGCGAGGTGGCCTACCTGAAGGATTCTTCAACCGAGGACCAGGAGCGGCGCATCCAGCGCATCGTCACCCTGGAGCCGCCGATGGTGATCGTGGCCGATGCGCAAACCCCGCCAGACCGTCTGGTGGCCATGTGCGACCGCGCCGAAATTCCGCTGTTCGTCACCGAAGAATCCGCCGGCCACGTGATCGACGTGGTGCGCGAATACCTCAGCCACCTGTTTGCCGAACGCACCACACGCCACGGTGTGTTCATGGACATCCTCGGCTTGGGCGTACTGGTCACGGGCGAGTCGGGGCTGGGTAAAAGCGAACTCGGGCTGGAGCTGATTTCACGTGGTCACGGTTTGGTGGCCGACGACGCGGTCGACCTGTACCGCGTCTCGCAAACCGCGCTCGAAGGCCGCTGCCCCGACCTGCTGTTGAACCTGCTCGAGGTGCGCGGCATCGGCCTGCTCGACATCAAGGCCATCTTCGGCGAGACGGCGGTGCGCCGAAGGATGCGGCTCAAGCTCATCGTGCATTTGGTGCGCAAGGAGACGATGGACCGTGAATTCGAGCGCCTGCCCTACGAGCCGCTGCACGAAGCGATTCTGGACGTTCCGGTGCGCAAGGCGGTGATTGCGGTAGACGCCGGGCGCAACCTGGCGGTGTTGGTGGAAGCCGCGGTGCGCAACACGATTCTGCAACTGCGCGGCATCGACACCTACAAAGAGTTCGTCGAGCGGCACCAGAAAGCGATGTTGAGCGAAGGGCAAAACGAAGCTTAAGAGCGCCCCCAGGCCGACGACATACGTCGTCCGCCCCCCGAGGGGAGGAGAAACACTTGGGGCGGCCCGGCGTTTGTTTCTCATGCGTGGCCTGAGCCGACGCTCAGCGATGGGTCTTGTGCGGGCAGTTCTTCTTGGTGCACACCGCGTACAGCGACAGGGCATGGTCCTGCAGCTCGAAGCCGCGGGTTTGCGCGACCGACTTTTGACGCTTCTCGATTTCGGCATCGAAAAATTCTTCGACGCGGCCACAGTCCATGCACACCAAGTGGTCGTGGTGCTTGCCTTCGTTCAGCTCGAATACCGACTTGCCGGTCTCGAAATGGTTGCGCGACAAGATGCCGGCCTGCTCGAACTGCATCAGCACGCGGTAGACGGTGGCCAGGCCCACGTCGGCACCTTCGTTGAGCAGAACCTTGAACACGTCTTCCGCCGTCATGTGGCGCTGCGTCGTGCTCTGGAAAACTTCCAGAATCTTGATGCGTGGCAGAGTGGCCTTCAGACCACTGCTCTTGAGTTCTTCCGCGTGCGTCATGGGGCCTCCGGCTGGCCCGGACGGGTCGCCCCCGCCCGGTAGAATGATCGAATCATATCGAGGTTCATGTCGCATCGCGGCGTGACCATCAACCCCACATGCGACTGTTTTCCTTGCTTTTCCCCGCAGCCTACGCGCTGAGCCTGATGGGCTTGTCGGCTTGCGAATCCCTGCAGTCGTCCGAGAATTTTCTCGGCGTCATCACGCCGTACCGGGTCGAGGTGGTGCAGGGCAACGTGGTCACCAAGGAACAAGCCGAGGCCGTCAAGCCGGGCCAAAGCCGGGCCCAGGTTCGCGACATCCTGGGCTCGCCCTTGCTGACCGACCTGTTTCACGCCGACCGCTGGGATTACGTGTTCACCATCCGCCGCCAGGGCACCGAGCCGCAGGCACGACGCGTGGTGGTGCTGTTCGACGGCGACAAGCTCAAGAGTATCGACGCGGGCGGTGAACTGCCTGCCGAGCGCGACTTCGTGTCGTCGATCGACACTTTCAAGACGGCGCGCAACGCGCCCCCGTTGGCGTTGACGCCAGAGCAGCTCAAGGCACTGCCGGTGCCGCCCGCACCTCCGGTGGCAGAGGCTGTGCCCACCGCGCCCGCACGCACCTACCCGCCGCTGGAGCCGCGTTGAGCCTGGCGGCGAGGGTGGTCAGTGCCGACCCGTTGAGAGTCGCCATCGCCGGCGCTTCGGGCCGCATGGGCCAGATGCTGATCGAGGCGGTGTTGGCGGACAGCGAGCTTGACTTGGTCGCGGCACTCGACATCGCCGGCAGCCCCGCCCTCGGACAAGACGCCTGCGCTTTTCTGGGCCGCAGCAGCGGGGTCGTCATCACCTCCGACCTGCGCGCCGGCCTGGGCAACGCGCAGGTGCTGATCGACTTCACCCGGCCCGAAGGCACGCTGGCGCACCTGGCGGTGTGCCGCGAATGGGGTGTCAAGGCGGTGATCGGCACCACCGGCTTCAACGCCGCGCAACGGGCCGACATTGCCGAACACGCGAAACACATCGCCGTGGTGATGGCACCCAACATGAGCGTCGGCGTGAACGTGGTGCTCAAGCTGCTGGACATGGCCGCGCGCGCGCTGAACGAAGGCTATGACATCGAGATTGTCGAGGCGCACCACCGCCACAAGGTGGACGCGCCCAGCGGCACCGCGCTGGAAATGGGCCGCGTGGTGGCCGCCGCGCTGGGCCGCGATCTGCAAGACTGCGCCGTGCTGGCGCGCCAGGGCGTCACCGGCGAGCGCGACCCGTCCAGCATCGGCTTCGCCACCATTCGCGGTGGCGACATCGTCGGCGACCACACGGTGCTGTTCGCCGGCACCGGCGAGCGCATCGAAATCAGCCACAAAAGCTCCAGCCGCGTCAGCTATGCACAGGGCAGCCTGCGCGCAGCGCGTTTTCTCGCGGGCAAATCGCACGGCCTGTTCGGCATGAACGACGTCTTGGGCATCGCATGAAAGAGTCGGCATGAGCGGTTTCGCAAATTTCTGGCAGCAAGGCGACGCCATCACCCGCAGCGTGGCGGTGCTGCTGCTGTTGATGTCGGTCAGCGCCTGGGTGCTGATTTTGTGGAAGGGCTGGTTGCTGCGCCGGGTGCGCGCCGACATCGCCCGCGCCGTGCCCGCCTTCTGGGCCGCGCCCGATGTCGATGCGGGGCGCGAGCAGCTCGGCCACTTCGACCGCGAACGTGTGCTCGCGCCGCTGCTGTCGGCTGCCACGGCCCGCCCTCAAACGCAGACGCTGGAAGCCAAGGGCCACCTCGAATCCCAGCTCACGCGCCGCCTGCGCGATGCGCTGCACGCGGTGCTGGCGCAGTTGCAATTCGGCCAGGTGCTGCTCGCCTCGATCGGCAGTACCGCGCCCTTCATCGGCCTGTTCGGCACCGTCTGGGGCATCTACCACGCGCTGATCAGCATCTCGGCGGCGGGCACGATCAGCATCGAGCGCGTGTCCGGTCCGGTGGGCGAGGCGCTGGTGATGACGGCGGCCGGCCTGGCCGTGGCAATCCCGGCCGTGCTGGCCTTCAACATCTTCGGCAAGCTGGTGGGTGCCTGCGAGGCCGAACTCGAAGGCTTCGCGCACGACCTGCGCGAGATGATTTCAGACGCTCCCGGCGCGAACTAGCCGGCATGGCCTTCGGTCGCCTCGAACGCAGCAATCGGCCCGCGCCGATGAGCGACATCAACATGACGCCGCTGATCGACGTGATGCTGGTGCTGCTGGTGATTTTCATGATCACCGCGCCACTGATGACCAGCAGCCTCAAGCTCGACCTGCCCAAGACCGACGCCGCGCAGCCCAGCGACGCGCCGCAGTTCATCGCCGTGGCCATCGACCCGCAAGGGCGTTTTTACGTGGGCGACGCGCAGGTCGACGCGGCTGCGTTCGCCGCGCGTGTCGTGGAGGCAGCCCGCAAGAACCCGCAGACCGAGGTGCAACTGCGCGCCGACAAGAGCGTGCCGTATGGCCGCGTGGCCGAGTTGATCGGCGTGGTGCAGAAAGCCGGGCTGTCGCGCATCGGCTTCGTGGCCGAGGCAGCCGCGGCGACGAAGCCCTGAAGCAGGGCGCCTACAACGCCTCGTGCACGCGCAGGAAGCTCGCAAAGCGCGGCAGCCCGGTGCGCGTCAGATCGCGGTAGCGGTAGGTCACCACGCTGCCCAGCGCAGGCGGGTCGCGGCGCAGCGCGTCGCTCAGCCCGCTGCCGAGCAAGAACTGCCGGCCCTGTGGCGTGCGCACTTCCAGCGCGCCGAGCTGGCCGGCGTATTTGCCTTGCCCCGGGTGATGCGCCACGACCGCGGCCTCGCTGTCCAGGCTGGGTTTGAGTTTGCGCATCACCTCGCTGCGCCCGGTGCTGTAGGCCGCTGAGGCGAGGTGCAAGACCAGCCCTTCGCCGCCTTGCGCGACGGTGCGTGCCAGTCTTCGGTGCAAGGCGTCGCGGTTTTCGACCGCCGTCTGCTCGACCGCGACCAACTGCGCCCACTCGGCCTGCGCAACGATGCCGGCGATGCGTTGCGCACGGTGCGCAAAGCTGCCGTCGGCCTGCGGAAGCTCGAACACCATGAAGCGCACGCGACGCCACTCGGCGTCGACCGGCACGGCCTTGCGCACGATGCCTGACAGCTCGTCGAAGCGACCTCGGCCCAGCCACAACTCGCCGTCGAGCGCCATCCCCGGCAGCCGGGCCGTGAACCACGCCGGTGCCCGCACCACGCGGCCGCTGCGAAAACGCAGTTGCGTGCCGTCCCAAACGCCGCGCACGCCGTCGTATTTTTCGCTGACCAGGTAGGGCGCCGGATCGACATCGTCGGCCCACACGCTGGGCAGCGTCAACGCAGGCCCGGCCGCAGACGCATGCGACCACGGCCAGACGGCGGCGAACAGGGTGACGAGCAGATGGCGGCGCGAAGCTTGCATGACGGGTCTTTCGGATCGGGTGTGGCGCATCATCGCGGCGCACTCGCCCGGCCGTCCATCCACCTCGCGGGGGTGCCGGCCGGGCACCCTTGAGACACCCCCAAGACACCCCCGCGAGTGGGTTGTCATTTTGCAAAAACGCAGGGCAAGGTTCACGCAGCCGCTGCGGACCCAGCCATCGCTGCGGCGCAGCAGGCCGCTTCCTATAATCGAACCACTTGCTTTCGGCGCCAGGCGCGACCCCATGAACCCCGACTTCAAACCCAACGAGATCGAGCGTTCCGCGCAAGCCGCCTGGACCGCCGCCGACGCCTACCGCGTGAGCGAGGACGCACGCGACAGCCTGGGCCGGCCCAAGCCCAAGTTCTATGCTTGCTCGATGCTGCCCTACCCCAGCGGCAAGTTGCACATGGGCCACGTGCGCAACTACACCATCAACGACATGCTGGCGCGCCACCTGCGCATGAAGGGCATGAACGTGCTGATGCCGATGGGCTGGGACGCCTTCGGCCTGCCGGCCGAGAACGCGGCCATGAAAAACAAGGTGCCGCCGGCGCAGTGGACGCTCGAGAACATCGCCCACATGAAGGCCCAGATGCAGGCCATGGGCCTGGCCATCGACTGGAGCCGCGAAGTCACCACCTGCTCGCCCGATTACTACCGCTGGAACCAGTGGCTGTTCCTGAAAATGCTCAAAGCCGGCATCGCCGAGCGCCGCACGCAGACCGTCAACTGGGACCCGGTCGACCAGACCGTGCTCGCCAATGAACAGGTGATCGAAGGGCGCGGCTGGCGCTCGGGCGCGCTGGTCGAGAAGCGCGAGATCCCGGGCTACTACCTGAACATCACGAAGTACGCGCCCGAGTTGCTCGACCACGTGCAGTTCCAGTTACCCGGCTGGCCCGAGCGCGTCAAGCTGATGCAGGAAAACTGGATCGGCAAGAGCGAAGGCGTGCGCTTCGCCTTCACACACCAGATCAAGGGTGCCGATGGGGCGCTGATCCAGCACGGCAAGCTGTATGTGTTCACCACCCGCGCCGACACCATCATGGGCGTCACGTTTTGCGCGGTGGCACCCGAGCATCCACTGGCGCTGCATGCCGCCGCGTCCAACCCGGCGGTGGCCGCCTTCATCGAAGCCTGCAAGGCCGGCGGCCACAGCGAAGCCGAGCTGGCGACGCAAGAAAAAAAGGGCGTGCGCACCGGCCTGATGGTGAGCCACCCCTTGACCCACAGTCCGATTGAAGTGTGGGTCGGCAACTATGTGCTGATGAGCTACGGCGACGGCGCGGTGATGGGCGTGCCTGCGCACGACGAGCGCGACTTCGCGTTCGCGAAGAAGTACCACATCGACATCCTGCACGTGATCCACGTCGACGGCGAGCCGCATTTCAGCTACGACCACTGGCAAGACTGGTACGCCGACAAGCAGCGCGGCGTCACCATCAACTCCGATTACTTCAGCGGCCTGAGCTTCAAGGCCGCCACCGATGCGGTGACCA
>JAYVCL010000002.1:0-2861 GCA_043749975.1 Burkholderiales bacterium
TGCTGGCGCTGGGCGGCTCCGGTGTGCTGGCTGACGACTACGACCCAGCGACCTTGTTCGCCGAGGCGCCCGGGCGGCTCATCGTGTCGCAGCCGCCAGCGGTTTACGCCGTCAAGCGCCGAACCGCAGGCAACCCGAAGGTGGCAGTCGCGCGTCGCAAGTGATCGCAGACACCTCGGCCTGGGTCGAGTTTTTGCGGGCCACGGGTTCACGTTGCGACCTGCGTCTGCGCAAGGCCTTTCGCGCCGAGCAAACCGTCTGGATGCCTTCGGTGGTGCTGCAAGAGTTGCTGCAAGGCGCGCGCAACCCGGCCCAGTTCACCCGCCTCGAAGCCCAGCTCGGCCGCCTGCCCGGGCTGGACGAAATGAACCCGCGCGATGTGGCGGTCGATGCGGCGATGCTCTACGCCCGCTGTCGCTGGCAAGGCCTCACCTTGCGCAGCCCGAACGATTGCGTGGTGGCCGCAGTCGCCATCGCCAGCGGCCTGCCGCTGCTGGCCCAGGATCGCGACTTCGAATCCATCGCTCGCGTGGCGCCGGCGTTGCGCCTGGTGTAGCGGGATCAACCCACTGCGGCCGACCAACCCAGCCCCCGGTTCGGTCGAGCGACTTCAGCGCGGCCCGCGCTTGTGGCGAGGCTCGCCCTCGGGCCGACGCTCATGCTGGGCCCCCGGTTGCCGCTCGCTGCGCATCTGGCCTTCCTCACGTGCCGTGGCCAGGTAGCCGTCCATCTCCTGCACGCTGATGCCCTTCAGCGCACTGAAGTTGGCCGGCGTCAGCGTGGTGTGCTCGAAGTCGTGCAACAGCGTGGCGCGGTTGTGGCGCTGTTCTTCTTCGAGCGCCTGCCTCGATGCCTGGTTGCTGCGGCGCTGCGCCAGTTCGTCGAGCGCGGCCTGCCGGTGTTCGGCGCTCAACTCGCCGGCAGGCTCGCCGTCGAGGTCGACACGGTGCGTGGCGCGGGTCAGCGCGACCAGATAGGCGTGCCCGCCGGTGTGGCGGCGCAGCACGGCGGACAACAGTTGCTTGCTGAACAGCCCCGGCGCGCGCTCCTGGATGTCGGCCTGGATGCGCAGCTTCAATGGCTTTGCTGCGCCGCCGAACAGTGCCGGGAACAGTTGCTTGAGCTGCGCCGCGCAGGCTGCGGGCGTCATCGGCTCGAGCGGCGGTGCGGCTGCGGGCAGCACCGGCGCAGTTTCAGAAATCATCGGGGGCGTGGGTTCGATCGAAGGCTGAGGCATGGCGGACACAGGGCGCGGCGTGAAGTGATGACGAGGTTCGCATTTTGCCCATGCTTCAGGCCGTGCGCGCAGAAGCGCGCACCCGCCTGCGCGGCGAGCCTGGCTTCGACGCGGGCGCATCGCTGTCGGCCGGCACCCACGCGCCGAGCGGCGTCAAGCGCTGCGCCAGCGCCTGCAGCCGGGCCCCGGCCGACGGCCCCTGGACACCGGCCGCTTTTTCATGCGCCGAATAGAACAAGCCCATCATCGCGATCTGGCGCATCACCGCGTCGCGCTCCTTGGGGGTGATCAGCGCGCCGTGCAGACAATCTTCGTACGCGAACGCGATCTGTTCGACCGCCGCATCGCCGGCCGCCCCGGGCTGCCTGAGGTTTTCGTTCAGCAAGGCCACCACCAACGACGAGTCGGCCACCATGGTGGCGTTCCAGGCTTCGGGTGAATCGCCGAACGCGGCATTGGCGCTGGCCGCACAGCTTTGGGCCAGCGGCACGTGGGCGATGCGCTGTGCCGCGTCGGCCGTCAACGACCACAGGAACAACCAGTTCAGCGTGGGGTAGGGGCGCACGCTTTGCGCGCCCAGCTTGGCGGCCATGCTGCCGTAGGCCTCGGCGCTGCGGGCCAGTGCCGCCAGCATCGGCTTGAACTCGGCGTCGTTGCCGGCCAGGTAGGCACTGGCGTGCACGGCTGCCTGTCGCTTGTGTGCGCTGCCCAGCAGGCCGGCCCGCTCGGGGCTGAGGTTTTTGCCGCCCTCCGCCAGCCCACCCTGCAGCACCGCACCGCTCAGGGCCACCAGGTGTTCAAGCCGCGAGATGGCCCGCACTGCCAAGCCCGCTTCGCTCCTTTGAACCGCCAGCCGGCCTTCGGCATTGGCCAGTTCTTCGATCGCCTGGATCGGCACCTTGCCCTGGCGGTCGGAGGCGAGCACGGCGCGCTCGAAGCATTCGCACGCCAGTTCGCAGAACTCGGGCCCGAGGTCGGCGTACAGGTCGCCGAGCGCGCTGTACAGATCGGGCCGCTGCTGCCACGCCTCGGGTGCGTGCTCGAACCACTGCTGCACTTCAGACACCAACGCATGCGCCTGTTTGGAGGTCAACACCTCGTCGCGGCGCTGCAGCTTCTGGCGTCGCGTCTGGATCTTGTCGATCAGTTCTTCGGGTGCCACGCCGCGCCATGCGTTGTGCGCCTCGCGGCTCGGCTCGGCCTTCGGGTCGATCTTCCAGCCGGGGTCTCCGTAAGCCTGGTATGCGCCCCAGGTGATGCTGGCCGGGTAGCGCTCCCAGGTGGCCTTGCGGGCGCTGAACACCGCGTTGCCGAAGCTTTGGTTTTCTTGCATCAGCGCCTCGTAGAAGGTTTGCGCAAACAGGCTCGCCGGCGCGTCTTCAACCGCCCAGCCGGCCACCACCACGGCGCGCACGCCGATCTCGATGAGCTGGCGCGCCGCGCTGTAGGCCAGCTTGTTGAAGGCCACCGGCGAGCGGTCGATCTGGCCCAGGTGGCAGCAGTTCAGGAACACCAGGTCGGGCACCACTTCCATCGCGTCGATCTCGGCGGCGCTGATCAGCAAGCCGTCCGACAGCACCACACCGCTGCGCTCGCGCCCGTCGGCACCGCGCTCGTCGAACAG
>JAYVCL010000003.1:0-2534 GCA_043749975.1 Burkholderiales bacterium
TTCACGATGGCGCGGTTCTTCGCCATGCGATGCATGCCGATCGCCAGGGTCACGGTCACCACCGCGGGCAGCCCCTCGGGAATGGCCGCCACCGCCAGCGCGATGGACGTCATGATGGTCTGCGTCAAGCCATCACCGCGCAGCACGCCGAGCCCGAAGATCAGCGTCACCACGACCCCGGCGATGCCGGCCAGGCTCTTGCCCAGCGCGTCGATCTGAAGCTGCAACGGCGTGGCCTGTTCCTTCGCCGCTTCCAGCAGCCCGCTGATGCGCCCCATCTCGGTGTGCATGCCGGTCGTGGTCACCAGCGCCTCGATGCGCCCGCGCGTGACCACGGTGTTCATGAACACCATGTTCAAGCGCTCGGCCAGAGCGTGCTCGCCGTGGGCAAGCGCCGCGGCGTGCTTGCCCACGGCGTGCGATTCGCCGGTCAGCGCTGCCTCGGCCACCTCGGCGTTGTGGGCGGCCAGCACGCGGGCGTCGGCAGGCACACGGTCGCCCGCTTCGAGCAGCACGATGTCGCCCGGCACCAGCGCCTGGGCACCCACTTGCACCACTTCGCCGCCGCGCCGCACGCGGGCATGCCGAGCCAGCATGTGCTTGAGTGCCGCCAAGCTCGCCTCGGCGCGGTGCTCTTGATAGAAGCCGATTGCAGCGTTGAGAGCGATGACGATCAGGATGACCACCGCGTCCTTGGTGTCGCCGATGGCCGCAGCCAGCGCGGAGGCACCGATCAACACCAGCACCAGCAGGTTGCGGAACTGGTCTGCGAACTTCAACCACACCGGACGCGGCGGCTTCTCACGAAGCTGGTTCGGGCCGAAGCGTTCGAGCCGTTGCCGCGCTTCGGCATCGGGCAGGCCCTGCGTCGACGATTCGAGCTGGGTCAGGGCCGCCTCACTGGTCAGCGTCCACGGCTCGCCGGCCCGAGTGTCGGGTTGCATGTCGATGCGGTTCACGTCGACTCCGGCAATGTCAGCACGATGCGCAACGCATCCGCATCCGATCCGGCAGCGTCCACCACGAAGCCGTTCGACCGGGCCAGTTCGCGCATGCCGTGGTTCTCGTGCAAGACAGCTCCGACCATTCGCTGCGTACCGCGACCAATCAGGAAGTCGATCATCTTGCGCAACAGCAGGTGGCCGAGCCCGCGACCCTTCATGTCTGAGCGCACGATGATCGCGAACTCTGCATCGACGTTGTCGGGGTCGATGAAGACGCGCACCACGCCCAGCGTCTGCGGCGGGCCCTCGGGCGGCGACTGCACGGCGATGAAGGCCATCTCGCGCGCGTAGTCGATCTGGGTCAGGCGCGCGAGTTCGCTGCGCGGCAAGGTTCGACGCACGCTGAAGAAGCGCAACCGAATGTCCTGCGGCGCGAGTTGCTCGATGAAGGCGCGGTGCTGCGCCTCGTCTTCGGGGCGGATCGGCCGCAATTCGATCACCCCGCCTTGCCATGTCACGGTTTCGGCCAACTCGGCGGGGTAGGGCGTGATCGCAAACTGCGCGGCACCGGCTGACACCGTTCGGCTGACGCGCAGGCGCGCGTCAATTGAGCCAATACGCAGTCGCGCATCGAGGGCGATCACCCCGTCCGCGTCGGCCAGCAGCGGGTTGATGTCCAGCTCGACCAGCTCAGGCACATCGGCCAACAATTGCGACAGCGCGATGAGCACGTCGCACACGGCGTCGAGGTCGACCGGCGGATGGTCTCGGTAGCCGGCCATCAACCTGGACACGCGCGTGCGCGACACCATCTCGCGGGCCAGCACGCGGTTCAGTGGCGGCAGCCCGATCACGCGGTCGGCCAGCACTTCGACCGCCGTGCCGCCCTGGCCGAACAGCAGCACCGGCCCGAACACCGGATCGATGCTCGCACCGACGATCAGCTCTTGCGCCAGCGGCCGCGTGACCATGGTTTGCACAGTGAAGCCGGTGATGCGCGCCTTCGGCTGCAACGCGCGCACCCGCGCCAGCATCGTGTCGGCCGCATCGCGCAAAGCCGTGGCATCGCGCAGGTCGAGGCGCACACCGCCCACGTCTGATTTGTGGCTGATGTCGGGCGACAGGATTTTCAGCGCCACCGGGTAGCCGATGGCATTCGCCGCCTGCAGCGCCGCCGCCGCCGTGGGGCCGACCGCCACCGTGTTGATGGTCGGTATGCCATAAGCCCTGAGCACCGCTTTCGCTTCCAGCTCGTCGAGCATGGTGCGCCCATCGGCCAGCGCCGCGTCGATCAAGGCGCGCGCTGCGGCGCGATCTGGCGGCGCGTTCTCGCTGGCGGTTGGCGCCTCAAGCAACAGCGCCTGGTTGCGCCGGTGGGTGGCGAGCATCGCGAAGGCACGCACGGCCTCTTCGGGCGTCTCGTAGTTGGCCACGCCGGCCTCTTCGAAGATGCGCCGCGCCTGCGCCACCGAGGCATCACCGAGCCAGCACGCCAGCACGCGGCCGGGCGCCTGGCGGGCGATCGGCGCGCAGGCGCGGGCGATGTCGTCGCTGCGCACGATGGCGGTCGGTGCGTGCATGAACAGCACC
>JAYVCL010000004.1:0-3481 GCA_043749975.1 Burkholderiales bacterium
CGCCGGCCAGGAAGCTGCCAGCCAGGAAGGCACCGAAACCGCAGCCGGCGGCGACCGACGCCCGCCCGATCACCGTGCGCATGTACAACGTCGGCTTCGGTGATGCCTTCCTGGTCAAGATCCCTGATGGCACCGGTGAGCGGCGCATCCTGTTCGACTGCGGCTCGGTCGAGTCGTCGCCGTCTGGCGGGTCGATGGGCAGCATCGTCAAGCGCATCATTGCCGACGCCACCGACCCGGATGGCGTTGCGCGCATCGACGTGGTGGTGGCCACCCACCGGCACAAGGACCATGTCTCGGGCTTTGCCGACGAGGCCTGGCGCCAGGTGCAGGTGCGGGAGGTCTGGCTGCCCTGGACCGAGCACCCGTCAGACCCGCAGGCGCGCCGCATCCGCGAGTTGCAAAGCCGGCTGGCGCTGGGCTTGAACCAGGCCCTGGCCGCTGCGCCGCTGGCGGTCGGCGCCGAGGCGCAACGTCAGTTTGATGTCTCTCGGGACATCGTGGCCAATGCGTTGATGCTGAGCAATGACGCGGCGATGCGCACGCTGCACAGCGGCTTTGCCGGCCAGGCGGTGCGGCGCTTCCTGCCCGACCAGAACGAGCAAGGCGCGTCTGCGCGCCTGTTCGACACCGACGCGCTGCCGGGCGTCAAGGTTCATGTGCTGGGCCCGTCGCGCGACCCCGAGGTCATCCGCGACATGGACCCGCCCAAGGGCGAGGGCTATCTCCGGCTGCAAGCCGCCGCGCCACAGGGCGACGATGGCAGCCTGCTGCCTGTCCACCCCTTTGCAGCGGAGTTCGTGCTGGTCGCGGGCGCCGTGCCCTGGCGCTTGTCACCCGCTGAGTTGCAATCGATCCACAACGCCGGTTCGATCGCAGAGCTGGCGGTGGCCGTGGCCCTCGACAAGGCCGTCAACGGCACCAGTCTCGTGCTCTTGCTGGACGTGGCGGGCACGCTGTTGTTGTTCCCGGGTGATGCGCAATGGGGCACCTGGATGAACGTCCTCAATGATGCGCAATGGCGAGAGCTGCTGCGTCGCGTGGCCTTCTTCAAGATCGGCCATCACGGCAGCCACAACGCCACACCGCCGAACTTCGTGCGCAAGCTGATGCCGCGCGGTTGCTGCGCGATGGCCTCGACCCTGACCCGCGCGATGTGGAAGTTCATCCCCAAGCAGGAGTTGTTGGCCGACTTGCTGGCGCATGGCGCCGAGGTGGCGCGCAGTGACCTGCCGCCGGCCGGCGGCAGGCTGTTCCGCATCGACACCGGCGTGGTCGAGGCGCGCATCGCATTTTGAAGGGATCGGACGCGCTGCGGTCGGTGCCGCGCGCCACGTCAATGCCGGAAGCGCTCGGCGTCGATGGCGTGCTTGCGCAGCAATTCGAAGAAGGCGCGCCGGTTCTTCTGCGCCATGCGGGCGGCATTGGCGATGTTGCCGGCGCTGGCCTGCAAGGCGCGCTCGATGTAGTCGCGCTCGAAGTGCTGCACCACCCGGGCCTTGGCGCTGCGGAAGCATTCGTCGTCGGCGCCGGCCGCAGCGGCGTCGGCGCTGCCTGCCGGCACGCCGTCAAGTTCAATGTCGCTGGCCTGCAGCAAGCTGCCACTGCCCAGCAGCACCGCCCGCTCGATGGTGTGCTGCAGCTCACGCACATTGCCGGGCCAGGCATGCTCGACCAGGCGGCGCAATGCGCCAGGTGTCAGCCCGCCGCCATGCCGGCCGGCCTCGCGCAGGGCCCCGGCCAGAAAATGCCCGGCCAGCTCGGCGATGTCGTCGCGGCGCTCGCGCAGCGGCGGCAGCGTCAAGGTCAGCACGTTGAGGCGAAAGTACAAGTCTTGCCGAAACTCACCGCGCTGCACCAGGCGGTCGAGCGCCCGATTGCTGGCGGCGATCACCCGCACATCGGCCTGGCGCAGCGTGCTCGACCCGACCTGCCGGTACTGCTTGTCCTGCAGAAAGCGCAGCAGCTTGGCCTGCGCCGCTGGCGGCAGCGCGTCCACCTCGTCCAGCAGCAGGGTGCCATGTTCGGCCTCGGCCACCAGGCCGATGCGGGCGCTGTGGGCATGGGTGTAGGCGCCACGCACATGGCCGAACAATTCATCTTCGACCAGCTCTTGCGGGATGGCGCCGCAATTGATGGCCACCCAGGGCCCTGCCGCGCGTGCCGAGCGATAGTGGATGGCCTGGGCGCAGACCTCCTTGCCGGTGCCGGTCTCGCCCAGGATCAGCACCCCGGCATCGCAGGCGGCCAGCCGCGGGATGCGGGCGGTGGCCTGCACAAAGGCCGCGCTGTGGCCGATCAGCGCCGGGCCGCTGGCGGCCGGCAGTGCGCCGGCCGCAGCGGCCGCCGACGGCACCGCGTCGGCCATGCCCAGCAAGCGGCTCAGGCGCGGCAGCAACTCGGCAGCGCCGGCGGGCAGGCAGACAAAATCGGTGGCACCGCTGGCCAGCAGGCGCTCAAAGGCGCAGACCGCCGGGCCAGCGGCGACCACCAGCGCCGGCAGGGCCGGGCGGCTGCTGCGCAGGGCCTGCAGCTGGGCGCACGCGCTGGCGGTGGCGGCAGCGTCCACCAGCAGCAGAACCGCATCGTGCGCCACCGCCGAGGCGTCGCTGGCCGCCGCGCAGTGCCAATGCAGTGCCGGTATGCCGTCCAGCAGGCGTGCCAGCGCCGGCAAGGCCAGCGCGTCGGCGGCCAGGCAGACCACGGCGATCTTGTAAGCAAGTGGGGGTGGGGGCATGGTGGGCGGTCCTTGCGCGCTGCCAAAGACCAGGCGCAAGTGTTGACAGCGCGATGATGCGCCCAGCATAGAAGCGGCCATGTGACGCCGGCAGGCTTGAATTGGGGATGGCGCGGTAACAGTGCGTTTCCATCGCATCGGGTCGTCCCCGTGCCATCCGCGCAGGCGAAGTGAGCGGCCGTGAGCACCTTGCAGGGCGGCCGGTATCCAGCTTGTGGGTCGCTGCGTACCAGCGTCAGCGCGTCTTGGCTTCGGAGCCTTGCCATGCCATTGTCTTTGCCCGCGCTTTGCCGATTCAGCCCAACCGCCCCCTGGCTGGCCGCAGGGCTGCTGGCGGCGCAGGCCTTGCCGGCACAGGCCCAGGCCGGCAAGTTGCTGCTGACCGGCGGCGTCAGCAGCGTTGACGGCGCGGCCGGCGGCGGCCTCACGCCCTGGGCCGTGACCGGCAGCCGCGCCACCGCCGGGCAGGTCGGTGCCACCGCCTTCATCACCGGCGCCATAACCCAGGACTACCGGCTGGCCAGCTACGGCGTGACCGCGCCTTGACGGCGGGCGCCGTCAGGCTGGGTCGCCCTACGTTCCCCAGCCTTGACGGTGGAAGCCGTCAAGGCGGGTCGGCCCACAACTCACACATCACCTGCTGGAATCGGCCCGCGACCGCCTCGGCCAGCGCCCCGTGCGCCGGCCCCCAGGCCCAGCGGCCGGCCACCAGCACCTGCTGCCAGGGCCGCGCCGGGCTGCTGA
>JAYVCL010000005.1:0-15858 GCA_043749975.1 Burkholderiales bacterium
GTCGACCTGCGCCAACATTCAAGCTGCGTACAAAAAAGGCGCGCCGCAGACCTGGGGACTGCTGCAAATGCGCAAGAAGGGTCTGCGCGACATCGGTGCCACGATGAGCGCCGATTCGGCACACCGCCTTGCCACCGGTGCCGAGACACTGGCGCTGCGCATGGACCGCGCCTGCGACAACGCGCTGCGCCTGTCGACGTGGCTGGCCGAGCAGCCCGCTGTGCAGCGTGTGCACTACCCCGGCCTGGCGTCGCATCCGCAGCACGAGAACGCGGCGCGCTGGTTCCGCTCGTTCGGTGTGCTGTTGAGCTTCGAGTTGCACGACGGGCACGATGCGTTTGCCTTTCTCGACAAGCTGGAACTGGTCATCAAGTCGAGCCATCTGGGCGACAACCGCACGCTGGCGATTCCCGTCTCGCAAACCATCTTCTGGGAGATGGGGCTGGAGGCCCGCCGGCGCATGGGCATTGCCGAGTCGCTGATCCGCATCTCGGTGGGCATCGAAGATTTCGACGACCTGCGCGCCGACTTCGAGCAGGCCTTGCGCAGCGCGTGAGCGTGGCCCGCTGACAGTGTTCATCGGGCCCATCGCAGCAGCGCGTCGCGCGTGACCAGCAGCACCTGGTCGTCGCCGGCGCTGGTCTCCAGCCACACCACTTCGAGCTTGCGGAAGGCATGCTCGAAGTGGGCTCGCTCATTGCCGATTTCCAGCAGCAGCACGCCGATGTCGGTCAAATGCGTGGCCGCGTCTTGAACGATGCGACGCACCAGGTCCATGCCGTCTTCTCCGCCGGCCAGCGCCATCGCGGGTTCGTGCTGGTACTCGGGCGGCAGCGCGGCCATGCTTTGCGAATTGACGTAAGGCGGGTTGCACACGATCAGGTCGTAAGCGCCTTCCAGGTCGGCAAGCAGGTCGGACTTCAGCACCTTGATGCGCGCGCCCATGGCGTGCTTGTCGACGTTGATGCGCGCCACCGCCAGGGCGTCGTCCGAAATGTCGGCGGCGTCGACTGTGATCTCGGGGTAGGCCATGGCCGCGATGATGGCCAAGCTTGCGTTTCCGGTGCACAGGTCGAGCACGCGGTGCGTCTTGTCGGACAACCACGTGTCCAGCTCGCCGCTGCCTTCACCGTCGGCCAACAGCTCGGCGATGAACGAGCGCGGCACGATGGCGCGCTCGTCGACGAAGAAGGGCACGTTCTGCAACCAGGCTTCATTCGTCAGGTAAGCGGCGGGGCGGCGGCTGGTGATGCGCTGCCCGACCAGCGCTGCGGCCTTGTCGATCTCTGCGGCCGTCAACTCGCGCTGCGCCTGGAATTCGAGTGCGCCCATGTCCAGTCCGAGGCTCCACAGCGCCAGCCAGGCGGCCTCGTCGAAGGCGTTCGTGGTGCCATGCCCAAATGAAACGCCCGCCTGTTTGAGGCGGGCGGCTTGTGCCGTGATGAGTGCGATCAGTTTCATGTCAACAATGCTTCGAGTGTTCTTCGGTAGATGTTTTTCAGCGGGTCGATGGCGTTCACCAGCACGTGCTCGTCGATCTTGTGAATGCTGGCGTTGACCGGGCCGAACTCCAGCACCTGCGGGCAGACCTTGGCGATGAAGCGGCCGTCGGATGTGCCGCCCGTGGTCGACAGCGCGGCGGCCACACCGGTCACCTCCAGGATAGCTTGAGTAACGGCCTGGCTGAGTGTGCCGATCGGCGTCAGAAACGGCTCGCCGCCCAGCGTCCAGGTGATCTCGAATGTCAGACCATGCTTGTTCAGCAGCGCGTGCACGCGCTGCTTCAGCGATTCGGGACTGGACTCGGTGCCGAAGCGAAAGTTGAAGTCGAGCACCAATTCGCCCGGAATCACATTGCCCGCCCCGGTGCCGGCGTGAATGTTCGACATCTGCCAACTGGTGGGCGGAAAATAGCTGTTGCCCTGGTCCCAGACGAGCGTGGTCAATTCGGCCAGCGCAGGTGCGGCCAGGTGAATCGGGTTCTTCGCAAGGTGCGGATAGGCGATGTGGCCCTGCACGCCTTTCACCGTGAGCTTGCCCGAGAGCGTGCCGCGGCGGCCGTTCTTGACCATGTCGCCCAGGCGGTCGACCGAGGTGGGCTCGCCGACGATGCAGTAGTCGAGCCGTTCGCCTTGTGCGGCCAACCACTCGCACAGCATGACCGTGCCGTCGTTGGCCGGGCCTTCTTCGTCGCTGGTGAACATCACGCCAACCGAGTGCGTGTGCGCAGGATGCGCCTGCACGAATTCTTCAATCGCCACCACCATCGCCGCCAGCGAGGTTTTCATGTCGGCTGCGCCGCGGCCATACAGCCTGCCTTCCCGGTGCGTGGGCACGAAGGGGTCGCTGCGCCACTGTGTCAGCGGGCCGGTGGGCACCACGTCGGTGTGGCCGGCGAAGGCCAGCAGCTTCGGCTGCGCGCCGCTGCCACGCCGAACTGCCCACAGGTTGGTGACCCGAAAGTGATCCGGGCCGCCGACCAGGGAGCGGCATTCGAAGCCGGCTGCGGCCAGGCGCGCCGCGAGGATCGCCTGGCAACCGCCGTCGTTCGGGGTCACCGAGCTGCAGGCGATCAACTGCTCGGCAAGGCGCAGGGCGGCGGACATGCCGTGGCTCAGAGCTGGCCCATGCCGGTCGAGAAGCGCGAGTTGGACTCGGGCCGCACGTCGAGCGTGATCTCGGTGAAGCTGGGCTGGTCGTCGAGCTCTTCCTTCTTGGGCACGATGCGCGACACCGGGTTCATGTCGTTTTGCAAGCGCCACATCAGGTTGGTGGGCGAATCGGCAAAAGCCAGGCCTTCGTCGCGCGTGATCGTGCCCAGGGTGATGAGCCGCGCCAGGTCTTGCTCGAAGGTCTGCGAGCCTTCGGCGATGGACTTTTCCATCGCCTCACGCACGCCGCCGAAGTCGCCGTGTTCGATCATCTCGGACACCAGCTTCGTGTTCAGCATCACTTCGACCGCTGGCACCCGCCCGCCCGCCGTGGCGCGCACCAGCCGCTGCGAGACGATGGTGCGCAAGCCGGCCGCCAGGTCGCTCAACAGCGCCGGGCGCGCCTCGGGCGCGTAGAACGACAAGATGCGCCCCAGCGCGTGGTAGCTGTTGTTGGCGTGCAGCGTGGACAACACCAGGTGGCCGGACAGGGCATACGAGATGGCCGCCGTCATGGTTTCGCGGTCGCGAATCTCGCCGATCAAAATGCAGTCGGGTGCCTGGCGCAAGGCGTTCTTCAGCCCGATTTGCAGCGACTGCGTGTCGCGCCCGACCTCGCGCTGGTTGACCACCGACTTCTTGTTGGTGAACAAGAATTCGATCGGGTCTTCAATCGTCAGGATGTGCCCGGCCAGTTGCTGGTTGCGCTGCTCCAGCATCGACGCCAGCGTGGTGCTCTTGCCCGCGCCGGTGGCACCCACCATCAGGATCAGGCCGCGCTTTTCCAGCACCAGCGAGTTCAGCAGCGGCGGCACGTTCAGGCTTTCGAGTGTCGGGATGACGATGGGAATGCAGCGAAACACCGCTGCCACCGAGCCACGCTGTTTGAAGCCGCTGAGGCGAAAACTGCCCACACCCGCCAGGCCGATGCCGACGTTCAACTCGCCGGTGTCGTCCAGCTCTTCGAGCTGTCGCGGCGTCAGCACCTCGGCCAGCAACTGCCGCGGCTGCGGCGGCGTGAGGGGCTGGTCGCTGAGGTGGAGGATCTGCCCATTGATCTTGATCAGGATGGGCGAGTTGGCCGACAGATACACGTCGGATGCGGCCTTGTCCGCCATGAGCCTGAGGACGCGCTCCATGTTGCTCATGTTGGCCCCCAAGGCCGCAAGGATGACGACCCCCAAGGTCGCTGCGCGCCCGCCCCCCCATGGGGGAACCCGCTGGGCTCGGGGCGGCCCAGCGCCTCGCGGTGGCTTGATCGGGCGCGTCGCTGCGCTTGCTTGATCGCGTGCGTTGTCGGGGGCATCGGGGCTTCCTCGCTCGAGTGCAAGTTCAAGCGCGCAGCAGGTCGTTGATGCTGGTCTTGGCGCGGGTTTGGGCGTCGACTCGCTTGACGATGACGGCGCAGTTGAGGTTGTACTTGCCGCCGTCGCGGGGCAGGCTGCCGGCCACGACGACGGAGCCGGAAGGAACGCGGCCGTAGCTCACTTCGCCGCTGGCGCGGTCGTAGATCGGGGTGCTCTGGCCAATGAAGACGCCCATCGACAGCACCGAGTTTTCTTCGACGATCACGCCTTCGACCACCTCGCTGCGGGCACCGATGAAGCAGTTGTCTTCGATGATGGTGGGGTTGGCCTGCAGCGGCTCGAGCACGCCGCCGATGCCGACGCCGCCGCTCAGGTGCACGTTCTTGCCGATCTGCGCGCACGAACCCACGGTGGCCCAGGCGTCGACCATCGTGCCTTCGTCCACATAGGCACCGATGTTCACGAAGCTGGGCATCAGCACCACGTTCTTCGCCAGGTAGCTGCCGCGCCGCGCCACAGCCGGCGGCACGATGCGCACACCCGAGGCGCGCACCGCTTCTTCGTCGATGTGCGAGAACTTGGTTTTCACCTTGTCGAAGAAGGTCAGGTCACCCGAACGCATGAGTTGGTTGTCGTTCAGGCGGAAGCTCAGCAGCACCGCCTTCTTGATCCACTGGTTCACCGTCCACTGGCCCACGGCCTGCCGCTCGGCCACGCGGATGCGGCCCTTGTTCAGGTCGGAGATCACCTCCTCGACAGCCTCGCGAATTTTCGGGCTGTTCAGCGGGGTCAGCTCGGTGCGGCTTTCCCATGCCATTTCGATCGTGGTCTGAAGTTCTGAAGTCATGGATGGGTCACTGGAATTGGGGTCACTGGAATAGGCGTCACTGAAACTGGACGAAGGGAATGGCAGTAAGAGACGATGCGCCGGGCGGCTTCAAGGCATTCGTCGAGGTCGGCCACCAGGGCCAGGCGGATGCGGCCTGCGCCGGGGTTCACACCGTGCGCCTCTCGGGCCAGCAAGCTGCCGGGCAGCACAGTCACATTGTATTGACCCAGCAGGCCGCGCGCGAATTCGATGTCGTCGCCGCCCGGAATCAGCGCCGACACATCGGCCCACAAATAGAAGCCGGCGTCGGGCAACCGCAGCGTCATCACCTCGGCCAGCAAGGGCGTGACCTGCGCGAACTTGCGACGGTACTGATCGCGGTTGGCCAGCACATGGGCCTCGTCGTTCCAGGCGGCAAGGCTGGCTTGCTGAATCGTCGGGCTCATCGCGCTGCCGTGATAGGTGCGGTAGAGCAAGAACTGCTTCAGGACGCTTGCGTCCCCGGCCACGAAGCCGCTTCGCATGCCGGGCACATTGGAACGCTTCGACAGGCTGGTGAAGGCGACCAAGTTCTTGAAGTCACTGCGGCCGAGTTGCTGTGCGGCTTGCAGCGAACCCAGCGGCGGCTCGTTGCGGAAGTAGATCTCGGAATAGCATTCGTCCGACGCGATCACGAAGCCGTGCCGATCGCTCAACGCGAACAATCGCGCCCATTCCGTCAGCGGCATCACCGCGCCGGTCGGGTTGCCCGGCGAGCAGACGTAGAGCAACTGAGTGCGCGCCCAGGTGGCCTCGGGCACCGAATTCCAGTCGGCAGCGAAGTTTCGCGCCGGGTCGCTGTTGACGAACGCCGTTTGGGCACCCGCCAGCAGCGCCGCGCCTTCGTAGATTTGGTAGAACGGATTCGGGCACACCACGGTGGCGCCGGTTCGTGTCGGGTCGATCACCGTTTGAGCCAGGGCGAACAAGGCCTCGCGCGAGCCGTTGACAGGCAGCACCTGGGTGGCGGCGTCCAGCGTGACGGCATACCTTCGGTGCAACCACTGCGTGAAGGCCAGGCGCAGGGCCGGCTCACCCGCCGTGGCCGGGTAACTGGCCAGCCCGGCCAGGTTGTCGGTCAGCGCCTGTTTCACCAGCGCGGGCGTGGGGTGCCTGGGTTCGCCCATGCCCAGGCTGATCGGGCGCAGGGCAGAGTTCGCAACCACATCGCGCGTCAAGGCGCGCAGGCGCTCGAACGGGTAGGGATGAAGCTTGGCCAACAAGGGGTTCATCGGCTGATTATCGGTGAGGCGTTTTCGTTGCGCCGCAGGTGCACCACTGCGGATTGACGACGCGCCCCCATGCCCTTCATCATTGCGGCATGCCTTATTCGACTCACGCTCGTGCACCCTCACCGGTTCGCGCCTGGCGCTTTGCCCTCGCGTGGTTGCTGCCGCTCAGCGTGGGCGTTGCCGCATCGAAATCACCCTGGGCCGCCTGGGCGGTCGGTGCCACGTTTCAGGTCGGCCTGGCCCTGGTGGAGTTGCTGCCCGGCGGGCGCGGCTCACCTGCGGCCACCTCGCCCCACCCATGGTTCAGGTGGTGTCTGCGCCTGCACGTGCCGCTGCAAGCGGCGTTGCTGGCAATCGGCGTGTGGGCCGCCAGCCGACAGGACTTCAGTGCACTGACCGTTCTGGCCACCATGGCCATGGGCATCGGCGTGGGCAGCGTCACCGGGAGCCAGGGCATCACCTTCGCGCATGAGCTGGGCCACTCGAAATCGAAGCTCGACCGATGGCTGGCCTGGTGCCTGATGGCCAGCGTGAACTACGCCCACTTCATGGTCGAGCATTACCGTGGCCACCACCCACGCGCCGCCACCTTTGCCGACCCCGCAACAGCGCGCCGCGGCGAAACGCTGTGGCGCTTTTTGCCGCGCACGCTGGCGGGCAGTTGGCGCAGTGCGTGGCAACTCGAATCGCAGCAACTGCAAACGCCACGCCGCGGTTGGCTGCGCAGCCCGCTGCTCTGGGCCACTGTGCTGCAAACGGGGTGGCTGGTGATGCTGGGTGCGGGGTTCGGCCCGCTCGCCGTGTTGTTCTGGCTGGTGCAGTCGGCCTACGCCGTGTTTTTGCTGGAGACCATCAACTACATCGAGCACTACGGTTTGCAGCGCGCCGAGGCCAACGGCAAGCGCGAAGCCTTCAGCATGCAGCACGCGTGGAACGCCGACCACTGGGTGACCAACAGTTTCATCGCCAACCTGCAGCGCCACTCCGATCACCACATGCACGCCTGGAAGCCGTACCCGACGCTGCAGCCGCTGCCAGGCCCACAGTTGCCCACGGGCTACGCCGGCTGCATCTGGCTCGCGCTGGTGCCGCCGCTGTGGTTTCGGGTGATGGATGCGCGCTTGGCTGCACAGGTGGTTTGAGCTTGACCGTGCGCAACCGGGCCCAAGGCCTCAAATCCGCCCCACGCACCCCATCGCCCCGCAGCGGCACACCAACCGCCCCTCATGGTGCGTTTCGCCGTAGTTCACGGTGATCTCTTCTCCCGCGGCCATCGCGCGCAAGGCATAGAACTCGACACGCCCCTGGCGGATGCACAGGCGCGCGTTCGGAGCGCATGAATGATTCGTGTAGCGCATCGGATCGGCCGACTTCGAGAAGTCGATGGCGCGTTTGGCTGACACCTCGACGATCATGATCCGCTCGTGCCGCGTGGCGCGAATGCGGGCGTCGGACACGCTGATGGATTCGCCGCGAATCTCGCCGATTTTCAGGCGCGCAGGGATCGGCTCGGCGGCGAACGCGCCGGTGCCGTCGATGGCGCTGGGCCGCGCGACGACATCGAATTTTTGATACGCCGGCCGGGTGCGCAGTGGCGCTTGCGCAGCGGCTACCGCAACCAGGGTCGTCAGGCGCATCAGCCCGCCGCGCCGGTGGCTGCAGGCTGCGCTGGCAGCAGTACCAGCGGCTGCGGTTTCCAGCCCTTTTTTCGGTACTCGGCCACCACGTTGGTGTAGATGCCGCCGCGCACGAACCACTTGGCGGTGATGCGCGCAAAGCGCGGGCGGGTTGCTTCCACGATGTCGTCGAGGATGTCGTTGGTCACCTTTTCATGGAAAGCACCCTCGTTGCGGTAGCTCCACATGTACATCTTCAAGCTCTTCAGTTCGACGCACAGTTGGTCGGCCACCATGTCGATCGTGAAGTGCGCAAAGTCGGGTTGGCCGGTCAGCGGGCAGTGGCAGGTGAACTCTGGAATCTGGAACTGGATGACGTAGTCGCGCTTCGCAGTCGGGTTCGCGAACACATCGAGTTGCCGACTCGGAACCGAGGGCGGTGCGGCGGGGGCCTGGCGTTGATTCGGAGGGCTTTTTGGAGCGGTGGTCTTGGCCATGGCGGTCACGTCTTGAGAGGGGTTCGAAGGGGCCGCGATGGTATCATCCGGCCTCTCTAAGAGACCGTGGCGCGCCGCGTTTTCTCAATTAAATCAACGACTTACGCGTTAACTGGTGGGTCACGAAACGTCCGAGCATGCGACTGAATTCCATCAAGCTGTCCGGCTTCAAGTCGTTCGCCGAACCCACCAATTTTCAGCTTCCCGGCCAACTGGTGGGCGTGGTCGGGCCCAACGGCTGCGGCAAGTCGAACATCATGGACGCGGTGCGTTGGGTGTTGGGCGAGTCGAAAGCCAGCGAGCTGCGCGGCGAGTCGATGCAAGACGTGATCTTCAACGGCTCGGGCAACCGCAAGCCGGCCAGTCGCGCGAGTGTGGAGCTGGCTTTCAGCAACGAAGACGGGCGCGCCGGCGGCCAGTGGAACCAGTTCGCCGAGATCGCCGTCAAGCGCGTGCTCACGCGTGACGGTACCAGCAGCTACTACATCAACAACCAGCCGGTGCGCCGGCGCGATGTGCAGGATGTGTTTCTCGGCACGGGCCTGGGGCCGCGCGCCTACGCCATCATCGGCCAGGGCACGATCAGCCGCATCATCGAGAGCAAGCCTGAAGAGTTGCGCCTGTTCCTCGAAGAAGCGGCCGGTGTGTCGAAGTACAAGGAACGCCGCCGCGAAACCGAGAACCGGCTGAAGGACACGCGCGAAAACCTGACCCGCGTCGACGACATTCTGCGTGAGCTGAACAGCAATCTCGACAAGCTCGAAGGCCAGGCCGAGGTCGCCGGCCTGTACCGCGGCCTGCAAGAGCAAGGCACGTTGAAGCTGCACCAGCTCTGGTTCTTGAAGCACCGCGACGCCGCCATCGAGCAAGAGCGCGTGACCAAGGAAGTGCTGGCCGCCAGCACCGCGCTGGAGGCGCGCGTGGCCGAATTGCGCCACGGCGAAGCCGAGTTGGAAACCATTCGCCAGGCCCACTACGCCGCCAGCGATGAGTTGCACACCTCGCAGGGCTGGTTGGCCGAAGCCGCACTCGAAGTGAGCCGGCTCGAAGAGCGCATCCGTTATGTGGTCGAGGGCCGGCAACGCGTCGAGCAACAACGGCTGGACCTGAAAGCGCAGAGCCAGCAGTGGGCTGAGCGGCAGGCGCAGGCGCAAACAGAGCTGGAACGCACGGCCGAGCAGATTGCCGCAGCCGATGCGCAAAGCGAGGTGCTGGCTGCGCAGGCCGACGACCACGCGTCGACGCAGCCGCTGCTCGAAGACGCGCTGCGCACGGCGCAGGCCGCCGCCAATGCGCAGCGCACGGTGGTGGCGGGTGTGCAGCAGCAGATCCAGGTGCTGGCATCCGAAAGCCGAAACATCGAAGACCAGAACAATCGCCTGGGCTCGCGGCGCGAAAAGCTGGCCGGCGAGCAGAAGCAGTTGGCCGCACCCGACATGCCGCGCCTGGCCGAGTTGAAGCAACAATTCGGCAGCGCAGAAGAAACACAAGGCGTGGCCGACGCGCGCCTTGAAGAGTTGAACGAACAAGCCCCGCTGATCGAAGAAGACCGCCGCCTTCGGCAGCAGCAAGTCAACGCCGAGAGCAGCCGCCTGGCCGATTTGAGTGCGCGCCTGGACGCCTTGCGCGCGCTGCAGGAAAAGGTGCAGACCGAGGGCAAGCTCAAACCCTGGCTGGCCAGGCACGGGCTCGACACGCTGCAAGGTTTGTGGACCCGCATCCACATCGAAGCAGGTTGGGAAACGGCGCTGGAGTCGGCCCTGCGCGAGCGCATCAACGCGCTGGAGGTGGGCCGGGTTGAAACCGTGCGCGCCTTTGCCAGCGACGCGCCGCCTGCCAAGCTGGCCTTCTACACGCCGCCGCAGTCCGGCAGCGCCCCCGCCCAAAACGGCGCGCACCAGAGCCTGCCGCGCCTGGGCGATCTGCTGCGGCTCACGAACGGTGGTGATGCGGCCGGCCTGAAGGCGCTGCTCAACGACTGGCTCGAAGGCGTGTACACCGCCGACAGCCTCGACGAGGCACTGGCCGCTCGCGCCAGGCTGACCCACGGCGAAGTCATCATGACGCGTGAGGGCCACAACGTGAGCCAGTTCGCAGTGGCCTTCTACGCGCCCGATTCAGAACAGGCCGGCATGCTGGCCCGGGCGCAAGAGATCGAACACCTGGAGCGCCAGTTGCGCGCGCAGGCGCTGATCAGCGACGACGCTCGCAGCGCCCTGGTGCGTGCGGAGGCCGCCTACACCGACACCACGCAGCGTTTGCTGGCTGCGCGACGCGACGCCACCGAAGCGCAAACGCGGGCGCATCAATTGCAAGTCGAGTTGCTGCGGCTGTCGCAGCAGGCCGAACAGACCAGCACGAGGCGCGGCCAGTTGGACGAAGAACTGGCCGAGATCGACGCTCAACTCGACGAGTTGAGCGAACGGCGCGCCACGGGCGAGGGCCGCTTCGACGAGCTGGACATGCAACTCGCCACCACGCAAGAGCGGCACGCCGAGCTTGACGAAGCGGTGATCCACGCCGAGCGTAAGCTGGCCGATGCGCGCGAGCAGTTGCGTGCATTGGAGCGGCAGGCGCAAGAGGCGGCGTTCTCGTCGCGCTCGCTGGCCGCGCGCCGCAGCGAGTTGCAGCGCGGCATCGAGACCGCAGTGCAGCAGGTGGTCGCCAACCAGCAGACCGAGTCGCAACTGAATGAAGAATTGCTGCGCCTGACCGATGCGTCGGCCCAGGTCGGGCTGCAAGCCGCGCTGGGCCTGAGGTTGGAACGCGAGGCCGCGCTCGGGGCCAAGCGCAGCGAGTACGACGACCTGACGCTGCACCTGCGCCGCTCGGATGAGCAACGCATGGTGCACGAGCAAAGCCTGCAGCCGCTGCGCGACCGGATCACCAAACTTCAGCTCGAAGAGCAAGCCGCTCAGCTCGGCGGCGCGCAGTTTCTGGAGCAACTCACGGCGGCGGCGGTGGACCTGGACGCGCTGGGCAGCGGCATTGCAGAAGGCCGCGTCAAACTGCAAGGGCTGCAAGCCGAGATCGACCGCATCGGCCGCGAGGTCGCGGCCCTGGGTGCGGTGAACCTGGCCGCGCTGGACGAGCTGACCGCATCCAGGGAGCGCAAGGCTTTTCTCGATGCGCAGTACGCCGACCTGAGCGAAGCCATCAGCACGCTGCAAGACGCGATCCACAAAATCGACCTGGAAACGCGCGACCTGTTGGGCAACACCTTCAACCAGGTCAACGCGCATTTCGGCCGCATGTTTCCCAGCCTGTTCGGTGGCGGTACGGCCAGACTGGTGATGACCGGCGACGAGATTCTAGACTCGGGCGTGCAGGTGATGGCGCAGCCGCCGGGCAAGAAAAACAGCACCATCCATTTGCTGTCGGGTGGCGAAAAAGCACTCACCGCGATCGCCTTGGTGTTCGCTATTTTCCAGCTCAACCCGGCGCCGTTTTGCCTGCTCGACGAAGTGGACGCGCCGCTGGACGACGCCAACACCGAGCGCTATTCCAAGCTCGTCAAAGAGATGGCCAAGAGCACGCAGTTCCTGTTCATCAGCCACAACAAGATTGCGATGGAAATGGCCGGGCAACTCATCGGCGTGACGATGCAGGAGCAGGGTGTGTCGCGCATCGTGACGGTGGACATGGAAGCCGCCGTCAGCCTGGCCGAAGCGGCGTGAGAATCAACTTCATGCACGAGACCGGCACATGACAGACCTGACGACGGCCTTGGCGGCATTGGGCGGGCTGGTGCTGGCCGGCGTGGTGGCACACGGCGCCTGGACCGCTCGCAAGGCGGGGCCGAAGCAAGTGGCCGCGCTCGAGCCGCGACCCGAGCCGCGCGAGCCGGTGCTGGATGCGGTCGGCTCGGGCCCCGTCATCGACAAGCTCCAGCCTGCACGGCGCATGGCATTGCGCCTTGACGCGTTGATCGACGCGATCGCCACCTTGACGGTCGAAGCGCCCGTGGCCGGCAGCATGCTGCAAAGCCACCTGCCCGGTTCGCGGCGTGCCGGCAGCAAGCCGTTTTTGATCGAAGGGCTGAACGCCGAAACGGGTGAATGGGAGCCGCCTGCGAGCGGTCAACGCTACGGTGAATTGCAGGCCGGCGTGCAGCTCGCCAACCGCAGCGGCGCGCTCAACGAGATCGAGTATTCCGAGTTCGTGCAGAAGGTGCAAAGCTTTGCCGAAGCGGTCGGTGCCATGCCCGACTTTCCCGACATGCTCGACGTGGTGGCCCGCGCGCGTGAACTCGACGCATTTGCCGGCGAGCACGATGCGCAACTGGCCGTGCATTTGCGGGCGCGCGGTGCGGCATGGAGCGTCGGCTACGTACAGCAGCAAGCGGCGCTGCACGGCTTCGTGGCGAGCGTGTTGCCGGGCCGCATGCTGCTGCCCGGTGCGCACGACGGCGCGCCGCCGGTGCTCAGCCTCGGCTTCGATTCACAGGCCGCGCTGGCCGAGCTGGGCGACAACCCGAATCAGGCTGCACTGCGCGACATCACGCTCAACTTCGACGTGCCGCAAACCGACGCGAAGGCCGCGCCCTTCAGCGCATGGCAAGCCTGCGCGCAGGCGCTTGCGCAGGGCATGCAAGCCACTCTCGTCGACGACAACGGCCAGCCGCTGAGTGCAGAGGGATTCGCGGCAATCGGCAACGAATTGCGGCAGTTGTACGGGCGGCTCGAGTCGCACGATCTCGCCGCCGGTTCGGCGGCGGCGCGGCGGTTGTTCAGTTGAACTGTATGCGTCCGTCTTGGTGAATGAACGTGGCCAAGCTCGTCGCTTCCTTGTCTGAATCAGTTGCCGCGGCCTCTGCCCACGCGGCTGATTTACGCGAGCAACTGCAAGCCCACGCGCACCGCTATTACGTGCTCGACGAGCCGCAGATTCCCGATGCCGAATACGACCGGCTGTTTCAGGAACTGCAGGCCATCGAGGCGGCGCGTCCCGAGCTGCTGACCGCTGATTCGCCGACGCAGCGCGTGATGGGCACAGTGCTCGACGGTTTTCAGGCCGTGCGCCACACGGTGCCGATGCTGAGCATCCGCACCGAAACCGACACCGAGGCCACCGGTGCGCAAAACTTCGATGCCCGCGTGCGGCGCGAGCTGCAATTGACCGAGGCCGACCCGCCGGTGGAATATGCCGCCGAACTGAAGTTCGACGGCCTGGCCATCAACCTGCGCTACGAGCACGGCGTGCTGGTGCAGGCCGCCACCCGTGGCGACGGCGAGACCGGCGAAGACGTGACGCAGAACATCCGCACCATCCAGCGGCTGCCCTTGCGCCTGGCGGGCGCGAAGCCCGCCGTTCTGGAGGTGCGCGGCGAGGTCTACATCCGGCGCGACGATTTCGACGCGCTGAACGAGCGTCAGCGCGAGCTGATCGCGCACGGCGCAAAAAACGAGAAAACCTTCGTCAACCCGCGCAATGCCGCCGCCGGTGCCGTGCGCCAGCTCGACCCGGCCATGGCCGCCAAGCGCCCGCTCAGCTTCTTCGCCTACGGCCTGGGCGATGTGCAGGGCTGGGCCGTTCCGCCCACGCACAGCAGCTTGCTCGATGCACTGGCCGCGATGGGCCTGCCGGTGTGCGCCGATCGCGCCGTGGTGCAGGGCGCGGCCGGGCTGGTGGCGTTTCACCGTGAAATGGGCGGCAAGCGCGACGCGCTGCCGTTCGACATCGACGGCGTGGTCTACAAAGTCAACTCACGCGCGCTGCAACAGCGCCTGGGTTTCGTGACCCGCGAGCCGCGTTGGGCGGTGGCGCACAAGTACCCGGCGCAAGAGCAGATGACGCTGCTGCGCGGCATCGACATCCAGGTCGGCCGCACTGGCAAGCTCACACCGGTGGCCAAGCTGGAACCGGTGTTCGTCGGCGGCACCACGGTCAGCAATGCGACGCTGCACAACGAGGACGAGGCGCGACGCAAGGACGTGCGCATCGGCGACACCGTCATCGTGCGACGCGCCGGCGACGTGATTCCCGAAGTGGTGAGTGTGGTGCTGGACAAGCGCCCGGCCGATGTGGGCGAGCCGTTCGATTTGTTCAAGCGGCTGGCTGGCGAATGCCCGGTCTGTGGCAGCGCGATTGCGCGTGAAGAAGGTGAGGTCGATTGGCGTTGCTCGGGCGGCCTGTTCTGCCCCGCGCAGCGCAAGCAGGCGATCCTGCACTTTGCGAGCCGCCGCGCGATGGATGTGGAAGGCCTGGGCGACAAGCTGGTCGATCAACTGGTGGACGCCGGCCTGATCCGCACCTTGCCCGAGCTGTACAGCCTGGGCCCGGCCAAGCTCGGCGCACTGGCGCGCATGGGCGAGAAGAGCGCGCAGAACCTGTTGGCGGGGCTGGAGAAAAGCAAGCGCACCACGCTGGCGCGGTTCGTGTATTCGCTGGGAATTCGGCACGTGGGCGAGACCACGGCGAAAGACCTGGCGAAGCACTTCGGCTCGCTCGACGCGGTGATGGACGCAGCGCTCGATCAGTTGCTTGAAGTCAACGATGTGGGCCCGGTGGTGGCCCAAAGCCTGCGCACTTTTTTCGAGCAGCCGCACAACCGCGAGGTGGTCGAGCAACTGCGCGCCGCCGGCATGCATTGGGATGAGCACGACGGCACGGCCGACAAAACCCCGAAGCCGCTGGCCGGCAAGACCTTCGTGCTCACCGGCACGCTGCCCAGTCTGTCGCGCGACGAGGCCAAAGACCTGATCGAAGCAGCGGGCGGCAAGGTGGCTGGATCGGTGTCGAAGAAGACCGACTTCGTCGTCGCGGGCGAAGACGCCGGCAGCAAGCTGGACAAGGCCCGCTTGCTCGGCGTGAGCGTGATCGACGAGGCGGCGCTGCGCGAGTTGTTGTCCAATCAGTGATGAATCGACTTTGTTCGCTGACCGCTCAGGGAAATGTGGCTCTGCCACTTTCCTTGCTCCCCTCGGGGGACGGTCGGCTTTGGCCGGCCTTGGGGCGCTCATGACCATCCACACCATCCTGAAAATGGGCGACCCGCGCTTGCTGCGCATCGCCAAGCCCGTGCTCGAGTTCGACACGCCCGCGATGCGCACGCTGATTGCCGACATGTTCGACACCATGCACGCGGCCAACGGAGCGGGCCTGGCCGCGCCGCAGATCGGTGTCGACCTGGCACTGGTGATCTTCGGCTTCAAGCAAAACCAGCGCTATCCCGACGCGCCACCGGTGCCCGAAACGGTGCTGATCAACCCGCAAATCACCGCGCTGGATCAAGCGGAAGAAGAGGACTGGGAGGGCTGCCTGTCGGTGCCGGGCCTGCGCGGCAAGGTGCCCCGTTTTGCGCGCATTCGCTACACCGGACTGGACTCTTCGGGCCATGTGATCGAGCGTGAGGCCGAGGGCTTTCATGCCCGCGTGGTGCAGCATGAGTGCGACCATTTGATTGGCACCCTGTACCCGATGCGGATGCGCGACTTGACGCAGTTCGGGTTCACCAGCGTGCTTTTTCCCGAGCAGGACGAGAACGACGACGATTGACTGCGGCTTCGATCCAGGCACGCTGCGAGCCACGTTGCGGTTTGTAAAGCGATGTATCGACGGGTTGCCACGGTCAGCGGTTGGGATGCCTGAAACGTTGACACGTCAGGGCAGCCCGCCGCTGCCACAAAGGCCACCCCCATGAAGCTGCAAGCGTTGCGCGATCTGCGCTGGTTTCAACAAGCTGCTG
>JAYVCL010000006.1:0-11537 GCA_043749975.1 Burkholderiales bacterium
CCGTAGGCCTGAACGGCTTGCTGGTCCAGCACCACGGTGATGCGGTACAGCGGCTCGGCCGACGGTGTGCTCTTCATCGATTCAGGCAACGGAAGAGCGGCCAGATCGCTGGCCTGCAAAGGCGTGCGCGACACCTGCAAAACCTGCCCGGCTTGGTGGCCGAACTTCTGGTACGGGAAGGCTTGGTAGCGCAACTGCACCGGCTGGTTCTGCCGCAAAAAACCCACCGCGCTGGACGGAGCAAACAATTGCGCCTGCAATTTCGCGCCCAGCGGCAAAAGACTGGCCACGGGCGATGCGGGCGACGCGGCCTGCCCCGGATCGGCCAGCACGGCCGTCACCACGCCGTCTTGCGGCGCGCGGATGACCATCCGTTGCTTGGCCTGGCTCTCAGCCGACTCCTGGGCCAGACTGGCCAGGTCGCGGTCGATCTCGCCTTGCAGCGCCTGCGTGCGGAGCGGCAACTCGCGCTGCTGCGCTTCGAGCGCGCCGATCTCACGCATCTTGGCGGAACGCTGGCGCAGCAGCGACTGAATCTGCGCGCGCACGCCCAGCACCTCTTCGGATTTCGCCTGCACCTGGGCCTGCGAGATGAAGTTTTCGGCGTGCAAAGACTCGACCCGGGCCTGCGCCTGCTGGGCCAGCAAGAGACGCTGGCTTTGCAGATCCGCTTCGGCGTCAAGCTGGGTCAGCTCGCGGCGCAGCTCGTCTACCTGCCGACCGAAGCCAGCGCGCACTTCTTGCTGAAGCGAGGCTTTTTGCCGGGCCGATTCGCGCAGGCTGTTTTCACGAACGGCCAGGCTTGTCTGCACCGTGGCCTGGGTGTCTCCGGCCAACGTGGCGCGATCGGTCGACAGCACGAACAAAATGTCGCCCTGGCGCACCGACTGCCCCTCGGCCACCCTTCGTTCCAACACCGTGCCGGTTTGCTGCGGCAGCAGACGCACGACGCCTTTGTCGGGCACGAGGTAGCCGCTGACGTGGGCCTTGCGCGTGTAGCGGCCTTCCACCAGCACCACGCCGATCGCCAGCACGACCGCCAGCACGAAGCTGGTCAACACGGCCAAGGACACCGGCCGGATCAGTTGAATGCTGCCCAGCCAGGCTTGCTGGCGTCCCTGGAGGGCTTCAGGACGGAACAGGCTGATGGGCTTCACGGCGGATCGATCAGAAACACTCGAACGCGATCTCAAAAATGAAAAAAACTCGGCGCGCAGCGTGCTGCAGGCCAAGGTCTTGGGCAACCGTGCCGCTCAGGCCCGACGGCCAAAGCGGCAATTGCAGGGTTCACCAAGTGCTGTGGGGGGATTGAATGGTGATCGCCGCAGCGGCAGCACTGCGCCCGCCGCTGACTTGCTGCAATGCTGCGTCGTCGAGCAGCACGGGTTCCACGCGTGAAGTTTGATCTTGCTGAACTTCGGCTTGCTGGGCGGACAGGTCGGTGCGGCGGATCGAGAATTGGGTCATGTCAAGCTCCTGGTGGGTTTTTGAATGCGCCTTCTTTGGCGCATACCCATATTGAAGCAGCCGACCTGAACTTTAGAAACTGTGAACTCTTACAGGTTGCAAAAATCAATCCCATGAGTTAGGGGTACGCAGGCCTAAATCAGTGAATCAGCCCCGTACGCAAGGCTTTAAGCACTGCTTGGTGCTTGTTCGCGCAGCCCAGCTTGTGGGTGGCGTTGTTGATGTGCAGCCCCGCCGTGCGCTCGGTGATGCCGACGATGCCGCCCACTTCCCAGGCCGTTTTTCCTTCCATGGTCCAGCGCAAGCATTCGAGTTCGCGCGGCGTCAGGCTGGGCAGACTCGGGTCGGTCGAGCGTGGCAGCAGCAGCCGCTGCGCAGCGTCCTGTGCATGCACCGCAAACAACTGCAGGTCGGCCACGATGCGGGTCAACTCGCCCGGGTTCGAGGGCAGCGGCTGATCCCGGTCGACGCCAAGCATGAAATGTCGCCCTTCCGGCATGTGCAAGGCCATCGCAATACCGGTGTGATAGCCGAACCTCGCCTGCACTTCCCACTTGTCGCCCTGGCCCGCCTTGGTGTAGGTGGCCTGATTCCAGATGATGGGCACGCTCTGGCGTTTGCAGTGCTGCATCACCGGATCGTATCGAGCGGGGCCCATGCTGACGAACGTATCGCGATAGTCGAGCGGCGTGTTGTCGAGCGTGATGAACTCGGCCTCGCCCAGCATGTGGTCGATGACGGTTGTAGCGGTCACCGTCTCAAAGCCTAATTTCTGAGTGAAGCGGACGATCTCCGACAGCAGTTGATCGCGATCACCCGCTTGCATCACCGACGTGAAATCACTCTGCAACATTCGCACTCACCGCTGTCGATCGACTGCCCCTCTCGGCGCATCGCCCCGCTCCACAACCTGTCAGGTCTTACAGATGGCAAACATGCCGCTTCGCGAGACACTTCACTCATCGTCAACCAGCGCGCCACTGTGCGCAAGGAGAAGACCTCATGACCCCTGCCTGGATTGTCTACTCTTGGCCCCCCATATTGTGGCAGGCCATCGGCACGCCCCTGCTCAGTTTTGGGCATTTGGGCACACGTGTGCTCAGTTCGGGCAACGCCGATGACCCTTGCACCGGCCAGACCTTGTGGGGCGGCACCTCCGCCGGAGGCTCTGCCGGCGTTGCCTGGGATTGGGTGCAGTTGCAGCGCGGCGTGGTGGCCATGGCCGACCCAATGGGTTTGATCACCAATCTGCAATTGGTGGATGAACACGGTGACGCCTTGCCAGCCATCGCCGCCACCTTGCACCTGAACGAGATCGTGCACGCCCTGCCTTGGCAAGACGAGGTGCAGCGCGCCCTGGCACAGGCAGCCGCTTGAAAGACTGAAAAGCAGCGTCGCCGAACAGCGACGCCGCGAGGAGCCGCCACTCCATCCCCGGCATCCGATGCCGTACCGTGCCAACCGGGCGCGATGGAAAATCTTCACAGTGTAGAAAACGGTAAAGGCTGCCCGGCCGCGTCAACGGCCAGGCCGGCGAGCGGGTTGTGCATGGACCACGACTCAACGCTGCGGAACCCCGATGACGACCCTTGCACCGCCACACCGGCCCGAGTCTGCGAGTCCATGCTGTGCCTTCGATCCGCGCCAGAGTGTGCCTCTGGCACACCTTGCGCAGCCGCTCAGCGTGGCAGGGTCGGGCCTGACGACTGCGGCGCTGGCCGCTTGTGGCGGGGGCAGCACCGACCCGATCGCCCAGCCACCGCCCGCGCCGGCAGGCGTGACCCGCGAACAAGCCTCGCGCTTCCTGTCGCAGGCCTCGCTCGGCACCACGGCGGCAGGCATCGACCAGGTGCGCAAACTGGGCTACGCCGCCTGGCTCGACGAGCAAATCGCGCTGCCCCGCAGCAGCTCAAACGTCGACTGGCTGCGCAGCAAAGGCTTCGACGCGCCGGCCTACAAGAACACCCAGGCCGGCAGCAACGACATGCTGTGGCGCAAGCTGCTTGGCAGCGCCGACCCGTTGCGCCAGCGCGTGACGCTGGCGCTGTCGGAAATCATCGTGGTGTCGATCTCGAACATCGCCTCCACGTCGTTCAAGAGCTTCTCGGCAGCGGCCTTCATGGACATCCTGGAGGCCAACGCTTTCGGCAACTACCGCAGCCTGCTGGAACAGGTTTCCACCAGCTCGGCGATGGGTGCCTACCTGTCATTTCGCGGCAACAAGAAAGCCAATCCGGCCATCGGCAGCCTGCCGGATGAAAACTATTCGCGCGAATGCATGCAGTTGTTCTCGATCGGCCTGACCGACCTGAACCTGGACGGCACGCCCAGGCTCAGCAACGGCGCGCCGACCGACAGCTACACGCAAACCGACGTCAGCCAGATGGCCCGCGTGTTCACCGGCTGGGACCTCGACAGCAGCGTGGGCAGCGCAGACACGCCCGACCGCGTGATCCGCCCGATGCTGCAAATCGCCGCCCGCCACGAGACGGGCGAGAAGCGCTTTCTCGGCAGCGTCATCCCCGCCAACACCGACGGCGCTCGAACGCTCAAGCTCGCGCTCGACACCCTGCTGGCGCACCCCAACATCGCGCCCTTCATCGGCCGCCAGTTGATCCAGCGGCTGGTCACCAGCAACCCGAGCGCGGCTTACACGGCGCGGGTGGCGGCGGTCTTCAACGACAACGGCAGCGCTGTGAAGGGCGATTTGAAGGCCGTCGTCAAGGCGGTCTTGCTCGACGCCGAGGCGCGTTCCGATGCAGGTCTGAGCGACCCCGCTTTCGGCAAGCTGCGCGAGCCGGTGCTGCGCTTCGTGCAGTGGGCGCGCAGCTTCGGCCTCACCTCCAGCACCGACACCTGGAGCATCGGCGACCTGTCCGACCCGGCCACCAAGCTCGGCCAGAGCCCGCTGCGATCGCCGTCGGTGTTCAACTTTTTTCGCCCGGGCTACGTGCCGCCCAACAGCGCCATCGCCAGCCGCGCGCTGAACGCGCCCGAGTTCCAGATCACCACTGAATCGTCGGTGGCTGGCTACGTGAACTTCATGCAGAAGAATATCGCCAGCGGCATCGCCGGGTTGAAGGCCGACACCAGCGCGCTGCTGCCGCTGGTGGCGGATTCGGCGGCGCTGCTGTCTGAAGTCAACGTCTTGCTGGCGGCCGGGCAACTCTCGGCCGCCACCTTGGCCAATTTGAAAACCGCGCTCGACACCATCAGCGTGAGCAGCGCCGCCGGCCAGGCCAATCGCATCAATGCGGCCATCACGCTGGTGCTGGCCGCGCCCGAATACGTCACGCAAAAATAAGGAGATCGGCATGAGTTCCAGCGCATCACGACGTGAGTTTCTGAAACGCGCCAGCGCCTTGTCGCTGACCGGCGTGGCCGCGCCCTGGGCGCTCAACCTCGCCGCCATGGGCGAAGCCGCCGCCGCCGCAGCCACCGACTACAAGGCGCTGGTGTGCGTCTTCATGTACGGCGGCAACGACTACGCCAACACCCTGGTGCCATACGACGCGCCCAGCCATGCGGCCTACCAAACCCAACGCGCCTCGATTGCGATCGCACGCGACACGCTCGGCGCCAGCGTGCTCAACCCTGCTGCGGCCTTGCCCGACGCACGCCAGTACGCACTCGCCCCGGAGTTGCAGCCGCTGGTGCCGCTGTTCGACGCCGGCCAACTGGCGGTGATGCTGAACGTCGGCACCCTGGTTCGGCCGACCAGCAAACTCGAATACGCCAACAAGTCGGCCCCGCTGCCGCCCAAGCTGTTCTCGCACAACGACCAGCAATCGGTGTGGCAATCGTCGGCGCCCGAGGGTTCCACCTCGGGCTGGGGCGGGCGCATGGGCGACCTGTTCGCGGCCGGCAACGGCAACGCCACCTTCACCTGCGTCAGCGTGGCGGGCAACGCCGTTTACCTGTCGGGCAACAGCGCGGTCCAGTACCAGGTCACGCCCAACGGATCGGTTCCGCTCAGTGCGCTGGCCAAGCCCCTGTTCGGCTCGCAGGCCTGCTCCGATGCGCTCAGGGCGCTCGTTACCGCGCCGCGCAGCCACCTGTTCGAGGCCGAGCACGCGCGGGTCATGAAGCGCTCCATCGAAGCCGATGCGCAGCTCACGTCCGCGCTCGCCGGCACAGCCGCCTTGCGCACCGTGTTCCCGGCAGGCAACCCGCTGGCCGCGCAGTTGGCGATGGTGGCTCGAATGATTTCGGCCCGCACCGCGCTGAGCGCCAAGCGGCAGGTCTTCTTCGTCTCGCTGGGCGGCTTCGACACGCACGACGGCATCCTCACCGAGCACCCGGCGCTGATGGCCACGGTCGGCCAGGCGCTGGCCGCGTTCCAGGCCGCCACCGTGGAGATGGGTGTGGCCAACAGCGTCACCGCCTTCACCGCGTCCGACTTCGGCCGCACGCTGACCACCGACGGCGACGGCTCCGACCACGGCTGGGGCAGCATGCATTTCGTGCTCGGCGGCGCGGTGAAAGGCCGCGCCTTTTACGGCGCGGCTCCGGTGATCGCCAACAACGGCCCCGACGACGTCGGCCAGGGCCGTTTGCTGCCCCGCATGGCGGTGGATCAGTTCGGTGCCACGCTGGCAAGCTGGTTCGGCGTGAGCCCCACCGACCTCGCCAGCGTGCTGCCCAACATCGGCAACTACAGCACGCGCGACCTCGGCTTCATGGCGGCGTGACCGGGGCCGGCGGCAACAGCATTTGCGTGTGCGGGATGCCGTCTTCGATGTAGCGCTCGCCGACGACTGCGAAGCCCACCTCGGCATAGAAGGCTTCGAGCTGGCTCTGTGCCGAGATGCGAATGCCCTGCCCGGGATACAGCGCGGCGGCATGCGAAATCACGCGGCGCACCAGCTCGCGGCCCAGCCCCAGGCCACGCCCCGGCGCGGTGGTGATGACGCGGCCCATCGACGCTTCGGGGTAGATCAACCCGGGCTCGACCAGGCGCGCATAGGCCAGCGGAAGCCGATGCTGCGTCTGCCAGGCCGCGAGGTGGTGCGAGCGCTCGTCGCGGCCGTCGGCGTCGAGGTAGGCGCAGTTCTGTTCCAAGGCAAACACCTGCTGGCGCGCCATGTAGATGTTTTGCAGCTCACGCAGGCTCAGGCCGTCGAAGGCGCAAAAACGCCAGTCGATGTCGACTGGCAGGCGCGATGAAAAAGTGTTCATGCCGCGATGATGCCTTCAGACCCAGGCCGCAGGATGCTGGCCGCTGGCCGCGCGGCCGCTCTGTGCCACAGCAAGCTTCACCTCACCGCCGCGCTGCGCAGCACGCGCGCCACTGCCCACACGCCCGCCGCCGTCAAGACAACGCAGACCGCCAGCGGAATCAAGACCTGCGCCGGGCTGAACTCTTCGCCCTTCAGCACCCGGGTCATCAGCGTGTTCTGCGCCAGCGCCGGCACCCACAGATGCCAGGCCGCTTCACCGCCGAGGTTGAACACCGAGACCAGCGGCAGCAGCGACACGCCCAGCACCACCACGGTGCTGTTGGCCTGCGCTTCCTTGAAGGTCTTGCAGCGAATGGCCACCGCCATCAAGACCGCCGACAAGGCCGCCGCCAGCGGCAGCAGCACCATCAAAAACAAGCCCGCCTCGCGCAGGCCGAACTGGAACAGCGCTTGCAGCGTGTCGCTGCGCAAAAGCCGCTGCGCAGGCAAGAAACTGAAGCAGCTCAACACCGCAATCGACATGCTCAGGCTGGCCACCGCGCCCCACTTGCCCAGCACCAGCGCCCAACGCGCCGACGGGTTCATCAGCAGCGGCTCCAGCGAGCCGCGCTCGCGCTCGCCCGCGGTGGTGTCCAGCGCGGCATTCAGCGCGCCGTAGAGCACCGCCATCAGCACAAAGAACGGCAGCATGCCGGTGATTTGCGTGGCGCGGGTTTGCGTGCTGGCCAGGTCGCGCTCTTCGACCTGCATCGGCTCCAGCAGTTCAGGCGACACACCGCGCAGCGCCAGGCTCAGGCTGGCCCGTTCGCGGCTGAAGCCCTCCAGCAGCCGCAGGATGCGGGCGGCGCCCGATTCGGCCTGCTTGTTCGCGCTGTCGCTGACCACTTCGAGCACCGGCGCCTCGCCGCGCAGCATCAGCGCCTCGAAGTCCGTGGGCACCACCAGCACCGGATCGGCCAGGGTCGCCGCGCGCAGTTGCGCTTCGAAATCAGGCGCGGCCGGCTTGACGGTGTAGGTCTGGCGCTCGAAGAAATTCTTCAGGCTGGGTGCGTGCTCCATGCCGGCCACGTAGACCTCGCGCTTCTCGGCGCGTGCCTCGAAGGTGGCGATGAAGGCCGACAGCGCGATCAGCACCAGCGGCCCCATCAGCACACTCGATGCCAGCACCACCAGCAAGGTGCGCCGGTCGCGCAGGGCGTCGATGATTTCCTTGCGAAAGACGACCAGCGTCGGGCTCAAGTTGTTCATGCCGACACCGCGCCGGGGGAATCAAACGCCAGCTTCACGAAGGCCTCTTCGAAGTCGCGCTCGCCGGTCTGCGCCAGCAGTTCTGGCACGCTGCCGCTGGCCACGCTGAGGCCGTTGGCGATGACCACCACGCGGTCGCACAGCCGCTCCACCTCTTGCATGATGTGGGTCGAAAACACGATGCACTTGCTGCCGCCTGCAGGCGTCCGCAAAAACCGCAGCGCCTCGCGCAGGGCGCGGGTGGCCAGCACGTCGAGCCCATTGGTGGGCTCGTCGAGCACGATGTTGGCGGGGTCGTGCACCAGCGCACGGGCCAGCGCCGTCTTCATGCGCTCGCCCTGGCTGAAACCTTCGGTGCGGCGATCGAGCAGCCGCTTCATGTCCAGCACCTCGGCCAGCACGTTAGCGCGCGCATCCGCAGCGGCTGGCGTCATGCCTTGCAGTGCGGCGTAGTAGGCGATGTTCTCGCGCGCGGTCAGGCGCGGGTACAGGCCGCGCGCATCGCTGAGCACGCCCATGCGGGCCAGCGCCTCGCGCGGGCGGCTGACCACGTCGATGCCGTCCACCGCCAGGGTACCCGCGTCGGGCTCGATCAACGCGGCCAGCATGCGCAGGGTGGTGGTTTTGCCGGCGCCGTTGGGGCCGAGCAGGCCGGTGATGCAGCCGTTCGCTGCGCTGAAACTGACCCGGCGCACCGCGTGCACGATCGTCGGCGGACGGCGCTTGAAGGAGAAGCTGCGCGCAGCGTTGAAGCGCTTGCCGACCTGCTCGATCTGAATCATGGTGCCAGCCGCAGCGGCTGGAACGCCGGCGGTCGCGGAATGGTTGTCCCGCAGGCAAGGTCCACCGCCAGCGCGTCTTCGGGCTGCGGCGCGTCGATGAAGCGGTAGATCAGGTCGCGCACACAGCCCAGGCCCATCACGCCGTGGCCGGCATTCGGCACCCGCAGGTGCAGCGCGTTTTTGCCCAGCGCCTTCGCCACCCGCTCGGCGTGGCGCGGCGGGGTGGCCGGGTCGATGCCGCCACTGAGCAACAACACCGGCGACTCGCCGACCGGCACGGCGTAGAACGCGGCAGGCACCTGGCCTTGCGGCCACGCGGCGCACACGCGGCGGTACAGGGTGGCAGCGTCGGCGCCGAAATCGGTGCCGGGCGCATCGGTCGCCAGCGCCATGCGCGGCGCGTCTTCGGCGCACACCACGCTGAAGTGCATGCCCATCGCCAGCGCGCTGCCCTTGCGTGCGCTCAGCGGGCCGCCCAGGCCCACCAGCCCTTCGAAGCGGCCGCGTGCCGCGTCGTCGATGGCCTGTGGCAGGGCCGCCGCGATGGCCGGCGAGTACAGCGGGCCGCGCACCGCGCCCAGCAGCATCTCGCGCGTGAAGACGAAGGTCTCGGGCTGCCCGCTCAGCGGATGCGCCACGGTCACCGTCCTGGGCAAGCCGGCGAGCAAGCCGGCCCAGTCAGCGCGCAGGGAAGGGTGGGCTCGACGGCATGCGGCCTCGGCCTCGCAGGCCGCCAGCATGGCGTCGAACGCGGCCTGGCTGTCGGTCGACATGCTGGCCGGCAGCGCCATGTCGGGCGGGGCCACGCCGTCGAGTACGCTGCGCCGTAGCGCCCCGGGAAACTGCCGCGCGTAGTCCAGCGCGGCGCGGGTGCCGTACGAGCCGCCGACCAGGTTGATGCGCTGTGCCCCCAGTTGCTGGCGCACCGCGTCGAGGTCTTGCGTCGCCAGCGGCGTGGTGAAAAAACGCAGGTCGCCATGCGGCAGCGCCTTGAGTTGATCGCGGCAGCGCAGCAGTTGCCTGAACTGCCAATCGGGGTCACCCTGCTCGGCCAGCGGCCGGTGCCGCGTCTCGTCGCACATCAGCGGGGCCGAACGGCCGGTGCCGCGCTGGTCGACGAAGACGATGTCGCGCCGGTTGTTCAGGCGCGCAAACAGCGCCATCGCGCTGGGTGCCAAGGCGATGGCGCTTTGCCCCGGCCCGCCGGCCAGCAAGAACACCGGGTCGGACAGCTTGCGGCGCGCCATCGCGGGCACCACGACGTAATGGATGTCGATGCGAGCGACGTCGGGCCGGGCCGGGTCCAGCGCGCGCTGCACCACGCCGCACTGAACCTGGTTGCGCAGGCCGGCCACGCGGCAGGGCTTGAGCAGGTCGGCGCTCCAGGCCGGCGCGGCGCTCGCGACCGCACACCAGGCGGCGGCGATCCACCAATGGCGGCGGCTGGCGCGCAGGCCTTGCAAGCGCGGCGGGCTGGGCATGGCGTCAAGCCGCCAGCGTGCGTTTCAGCTCCCCGGAATCAATCAGCCTTTTCAGCTCGTCGGCCCCGCCCACCAACACGCCTTTGACAAACACCATCGGCAGGGTGGGCCAGCCGGTCCACAGCTTCAGCGCATTGCGCTGCCGCCACTGGCTGAAGTAGCTGCCGAATTCGAGGTAGTGGTGCGGCACGCCGGCGCCGTCCAGCGCCTGGCGCGCGCGCCGGCAAAACGGGTTGCCCGCCATGCCGACCACCAGCACCGGGTTCGATGCGCAGGCCGACTGCACATTGCGAACGATGTCGACATGCCAGTTCGCCACCGTGTCGGCGATGGCCGGATGCAGGCGGGATTCGTCCAGAATGTGGCGGGGCATCGGTTCACTCCTTGTTTGAAAAGGTTTGAAAAGGCGCAAGCGTAGCCCAGGGCGGTGGCCGGCACCTCAGGTCGCCAGCGCCCCACTCTGAAAATCGGCCACGGCGCGGCGCAGCTCGTCCTGCGTGTTCATCACGAACGGGCCATGCTGGGCGATCGGCTCGCCCAAGGGCCGGCCCGCCACCAGCAACACGCGGGCCGGTTGGTGCAAGCTCGCCGGAGCCGACAGCCGCACGCCATCGGCCTGCGCATCGTTGGTCAGGGTGGCCATGCGTTCGTTGTCGACGCGGGTGGCCTCGTCGTCGCCCACATCGACCGCCGCGCCGAACACGTAGATGAAGGCGTTGTGCCCCGCCGGCAGCGGCTGGCTGAACACGGCCCCCGGCGGCAGCGTGATGTCCAACACCATGGGCTCGGTGGTGGGCCGGGTCACGGCACCGGTCACGCCGTGGCTGCTGCCGGCGATCACGCGCACCACCGTCGCCGCAGCGGCAGTGTTTTCCAGCGTCAACGCCGGCACATCGCCCGGAGGAACGTCGCGGTATTCGGGCGCGCACAGCTTGTCTTTCGCGGCCAGGTTCACCCACAACTGAAAGCCGGCCATGCGGCCTTCTTGCTGCTCGGGCATCTCGGAATGGATGATGCCGCGCCCGGCCGTCATCCACTGCACGCTGCCCGGTTCCAGCAGGCCGATATTGCCCACGCTGTCGCGGTGCCGCATGCGCCCGGCCAGCATGATCGTGACCGTCTCGAAACCCCGGTGCGGGTGGTCGGGAAAGCCGCCGATGTAGTCGCCGGCGGCGTCGCTGCCAAAGGCGTCGAGCATCAGGAACGGGTCGAGCCGGCGCTGCAGCGGCTGCGTCAGCACGCGCGTCAGCTTGACGCCATCGCCGTCCGAGGTGGCCTGCCCGCGCACGATGCGCTCGACCCGGCGCGAACGCGCCACCGAGCTGTCTGCGAGTCGATCTGAATCCATGTCGATGCCCTTTTAATGTGAAACCGGAGGT
>JAYVCL010000007.1:0-5549 GCA_043749975.1 Burkholderiales bacterium
TGGGCCGCGCGACCCAGGGCGTGACGCTGATCGCGCTCGACGGCGGTTCCACGCTCAGCGGCTTGCAGCGCATTGTTGAAAACGACGCCAACGGCGACCCCAACCCCACCAGCGAAGCCGATCCGTCCGAGGACGGTCGCGAGGAGAACACTTGATGTTGAAGATGATCGCACTTGCCGCCCTGTGCATGGCAGCCCTGCCGGCTGCGGCGCAGCCCGCCTCCACGCCGGCTGTGGCGCCAACCAGCACCGCCTCGCCGGCGAAAAAGGAACTGGTGCAAAAGCTGCTGCTGCTGCAACAACCCGGCATCGAGAGCGTCGCGCGCGGCGTCGTCGAGCGGCCTGCTTCTCAGTTGATGCAGGCCGCCGTCCAGGCGCTGCAGACGCAGGTGCCACCGGAAAAGCGCGAGGCCGCAGGCCGCAGCATCGAAACGGACGTGAAGAAGTTCGTCGAAGAATCCGTGCCGCTGCTGCGTGAGCGCGCCGTCAAGTTGGCACCGACCGTTCTCGGCCCGTTACTCGAAGACAAGCTCAGCGAAGATGATCTGAAGCAGCTCATCGCCTGGTTCGAGTCGCCGGTCAACAAAAAGTACCAACAGATCGCGCCTGAATTGCAGAACAGCTTCTCGCAAAAACTGATCGCCGAAGCGGGTCCCTTGCTCGACGCCAAATTGCAGGCATTGCAGCAAAAAGTGCGCGACACCCTGCTCGCGGTGACCTCGAACGGCGACGCGGGCAAGGCCAAGTCGAAACCGCCTTCATCGGCACCCAAACCAGCCAAAGCCGCCAGCAAGTGATGCGGTCCGCGCAGGCGTGTGACCCAGCGCTAACTGCCTTCTTGAGCGGCTCCGTGCGACGATTGTTTGAATGCCATGACTGAAAAGCCGCCCGCGCCCAACCCCGAATTGCTGGCACTCAGAACGCGCATCGACGCCGTAGATCGCGAGTTGCTGCGGCTGCTGAACCAGCGTGCCTCGCTGGCGCAGGAAGTAGGCGAGGTGAAGAAAACCGAGGGCAGTGTTGCGTTTCGACCCGAGCGTGAAGCGCAGGTGATCGACGGGATGAAGTCGGCCAATCCCGGCCCCTTGAAGCCCGCCAGCGTGGCACCCATCTGGCGCGAAATCATGTCGGCATGCCGCGCGCTGGAAACACCCAGCCGGGTTGCCTATCTCGGCCCCGCGGGTACGTTCAGCGAGGAAGCCGCGCTGGGCTTCTTCGGCTCGTCGATCGTCAAGTTGCCGTGTGCCAGTTTCGACGAAGTGTTTCACGCGACTTCTGCCGGCGCTGCCGACTTCGGTGTGGTGCCAGTCGAGAATTCGACCGAGGGCGTGGTGGCACGTTCGCTCGACCTGTTCCTGACCACACCGCTGTTCATCATCGGCGAGACCAGCCTGTTCGTGCAGCACAACCTGCTGCGTCGGGACAATTCACTGGTCGGCATCCAGGCTGTGTGCGCCCACCCGCAAGCGCTTGCGCAATGCCATGCCTGGCTGAGCAACCACTTGCCGAATGTCGAGCGTCGCCCGGTGGCCAGCAACGCCGAAGGCGCGCGGCTGGCCGGTCTGGACACCACGCTGGCGGCGGTGGCCAGTGTTCGCGCGGGCAGCGAGTACGGTTTGCATGTGGTTGCTCCCGCGATCCAGGACGACGCGCTCAACCGCACGCGCTTCGCCGTCGTCACGCACCCGCAGCGGCATCCACAGCCGCAGGCGTCGGGGCACGATTGCACCAGCCTGGTGGTGTCGGTGGTGAACCGGCCCGGTGCCGTACACGACATGCTGGTGCCGCTGAAAGAGCATGGTGTGTCGATGAGCCGGTTCGAGTCGCGGCCTGCACGCTCGGGTCAATGGGAGTACTACTTCTACATCGACCTGCAGGGCCACCCCGACCAGCCAGAAGTGGCCGCAGCGCTGAAGGAGTTGCGCTCGGCCTGCGCGTTCTTCAAGTTGCTGGGCACCTATCCCATCGACGTTCACTGAGGCTCGCGGTCTCGCCATGTTCAATCAGCTCGGTGTCATTGGTTGCGGCCTGATGGGTGGCTCGTTCGCGCTGGCACTCAAGCGCGCCGGGCTGGTCAAGCGCGTGGTGGGCTACAGCAAGTCGCCTTCCACGACCGAGCGGGCGAAGAAGCTCGGCGTCATCGACATGGCGGCCGAGTCGGCGCTGCTGGCGGTGTCGGGCTCCGACATCGTGTTGGTCGCCGTGCCGGTGGCCGCCAGCGAAGCCACCTTCAAGGCGATCCGTGACCTGCTCGAGCCCGGCGTGTTGTTGATGGATGTGGGGTCGACCAAGCGCGACGTGGTGGACGCGGCCCGAAGGGTGTTGAAAGACCGGGTTGGAAGCTTTGTTCCAGCGCACCCGATTGCGGGCAAGGAAGTCGCCGGGATTGCGAATGCCGACGCCACGCTGTACGCCGGTCGCCAGGTCATCCTGACGCCGATTTCGCAAACGCGCCCCGAGCTGCTACAAAAAGCCACCGATGTCTGGGCCGCCATCGGCGCGCAGGTGCTGCGCATGACGCCTGAGAACCACGACGCCGCTTTCGCTGCCGTCAGCCACCTGCCGCACTTGCTGGCGTTTGCCTATTTCAACGCAGTGGCGGGGCAGCCAGCGGGCAAGGACTATCTGTCGCTCGGCGGCCCGGGGTTTCGAGATTTCACCCGCATCGCGGCCAGCGACCCGACGGTGTGGCGCGACATCCTGATGTCGAACCGCGAAGAATTGCTGAAGCAGACCGCATGCTTTCGTCATACCCTGGACGCGATGGAGCACGTGATCAAGTCAGGCAACACCGAAGCGATCGAAGGCCTCATTCGCATGGCCTCGGATGCCCGCTCGGCCTGGCAGATAGGCAGCCCCAAACCATCCACCAATCGCTGAGCCTCGCGCACCGCCTCACCTCACAGCGAATGCACAAAACCGCTTTTCTCGACCTGCCTGCGTTGCGGCGGGCGGGCGGCACCGTCCGGTTGCCCGGCTCCAAAAGTATTTCAAACCGCCTGCTCCTGCTGGCCGGGTTGAGCGCAGGCAGCACCGTCATTCACGACCTGCTGGCTTCCGACGACACGGCGGTGATGCTGCTCGCGCTGCGCTCGCTGGGCTGCACAGTCGAGGCGCTCGGCAGCACGGTTCGCGTCACCGGCTTGGGCGGCCGACTGGTCACGCGGCAGGCCGATCTGTTTCTCGGCAACGCGGGCACGGCCATGCGTCCGCTGACCGCCGCGCTGGCGCTGCTGGCCGCCACGCAGCACGGCAGCTTCGAGCTGAGCGGGGTGTCGCGAATGCACGAGCGGCCCATCGGCGATCTGGTGGATGCGCTGCGTGGCCTGGGCTGCAGCATCGACTACCTCGGCGCGCAGGGCTTTCCGCCGCTGCGGCTCAACGCATCCGCGCAACCCCTGAACACTGCCGCCGCCATCCGCGTCCGCGGTGACGTGTCGAGCCAGTTCCTGACTGCCCTGCTGCTGGCACTTCCGCTGGTCAGCCAGACGCGCGCGCTGAGCATCGAGGTCGAAGGCGATTTGATCTCGAAGCCCTACGTGGAGCTCACGCTCAAGCTGCTGGCGCGGTTCGGCATCGCAGTTCAACGCGACGCGTGGAGCCGCTTTGTCATCCCGCAAGGCAGCCAATACACGTCCCCGGGCGAGATTCATGTGGAGGGCGACGCGTCGTCGGCCTCGTACTTCATCGCGCTCGGTGCCATCGCCGCCACGCAAGCGCCGGTTCGCATCGAAGGCGTGGGTGTCCATTCGATGCAGGGCGACATCCGCTTCATCGAGGCGGCGCGTCAGATGGGTGCGAACGTGGTCGAAGGACCCAACTGGCTCGAAGTCAGGCAAGGCCGCTGGCCGCTGAGCGCGATCACGCTCGACTGCAACCACATGCCCGATGCAGCGATGACGCTCGCGGTGATGGCGCTGTATGCGCACGGCACCACCCGACTGACCAACATCGCGAGCTGGCGCGTCAAGGAAACCGACCGCATCGCTGCGATGGCCGCCGAGCTGCGCAAACTCGGTGCTGCGGTCGCCGAAGGTGCCGATTTCATCGCCATCACCGCGCCGCAGCAATGGAAGGCCGCGACCATCCACACCTACGACGACCACCGCGTTGCGATGTGCTTTTCGCTCGCGGCGCTGAACCCGCTGGCCGGTGCCGACCCTGCGGTGCCAGTGCGCATCCTCGATCCGCACTGCGTGGCCAAGACGTTTCCAGACTACTTCGAGGCCTTGTTCTCGGTCGTCGAAACCGACGCAGGAGACATCCCGGTCTTAACCGTGGACGGTCCCAGCGCCTCCGGCAAGGGAACGCTGGCGAGCGCCGTGGCGAAGTCGCTCGGCTATCACTTCCTGGATTCTGGCGCGGTGTATCGAGCCACCGCGCTGCAGGCGATGAACGCCGGCGTGGCGGCCACCGACGAAGCGGGCCTGGCGGCATTGGCGGCATCGCTGCGCTTGACGTTTCTGCGCGGCGGCATCCAACTCGACGGCATTGAAGTTCAAGAGCAACTGCGCAGGGAAGACGTGGGCGCCCTCGCCTCGGAAGTGTCGGCCTTTGGGGCGGTTCGCGACGCATTGCGTGAACTGCAACTGTCGTTTCGCCGCGTGCCCGGTCTGGTGGCCGACGGCCGCGACATGGGCAGCGTCATTTTCCCCAATGCGGCGCTCAAGATCTTCCTCACCGCGAGCGCAGCCACACGCGCCGAACGGCGCCACAAGCAATTGATTTCGAACGGGTTTTCCGCTAATATCGACAGTCTTCGCGTTGACTTGGAAACGCGTGACGCTCGCGACCAAACTCGCAGCGTTTCGCCCTTGATGCCAGCGCAAGATGCGGTGTTGCTGGACAACTCGGCTCTCTCTGTCGAAGCTTCGATGGATGTTGTGTTGAAAGCCTGGCAGCAACGCAGACCGTTCGGCTGAATCGTCAGTTGAACGGCGCGCAAGGCGATATGAGCCCGTTGGTTCCCCTCCTGTGCTGCATGGCACGCTGAACCTTCGGATTTGCAACCCAAACCCGCAGCATCCGCTGCACCGGAAATACCCAATGTCACAAACTCAAACCGCCGCCACCGAGCCGGGCATGGAATCGTTCGCCGCCCTGTTCGAAGAGTCGTTGCAGCGCTCTGAAATGCGCACCGGCGAAGTCATCACCGCCGAGGTGGTTCGCGTCGAGCACAGCTTCGTGGTGGTCAACGCGGGCCTCAAATCCGAAGCCTACGTTCCAATCGAAGAATTCAAGAACGACATCGGCGAACTCGAAGTTCAGGTCGGCGATTTTGTGTCGGTGGCGATCGACGCCGTGGAAAACGGCTACGGCGACACCATCCTTTCGCGCGACAAGGCCAAGCGGCTGGCCTCGTGGCTGTCGCTCGAAACCTCGCTCGACTCCGGCGAGTTCGTGACCGGCACCGTCAACGGCAAGGTCAAGGGCGGCCTGACGGTTCTCGTCAACGGCATTCGCGCCTTCCTGCCCGGCTCGCTGCTCGACACGCGTCCAGTCAAAGACATGAGCCCGTACGAGGGCAAGACGATGGAGTTCAAGGTCATC
>JAYVCL010000008.1:0-3455 GCA_043749975.1 Burkholderiales bacterium
CCACCTTGCGGATGCATGTTCATGATTGACAACTGTTCGGGCTACACGGTTTGGATGAAACGGGCCGGTGCGTTGACCAAAAGCTAACCCGCGAGCTGCTTGCTCATAGGCGTATCAGGTTTGGCGCACCGACGCGAAAGAAGCCACGGCGCGAGGCTGTGGACAAGTGGACAGTTCGAGCTGGCGCTCGAACCGGCCCCCGCTGGCCGTGGACAACGCCTTGAATTGCCCACCGCTCGAGCCTCTGCCCACTTGCCCACAGCCTGCCACCACGACTATCACGGAACCCCTCCTCACAGAACCTGTTGTTCTTCTTTTGGAAGATACAAGGCCCCATGTGTGCCACCGCCCCGTGCTGTTGCAATGACTGCTTAAAGCTTGCGCCTGCTCAGATAGATGACGACGCCTGACCAGAATGCGACCCATGTGAGCCAGACGAGCGGTGCGGCGATGTGAGACGTGTTGAACTCGATTGGCGATAGAAACCACGCAACGACTGCCGCGCCTACGACAACCAAGGCCGCGACCGTTTGATTGTGCCGTGCGAATACCGCTGCAAGGGGGGCGTAGACAAGGAATAGCGCTATGGCTGGCGTGAAGGGGGCAGCGCCTAGCAGTGCCGACACGACGGCGAGCGTCGCATTGGCGACTGCCAGAAGCGGAACGAGTTTCATGGGTGGACCACCCTATTGGCGCGGAGAGGCGAAACGGTGGACTTCATGAGGCCTAGCGTTTGACATGAGGGTCGATTGGAGGCCGTAGGCCGGAAAGCATCCCCTCGATGGAAGGGTGTGCGCCCAGCATGGGCGCGAACTTATGGGGTGCAAGTCCCCTGTGGGAGTACCGACTTGGACTCATCGTGAGCAAGGATAACCACGAGCCGAAGGCAAGGGCAAGCCCGCGAGGTCTTGTCTGGAGGAAGCCCGAGTGCAAGAGGTGCGAGGCTGAGCCCGGACAGGAACTGCACCGCGTGCGGTGCGCGTTGATGATGACAGTCCCGGATCGGATCACACCGGGTTACGAAGGCCCAAGCGCTGCGGCGAGCTGCCCGCAGCATGCGAAGAATCGGCAGTAATCATCATCGGCGTCACAGCGCGTCGCGTGGTGACGCGCGGCGTGATGGTGCAGAAGTCAGCAGCGGCCATAGCCGGGCTTCGGTGCTTTACGAGAGTGGCCGATCATGAAGGGCCAAACACGCGAAGCAGGATGCAGCAACGAGCGGCTAGCTCCTCGACAACGAAACCCGACCGGGCCAGTCGAGCGCGGCGCAGGCTCAAGCTGCCAGCCTTGTTCGCATTCTGTGCGCAGCCCGTGAGGCTGCGTATGAACTCTTCGCATGAACCGCCCACTGCGGACCCGCACGGTGGGTGGTGTGGGGCGGGGATTTAAAAACTCGCGGATACCCGATTGGGCGTCATTCGCGCTACCGCATCACCCAACCGCCACACACAGGAAACACTTGGCCAACGAAACAGTTGGCAGCCTCGCTGCAAAGATAGGCGGCAAACGCCGCGTCTTCTTGTGCGCTCACCAGCCGACCCAGCGGCACCTCTCGCTTCAGTCTTTCCTGGAAACGAGGATTGGCTTGAACTTCGGCGGGGAAGTACGTGGGGTTCTCTACGAAGTTCTGCGCGATTGCGTTGACTTGAACGTTGTGGGGCGCCACTTCGATGCCTACGGACTGGACATAGGCAAGCTGCGCGCCGCGTGCCGCCGCATAGGTAGAAGTACGCTTCAAGCCGCGCAATGCCGAAGCACTACCGATGACCAGAATCTTTCCGGCTCGGCGCTCGATCATTTGCGGAAGGGCCGCGCGGAACAGCCTCGGCAGAGGATCGACGAGCGCTACGAACGTGTCTCGCCACTCGGACTCGGACGCCTCTGTCGCAAGTGAGGTTGGAGCCGAGATGGCGAGATTGGCCACCAACACGTCCACCACGCCCGCCGCGTTGACCATGGCCTGTGCTGCCCCGACTTCGTCGAGTGGATCGGTATTGGCAATGACAATCGCACCGTGTTGCGCAAGTACCTCGCAAAGGGCCGGCCCCATGAAAGAGGTCGCCTGCGTCACAAGGATGCGCTTACCTGAAAGGCTGAGATTCATGAATGAACCTTACAACAGTGAGCGGCGTCTCGCTGAGGCATGCAAGTCTGGACTTTGAACACAGTCGTTTGGGGGCGGACGACGTGTGTCGTCGGCCTGGGGGCACCTTCAATCGCGAAACTGCCTGGCCGCAAACGCCCACACCATGCGCGACGCATCGGGCCCTTGCCCGTCGCTGAACGGCTGCTTCGCCGCGCCGCCGCTCCACGCGTGGCCCAGCCGCCCCACTTCGATCAAGGTGGCCACCGTGCTGCCGCGGCGCTTGAAGTCGGTCACCGTCATCGGGTAGCGCTTGCCGCGCTGCACGTTGCGCCCGGTGCCGGCGCGCGCGCCGGCTGCATCGGCCCACACCTGCACCGCCGCATGGCCGTTGCTGGCCGACACCACGGCATCGACTTCGCCGTGAATCACCATCAGTGGCGGCCATGACGTGGCCATGGCCGCGGGCGTGGCCGCCAGCGGTTTGGTGGCGCGGCGGCCATGCATTGCGCCCAGCGCCGACAGGCTGGAATGCGCGGTGCCGGGCGGGATGCCCGAATGCATCACCACGGCCTTGAAACGTTCGGGGTGCCGCGTGACGATCAACGCCGCCATGCTGGCACCGGCCGACAGCCCTGCCACGGCGATGCGTGCGCGATCGACCGGGTACAGCAGGCACACCTGGTCGACCGCGTTCATGATCAAGGCGGCTTCGCCGTGGGCGCGGCCGGAGGCGGTGTCGAACCAGTTCCAGCAACCCTGGGCATTGGCCAGTCGATCTTGCTCGGGGTAGAGCACGAGAAAGTGCTCACGCGCTGCGATGCGGTTCATGCGCGTGCTCATCGCGAAGCTTTTCGCGTCTTGCCCGCAGCCGTGCAACATCACCAGCAGTGGCAGCCGCTCACCGAACTGCACGTCCGGCGGGCGGTAAAGCCGAAAACGGCGCGCCCCGGCCGGGCCCAGGGCCACACCGGCAATCCAGTCGCCGTCACCGGGCGGTGCCTTGCGCTTGTCGACCGTCGGTTTGAGGGCGCGGCCCACGGCGCGGTTGCCGGCGCGCACCGTGTTGCGCGTGATCGCCGCGAAGCTGCGCCGATATGCCTTGGCCCATGCGGAGGCGAGCAGTCGTTTTGTCATTCAGGAGATTTTGCGCAAAGCCCTGTGCAGCGGGCATTTGACAAGGCCTTTGATTACCGTTCAGCATGAGAAACAAACGCCGGGCCGCCCCAAGTGTTTCTCCTCCCCTCGGGGGACTGAGCCCGCGCACAAAGGCCCGAAAGGGGCTTTGTGGCTGGCGAAGGCCATCCGGCCTGCAAGCCGGATGGCGGACGACGTATGGCGTCGGCCTTGGGGCGCTATTACTGCTTGCACA
>JAYVCL010000009.1:0-4312 GCA_043749975.1 Burkholderiales bacterium
TACAGCCGCTCCTGGCTCACCTGCGCCTCGCCCGCTTCGGCGGTGCAGGCGGCAGCCCGGTTCACGCAATTGGCGATGTCGGCCGGTGACATGCCCGCACCGGTGCGCGCCAGCGACGCGGTGTCGATGCCGGGAGCTGCCTTCACTTTGTCGAGGTACAGCTTGAACAGCGCCTCGCGCTCGGGCGGCGTCGGCAGCAAGGTGCGCACCGTCATGTCGAAGCGGCCCGGGCGGCGCATCGCCGGGTCGATGTTGTCGATGTGGTTGGTGGCAGCCACGACCACCACGTTGTCGAGCGGCGCGAAGCCGTCCATCTCGAGCAGCAGGCGGTTGATGATGCGGTTTTGCTCTTGCTCACCGGCATGCGCTTCGCCGCCGTTGGAGCGCTTGCCGATGCCGTCGACCTCGTCGATGAAGATGATGCACGGCGCATTGGCACGGGCGCGTGCGAACAGCTCTTTCACCTTGCCGATGCCGGCCCCCAGGAACATCGAGCTGAAATACGAACCGTCGACGCTGATGAAGCTGGCGCCGCATTCGCCGGCCAGCGCCTTCGCGAGCAAGGTCTTGCCGGTGCCGGGCGGCCCGTCGAGCAGCACACCGCGAGGCGCTTGCGCGCCGATGGCCGCGTACTGGGCCGGGTCCTTCATGAACGCGGCCACGCGGCGCAGCGCCTTCTTCGCTTCATCGGCACCGATCACCGCATCGAAACCGGTGTCGGGCTTGTCGGCCAGCTTGGTGCGGCCGAAGCCGATGCTGCCCTTCGACTGAAACAGCAGCAGCGCGAAGACCAGCGCCACCGGCAGCAGCGTGCCCAGCACCTTGCCCAAGCCGTCCAGGCCTTGCATCGCCTTCTGGCTGGGCGTACGTGGATCGATGTCGGCACCGGTCAGCACGAAGCCGTGCTTCAGGCTCAGCGCGCCGAGGTGCGAGGCAAGCTCATTCGCGCAGCCCGGCCCGCAGTCGACCAGCCGCGCGCTGTGGCGCTGGCCCGACTTGTCGGTGTACAGCGCGAGCGAGCCGCCGATGCCGACCGCGCGCACCTCGCCGGCGGCGATGGCGCGTTCGAATTCAGAGGCTTCCCTGGGATGGCGCAGCCAGGTCTCGGGTTCTTTCTCGAACGCCAACGTGGCGGGGCTCTTCTGGGCCAGCGCGTCGCGCTCGGCATGGCCCTGAAGCAGCATCACCCCCAGCAGCGCGAGGCCGGCCAGCAGCGTTGCGCCGCCCCGGATCAGGTGGGTCTTGACGGATGGGCGAGGCTTGCCGGACTGGGTCATGGGAGGCTGATCACAGGCTTCGAGATGGCGGGCCGCAGTGCGCGGGCAAGTGCCAGCTTAGAGGCTGTACTCAGCGGCCAAAGCACGATCAGACGTGCAGAAGCAGGCGTTTTCCAAGGTCTGAAGCCATGCCGGGGTGCGGCCCGGCTTATTTGCGCTGCGACGGGCCGAGCCGGTTCGGCCGCGCTGCGGGGCCTCTGGTCAGCGCCGCCGATGGACCCGGCGCGGTGGCCGAGCCCTTCGGTTACTCCCTGGGTTACTTCTTGTTCGGATCGATCCTGTTGCCGATCACACCGCCCACTGCCGCACCCCCCACCGTGCCGGCCGTACCGCCGCCGGTCAGGATGGCGCCGGCGGCACCGCCGATCACCGCGCCGGTGGCGGTGTTTTTGTCACGCGTGGACATGCCGCTGCAAGCGGCCAGGGACAAGACCACAGAACAGGCGAGCAAAGCCGTTCCGGTTGAACTGATCAAACGGGTATTCATGAACCACTCCTTGATTGACACAAACATTGGACGCCACGGTCGGTGCGCAGGACTGCGCCTGTGGCCGTGCTTATTTGTAACCAAGTCGTGGTCGTTTGTCTGTGCGACGGCGCACACAGGCAATGGATGGTTGCTGAACGCCTGGCAGCGCCAAAAGCGCCGCGCAGGTGCTGCCGGCCCCGGCCGGCACCGTCGTCCTCAGCTCAGCGCGTGACCGACCGCGTTGACGTACAGCGAATAGATCGAGGTGCTGCCGCACATGAACAACCGATTGCGCTTGGTGCCGCCGAAACACAGGTTGGCGATGACCTCGGGCGTATGCAGGAACGCCAGCAGCGCACCGTCGGGGTGATGCACGCGCACACCGTTGGTCTCCACGCCGCCCCAGCCCCATCCGCACCAGACGTTGCCGTCGGTGTCGCAGCGGATGCCATCGGTGAAACCGGGCGCGAAGTCGGCGAACACCTTGGGGTTGGACAGAGCCGTTCCCTTGACGTCGAAGACGATGATGTTGGCAGCGTAGGCACCATCGGTCGCGCCGGTGTCGACGACATAGGCTTTCTTGTAGTCGGGTGAAAAGCAAATTCCGTTCGGGCGGCGCATCGGCCCTTCGGCGGCGATCGTCACCTTGCCCGCGGGGTCGATGCGATAGACCCGCGTTGGCAACTCGAACTCGGCCTTGTGCCCTTCGTACGGTCCCATGATGCCGTAGCCCGGATCGGTGAAGTAGACCGAGCCGTCGGGGTGAACTGCGGCATCGTTCGGCGCGTTGAGCCGCTTGCCCTCGAAGCTGTTGCACAGAATCGTCCAGGTGCCGTCGTATTCGCGGCGGCGCACCTGGCGGGTGTCGTGCTCCAGCGCAATCAGCCGGCCCTGGTTGTCGCGAGTGTGGCCGTTGGAGTAGCCCGACTCGGTCTGGTAGACGCTGACGTGGCCGTCGTCTTCGCTCCAACGCAGCACGCGGTGGTTCGGGATGTCGCTCCACAGCAGGCAGCCCCAATCACCCATCCACACCGGCCCTTCGCACCACAGAGCGGCGTCGTGCCCCTGGCCGTGCCAGATGCGCTGCAGCGTGGCATTGCCCTGCCGTCCGCTGAAGCGTTTGTCTTTCACCTCGAATGCGGGTTCGGGATAGGTCACGGTCTCGTTGCCGGTCCAGTCGCGGTCGCGTGCGAACTTGTCGGTGCCCGCAAACGCCGATGCCGCAGGCGCAGCGGCAGCCACAGTTGCAGCGGCGGTCGCCAGAAAACCCCGTCGGCTCGTTCCAGGTGGTTTTTCGCCACCCGCTTCGACCAACTCGGCGTGCGCATGATTCGGGTCTTGTTTCATGTCAGTTCTCCTTGTGGTTGATGAACTTCTCTTCCCGCCTCCTCGTCTGGCACCTTTGCCGGAAGACGATTTTTTGCTGGTTGCGCTCATTTCAGTCGGGCGCAGCCAACGAGGTTCTCAGTTCTGAAGCATCAAGAGGCGATTCTCGAAACCCGGTTCACCTGAGCTGCGATCGGCGATCGGCCAACGGGCCGAAGCCGATTGGACATCCGTCACGGCTGCCGATAGTCGACGCCGTAAGCCTGGTAGATGCGCATCAGGCTGCCATCGCCTTTCAAGCGGGTGAGCGCCTCGTTGACGGCGTCGACGAGCGCGTCGTCGCTGCGGCGCAGACCGACGGCCAGGTCCCATCGCAACTCCGGTTCGGCGTCGTAGGCGTGCACATAGCGAAGCGCGGATTCCGAATGCGCCTTGATGTAGTAAGCGATCGTGGCCGGCGACACCGCGCATGCGTCGAGTTCGCCCTTTGCCAGGTCGGCCACCATGTCGGTCTCGAAGGCATAGGGCACCGTGTACAGCCCGCGCTGGTTGAGCAATTTGCTCGCCAGCGAGTTGATCATCACGCCGACCCGCTTGCCGGGCGCAACATCCTGAAACCGCTGCACCGAGTCGTTTCCTGCCCGCAGCGCCAGCGCGACTCCGCTTTTTTGATAGGCCTGCGACAGCTTGACCGGCCCGCGCTGGGTCGCCGGGTCGACGATGGTGTCGAGCAGCATGTCGCAATCGACCAGGCCGGCCCGCCCGCGCGGAATGATCCAGTCCACATGCAGTTGCACGCCCAGCGCAGCCGCCAGTGCGCGCCCGATCTCGATCTGGAAGCCCGGCGTGTCGGGCTTGCTGCTCGCATGCGGCAGCGCATCGGGATTCGCGCACATCGAAATCATGCCGCGCGACTGGATGTCGGCCAGCGTGCGGGCATGCACCGCGCTTGTGGCACCCAACGCGGCGAGCCACAGCAGCGCCGCAGCGGCGCGCCTCAAGACGTGATCGTTCAGTGTCATTGCGGTCAGGCTTCCGGTTTGAGATCGCGGATGTACTTCACGATCGCCTTCAGTTGGTCTTCGGTGAACGTGGCACCGAACCCGGGCATGGCACCGGTCTTGCCGTTCTTGATGCGGTTGATGATTTCGGTGTCGGTCAGCGTCGTGCCCATCAGTTGCGGGCCTTTGCCCGCGATGCGCCCAGCACCGCTGTGGCACCAGCCGCAGGTGTTCGCGAA
>JAYVCL010000010.1:0-10787 GCA_043749975.1 Burkholderiales bacterium
CCGGCCGTGCCGGGGCTGTCGTCCTTGATGATCAGTTCGACCTTGCGCCCACCGAAGGTGTCGCCCTGGGTGGCCAGGTAAAGCTTGACGCCATGTTCGATCTGCTTGCCGTAGGCAGCGAAGGGGCCCGACATCGGCAGCACGAGGCCGATCTTGACAGGGTCGGCCGCCCACGCATGGGCGCTGAAGATCACGGCTGCGGCCGTATTGACGGCGACAGCGACGAGTCGATTTCTGGGGTTCATGCTGTTGTCTCCTGGGAAGTTGAAATGTCTTGTGCGGCTGATCGCCGCACCCTCGAATTGATTTGTGATGTGTGTAAGTCAGTACACGGTTGATATGTACACTGATGACAAGTATAGTGATAGCATGATTCACGATCAAGTCAGTGTTCACCCTGGCAATCGGACGAGCCCCTGATGAAGAAAGCCATGCCGACTCGCGTCCAACTCGATGCCCTGCCTGGCCACCACATCAGGCGGCTGCACCAGATCGCGGTGGCGATCTTTCTGCAGGAGACTGAAGTGCATGGCCTGACCCCGGTGCAGTACGCCGCCATGCAAGCCGTGGCGAACACCCCGGGGTTCGACCAGCGCACGCTGGCCGGCACGGTCGGCTTCGACACATCGACGATCGGCGGCGTCGTCGATCGGCTCGAAGCCAGGGGGCTGATCATGCGCAGCGCGTCCCCGAACGACCGCCGCGTGCGCCTGCTGACGTTGACCGACGCCGGCCGCGTGCTCTTGGAGTCGATCGTCCCCTCCATGCTTCGGGCCCAGGAGCGCATGCTCGCGCCGCTGCCCAAGAAGGAGAGGTCGGAGTTCATGCGCATGTTGCGGGTCTTGGTGGCGGCAAATAACGAGCTCAGTCGCGCACCGAGCGATGCAGCTTAGCGATGGAGCACAAAGCTACGCACGAGTCTGATCTGTCTGCCGATCAGACCCAGTGGTGCGGCACCGCTGTGTTCTTTCCTGCACGAAATTATTCAACGACACGATCAGTTTCCTGGCCTTGGTGCCGAAGCATTCGAATCCATGGTGGCGGTAGAAGGCCTCGGCGGCATCGTCCTTGGCATCGACCACCAGGGTAAACATCGCCACTTCCGAGCGCATGGCCCGAACGGCCGCATCGGCGCGCAGTGTGCCACCGAGTTTCTGGCCGTGGAACGCCTTGTCGACTGCAAGGCGGCCGACCCTGGTCACGGGCACCGAGGGGTAGCGCGGCAAGCGCTTGATGAGCGTCTCGGGCAGGTGCCGTGGGTTTGGGCGCTCTGGCGGCCACTGGGGTGATGTTCGTTCGCATCTCGTGGAGACCGACCTCCGCGCAGGCAATCGGCTGGCGCTTTCCTTGACGGGGATCAAGCCCGGGCGTGCGGCTTCGCATAGTCTGGCGACGCGTAGGTCGAGGCGGTTGCGGCGCGATGCAGCGTTGGCGCGGCGACGAGTCACCCGTCCGGACACTCGAATCAACCGGAAACCACCAGGAGAAGACCATGGCGATGATGAAGGCAGCGGTGTTTGTCGAACCCGGACGCATCGTGCTCGACGACAAACGCATTCCCGATGTCGGTCCGCTCGATGCGCTGATCAAGGTCAGCACGACGACCATCTGCGGCACCGACATTCACATTCTCAAAGGCGAATACCCGGTCGCGCGCGGCCTGACGGTCGGCCATGAGCCGGTCGGCGTGATTCACAAGCTGGGCTCGGCCGTGCAGGGTTATCGCGAGGGTCAGCGCGTCATCGCCGGCGCCATCACACCCAGTGGCTGGAGCAACGCCTGCCAGTGCGGCTACGGCTCGCAGGACGGTGCCGGCACGGCGCACGGCTGGAAGCCGCTGGGCGGCTGGAAGTTCGGCAACACCATCGACGGCTGCCAGGCCGAATACGTGCTCGTCCCCGATGCCATGGCCAACCTCGCCGCCGTGCCGGATGATCTGAGCGACGAGCAGGTGCTGATGTGCCCCGACATCATGTCGACCGGTTTCGGCGGTGCCGAGCGGGCCGGCATCCGCATCGGCGACACGGTGGCGGTGTTCGCGCAGGGGCCGATCGGGCTGTGCGCCACGGCAGGCGCCAAGCTGAGCGGCGCGACCACGGTGATCGGCGTGGACCGCCTGGGCAACCGGCTGGAGATCGCCTGCCGCATGGGTGCCGACCACGTGATCGACAGCAGCCGCACCGACCCGGTGGACGAGATCATGCGGCTCACCGATGGGCGCGGCGTCGATGTCGCGATCGAAGCCCTCGGAACGCAGGCGACGTTCGAGGCCTGCCTGCGCGTGCTGCGTCCGGGCGGCACCTTGTCGAGCCTGGGTGTCTACTCCACCGACCTGACCATTCCACTGGGTGCGTTCGCGGCCGGCTTGGGCGAGCACCAGATCGTGACAACGCTGTGCCCGGGAGGCAAGGAACGCATGCGCCGGCTGATGTCGGTGATCCAGTCGGGCCGGGTGGACTTGAGCCCCATGGTCACGCACCGCTTCAAGCTCGATGACATCGAGAAGGCCTATGAGCTGTTCGGCCATCAGCGCGACGGCGTGCTGAAGGTCGCGATAACGCCCTGATCGAGCGGCGCTCGTCGACACCACGGCCTGCGCACCGTGCACTGCTGCCGCGTGCCTGAAGCCGCGGTAAGACATTGACGCACGTCAAGCGGGCGCGCTCGCCAGCGTTTCAAAATCGATCTGGGAGCGCCTCTCGATCAGATCTCAACCGGAGCGACAGACCATGGAACTTGCTACCCAAACTCACCTGACGCAACTGCGCGATTTGCTGACCTATCGTCTGCGCGAACTGCGCGCCGAGGTCCATGCCGCCGAGCAGGCTCAACGTGAACTGACCGGCGCTTCATCCCATGAGGTGACGGACCGCAAGGACGACGCGATGCAGCGGCAGTTGTCGGACCTTGACGGCGCACAAGAGCAGCGCGACTTCGACGAGTTGGCCCAGGTGGAAGCCGCTTTGCAGCGTCTCGACGCCGGCACCTACGGCGACTGTGCGGATTGCGGCGAGCCGATTGCCCTGCCGCGCCTGCGGGTGCAGCCCGCCGCGCTGCGGTGTGCGCCGTGCCAGTCCGCCCGCGAACACGCCGCAGGCTGAGAGGCAATCAGACCGCTCCAGCTCGCGAAGTGCTTCATCGTGACGCCAACCGCATGATTGTCTGCCGCGTCGTCTGCCTCAGCACGTGCCTGTGGCTCTGCGGTTGCGCAAATCTGCTTCCACGCGGCGACAGCGAACAACCATCAGGATTCGACAGCTTCGAAGCTGCGGCACAAGCCTTTGAAAAGGTTGTCACTTACCGCACGACGGTCGAACAGTTGAAGGGACTGGGATTCGATTTGCAATCCAGTCCGAACGTCACCCTGATCTCGTATCCGCGATTGACCGGTCTGTTGGCACCTGATCGCGGCGTTCCGTTCGAGGCCATCGACCCCGGCATTCGTGATTGCATCGTCGCGCGTCTGGCATGCCAGGCCTACGAGTTTCATCTGGGCCGTGAAGCGACCCGCCGCGAAGGCAGCTTCATGCTCGACTTTCTGAACTTTCGTCGCGAGACGAGGGTGACCGGATGGCGTTTCGAAGGGCTGCTCGCAGTGCGCGAAGGCGTCGTCTTGTTCCGCAGTCACGGCGGCGATCCACGCACCGATCGGGTCGAGCGGCAGGTCAACCCGCTGGGCCCGTTGCAGCGACTGGGTGAGGCGGCAGGGAGCCGGCTGGCGCGCTGAACCCAGGCCGGCCTGGTGGCCGGGGTGGAACTCCAGAAGTCCGTTCGTTGCGTGCGCGACCGCGATGACGTTCGCCCGCGCGCATGCATCCGCGTGGATAAGCCAGGCCTAAGGATCGGGTTCCACAGTTGAATCCGTCGACAGGCAATCCCGCCTGGCAGGCATTCAAGCAAGGAGTTAGCCATGAAACACAAGATCATCATCCCCGCCCTCATCCTGGCTGCGGGTGTCGCCACCGCCGCAGGCTTGGCGTATGCCAAGCAGACCGGAGCTCTGGAGAATGACGCCGTGGTGGACCTGGCCCAGGCCAGGATCAGTCTGAGCCAGGCCATCGGCAGCGCCGAGACCCATGCCGCAGGCAAGGCTGTCAAGGCCGAACTCGACAGCGAGCGCGGCCCGCTGGTGTTCAACGTCGAGGTCATCACCGCCGACAACAAGGTGATGGATGTGACGGTCGACGCGAACGACGGCAAGGTGCTGTCGAGCCAACTGGACCAAGCCGATCGAGGCGGCAAAGAAGCCAAGGAAGACAACGATGATTGACGGCGACCGTGGCACCATTTGCGCCATTTGCGCCGCTTGACCTCGCAGTGCTTTCAAGCCAAGCGACGACACTGCCAACATACGCTGATCGCGCTGAAAGAAACCCGGACCCATGCGCCTCCTGCTGGTGGAAGACGACTCGATGATCGGCGAAACGGTGCTCGACCTGTTGCGGGCCGAGCACTACGCCGTCGATTGGGTGAAGGACGGCGAGATGGCCGACACCGCCCTGCGAACCCAGACCTACGACCTGGTCTTGCTCGACCTCGGGCTGCCACGTCGCGACGGGCTCACTGTGCTGCGCTCGATGCGTGCGCGAAAGGAGCGCATCCCGGTGCTGATCGCAACCGCGCGCGATTCGGTCCAGCAGCGCATCGAAGGGCTCGACGCGGGGGCCGACGACTATGTCCTCAAACCCTACGACCTGGACGAACTGCTGGCGCGCATTCGGGCGCTGCTGCGGCGTGCGGCGGGGCGCGCCGAGCCGATCTACGAGCACAAGGGCATCAGCATCAACCCGGCGACGCGTGAGGTGACCGTGGGCGGCCAGCCGGTGGTGTTGTCGGCGCGCGAGTGGGCCGTGCTCGAACCCTTGCTCGCGCGGCCGGGGTTGGTGCTGTCGCGTGCGCAGATCGAGGAGAAGCTGTACGGCTGGAAGGACGAGATCAGCAGCAACGCGGTGGAGGTCTACATCCACGGGCTGCGCAAGAAGCTGGGTGCCGATCTGATCCAGAACGTGCGCGGCGTCGGCTACATGGTGCCCCGAGACTGACGATGCGCCTGCAACCACCCCATTCGCTGCGTACGCGCCTGCTGTGGTTCCTGTTCGCCGCGATCTCGGTCACGGCGCTGGCCCAGGCCTTCGTTGCCTACGGCACCGCGCGTGCCGAGGCCGACGAGATTTTCGACTATCACATGCAGCAGATGGCCCTGTCGTTGCGTGCCGGCCTGCCGCTGAACGCACCGGGTTTTGCGGCCGAAGCACCGCACGACGAGGAAAACTTCGACTTCGTCGTGCAGGTGTGGACGGCCGATGGACTGCGTGTCTTTCAGTCGGCACGTGCGGCGCTGCCACAGCAGACCGTGCTCGGCTTTTCCGACGTCGATGCTCACGGTGCCACCTACCGGGTGTTCGCGCTGCAGTCGCGCTCGCAGACCATCGAGGTGGCGCAGGACATGGCCGCGCGCCGCGAGATGGCCGGCAAGCTGGTGCTGCGCACGGTCGGGCCGATTGCCCTGATGGCTCCGGTGCTGATGCTCATCGTCTGGTGGGTGGTCAGTGCCTCGCTGGCACCGGTGTCCCGCGTGCGGCGCCAGGTGTCCGAGCGTCAGGCCGATGACCTCAGCGAGGTGAGCGAGACCGGATTGCCGGATGAGATCCGGCCCCTGGTGCACGAGTTGAACCTGTTGTTCGGGCGGGTTCGTCAGGCCTTCGATGCGCAGAAGAGCTTCGTTGCCGACGCCGCTCACGAGTTGCGCTCGCCGCTGGCGGCGCTGAAGCTGCAGGCGCAAGGGCTGCTGCGCGCTCCCGACGAAGCGGCGCGTGGCGTGGCCGTGAGCCGGCTCACCGCAGGCATCGACCGAGCCACCCGGCTGGTCGAGCAGTTGCTGATCCTGGCCCGCCAGCAGGCCAGCGTCGCTGCGGGCGTGAAGGCCGAGCCCGTGTCATGGGTGGAACTGGCCCGGCTGTCGATCGCCGATGTCGCGCCAGCAGCACAAACGCGCCGCATCGACATCGGGCTGGCGCATGCGGACGAAGGCTGCATCGCTGGACACCCGCAGGCCCTGCGGATCCTGCTGCGCAACCTGATCGACAACGCGATCAAGTACAGCCCCGACGGCGGTACGGTCGATGTCGAGGTCAGGCACGATGGCGATGCGATGGTTCTGAGCGTGCAGGACAGCGGGCCGGGAATCCCGCAAGAGGATCGCGAGCGCGTGCTCGACAGGTTCTACCGCGTCGCCGGAACACAGACCACCGGCAGCGGGCTCGGTCTGGCGATCGTCAAATCGATTGCCGAACTGCACGGCGCGCAACTCACGCTCGACCGCTCGCCGCGCCTGGGTGGGCTGAGGGTGCAGGTGAGGTTTCCGTCCGGCGGCTGACGCCTCGAATCAGCCATGCGCTGCCCTACACGCTGTTCGCGATGGTCGCCATGCATGTCGGGGCATCGCCCAAGCACCCTTTGATCGACAAGGACACGGTCTTTCGGCGCATGTGGCCGCGCTCTGGCGGCGAATGCGGCGAATGCGGCGCTTAAGAACTCTCTAAGTCGGTACCCCGATATTCAGTTCGTGGCTTACCCAACACCTGCAAGGGATCTTTCCATGAACAACCGCTCGATGACCCCCACCCGTCTCTTTCTCGCGCTCGCCGCGGCCGGCATTGTCGGCGGTGCCGGCGCGACCTTGCTGTCAGGCTCGCCTGCGCTCGCGCAGGCAACTGGCATCGTCGCGACGCCGCCGGTCGCCGCCCCGACCACCGCGATCGGCGCGCCTGATTTTTCGCAGATCGCGCAGCGTTACGGGGGTGCTGTCGTCAACATCAGCGTCAGTGGCCTGCGGCACGTGTCGAACGAGGAGGGCGATAGCACGGAGACGCAGCGTGGCGGGGGCTCGGGCATGGACCCGAACGATCCGTTGTTCGAGTTTTTCAAGCGCTTTCAGGCACCGAACGGCGGCATGCCCAACCAGCGCGACGTACCGATGCGCGGCCAGGGCTCTGGCTTCATCGTCAGCCCCGACGGCCTGATCATGACCAACGCCCATGTCGTGCGCGACGCGAAGGATGTGATCGTGAAGCTGACCGACCGTCGCGAGTTCCGCGCCAAGGTGCTGGGCTCCGACCCCAAAACCGATGTGGCCGTGCTCAAGATCGACGCGAAGAACCTGCCCACCGTGCCGCTGGGCAGCCCGCGCGACCTGAAGGTCGGTGAATGGGTGCTGGCCATCGGCTCGCCGTTCGGCTTCGAGAACAGCGTCTCGGCCGGCGTCGTCAGCGCCAAGGGCCGCTCGCTGCCGGACGACAGCTTCGTGCCGTTCATCCAGACCGACGTGGCGATCAACCCCGGCAACTCCGGCGGTCCGCTGCTCAACGTGCGCGGCGAGGTGGTCGGCATCAACTCGCAGATCTACAGCCGCACCGGTGGCTACCAGGGCGTGTCGTTCGCGATCCCGATCGACCTGGCAACCAAGGTGAGGGAACAGATCGTCGCCACCGGCAAGGCCAGCCATGCGCGCTTGGGCGTGGCGATCCAGGAAGTGAACCAGACCTTTGCCGACTCGTTCAAGCTCGACAAGCCCGAGGGTGCGCTGGTGTCGAACATCGATGCCGGCGGACCGGCGGACAAGGCCGGGTTGAAGACCGGCGACGTGATCCGCAAGGTGAACGGCACGCCGATCATCGCCGTCGGGGACCTGCCGTCGGTGATCGGTGCCGCAGCACCGGGCCAGAAGGTCTCGCTCGATGTCTGGCGCCAGGGCAAGGCCACGCAGTTGACGGCCACGCTCGGCGACGCCAACGACAAGGCGTCGAAGGTCGCGCAGGCCGACGACGCCGTCGGCAAGGGCAAGCTCGGCCTCGCGCTGCGCCCGCTGCAACCGCAGGAGAAGCGTGACGCCCATGTCGACAGCGGCCTGCTGGTCGAAGACGCGGCAGGTCCCGCGGGCATGGCCGGCGTGCAGCCGGGCGATGTTCTGATGGCCATCAATGGAACGCCGGTCAGCAGTGTCGACCAAGTGCGTGAGGTGGTGACCCGGTCCGACAAATCGGTGGCGCTGCTGATCCTGCGCAACGGCAACAAGATCTTCGTGCCGGTGCAACTCGGTTGATCGCCTGGCCATGCACGAAAACGTGGTCGTGAAGCCGGGCCAGCGGGCAACGGCGGTGTTTCTTTGGGCCGCTGGCACCGTTGAGAGCCCTTGACAGAGCCGGACGCGCCGCCCGTATTTCACCCGCACGACAAGGCACCGAAGCCGTCGTCGAGCGGTCTTTCGGCGCACATCCTGCCGACATCGGCCACGATGTCGCGTCCCGTTTGTTCATGGACCCTTTTAACGAACAATTCCGGCTTCTTGTCTTGCCAAGCCATGAGGGCTTGAATGGGGGTTCGGTGATGCAAGGCGCGTTGAGGGATGCTGTGGTTGCAGGTCGCGAGGTAGAGCTTCAGTGTGGTTTGCAACTCTGCGGCTGAGGAGAATCTTGTTTGCGTGATCAGGTCGCTGATGCGTGCGTTGAAGCGCGCGACGAGAAGATCGCCGCGACGACTGAGGCACCCTCGCTGGCGGTACTCTCGGTGGCGCAGCGGGCGCTGTTGATCGAGTTGCTGCACAAGGTGGCGTCGGGGCGTGGCGGACAGTTGCGCATTCGGGTGCCCGGTGGAGTGAATCAGAATTGGCTGAACGGAGTCGGCGACCCCGCAGCCTGCTGCGAAGTCAGATGGAGTGTTGATCATGAGCCAGCAAGAACGTATCGGCATCATCGGCATCGGCGCGATGGGCTTCGCGATGGCGACGAATCTGCATCAGCGCGGCCACGCGCTGCAGGTGCGTGACATCGACTCGAAGGCGGCGGCGGCCGCCGAAGCGCAAGGCATCCCGGCCTGCGATTCGCCCGCCGCGCTGGCTGCGCACTGCGACCTGATCGCGATCGTCGTTGTCGATGCGGCTCAGATCGACGACGTGCTTTTTGGCGCGGATGGCGTCATCCACGCCGCTCGGCGCGAGCCGCCACCGGCCGTGATGATCTGCTCGACCATCGCCGCGAGCGACACCGAGCGCTTTTGCGATCGCCTCGCCGAATGCGCAATCGCGTTGCTCGACGCGCCGATCTCCGGCGGCCCGGTGCGCGCGGCAAGCGGCACGATGTCGATGATGCTGGCCTGTGATCAGGCGCTGCGCCAGCGCTTCGAGCCGGTGCTGCGGGAGATGGCCGGCACCTTGTTCTACGTCAGCGAGAAGGTCGGTGATGCGGCGCGCACCAAACTGGTCAACAACCTGCTCGCAGGCATCAACCTCGTCGCCGGCGCCGAGGCGCTGGCGCTCGGTGCGCGGCTCGGGCTCGACAAGCGCGCGCTGTTCGAGGTCATCAAGGCGTCGAGCGGCGCGTCGTGGATCGTCACCGACCGCATGGCGCGTGCGCTGGAGGGCGATTACGCGCCGCGCGCGCGCAGCGTGATCCTCACGAAGGATGTCGGCCTCGCGGTGCAGATGGCCGATGCTGCGGGTGTCGACACGCCGCTCGGCGACGAGGCGCTGCGGCTGTTCAAGGCGACCGTTGCCGCCGGCCTCGGCGAGCTCGACGACGCGGCCGTGATCAGGTCGATCTGCCCTGACTTCTGAGCGCCCCAAGGCCGGCCAAAGCCGACCGTCCCCCGCGGGGATCAAGGAAAGTGGCAAAGCCACATTTCCTTGAGAGGCGCGATCAGCGACAACCCCAACAGCCCGGGCAAGGCCGGACTGCTAGCATCGTCGGCGACCCTCAGCCGCAGCGCCAGAATGAACTCAGCCTCCTTGCCTCCTGATCCCTGCCGCACGATGACGCGCACCGCGATCGTCACCGGCTCGGCCAGCGGCATCGGCGCCGCCACCGTGGCGGAGCTTGCACGCCGCGGCTACCGCACCGTCGGCATCGACATCGCCGCCGAGGCGGTGCCGCAGAGCAGCGCGGAACACCTCGCGATCCGCGCCGACGTGACCGACGAAGCCCGCGTGATCGCCGCCTTCGATGAGGCGCTGGCCTTTCTCGGCCGGCTCGACGTGCTCGTCACCAGCGCGGGTGTCGGCGAGACCACGCCGTTCATGGACCTGACGGTGGCCACCTTTCGCGCCGTCAACGAGGTCAACGTGATCGGCACCTTCGTGTGCATCCGCGAGGCCGCGCTGCGCATGCAGCCCGGCGCGCGCATCTGCACCGTGGCCAGCGTGGCGGGCATTCGCGGCGGCGGCCTGAGCGGCACCGCAGCGTATGCGGCCAGCAAGGGCGCAGTGCTGGCGCTGACGAAGAACGCGGCGCGCGCGCTCGCACCGCGCGGCATCAGCGTCAACACGATCGCGCCCGGCGCCACGCTGACGCCGATGATTGCCGAGCACTGGAAAAACGACGCGCACCGCACCCGCGTCGAGAGCATGAGCGTGCTGAACCGCACTGCGCTGCCGCACGAGATGGCGGCGGCGATCGCGTTCCTGGTCTCGCCCGAGGCCAGCAGCATCACCGGCAGCACGCTGGTCGCCGACAACGGCCTTGTGATGTACTGATCACCTGCATAGAAACCACACCGGAGACACCCCATGACCATCGCACGCCGTCACTTCGTTCAAGTCATCGCCGCCAGCGGTGCGCTCGCTGCGGTGAGCCACCCCGTGTTCGCGCAGACCGGGCCGATCACGCTCAAGTGGGCAACCAACTTTCCCGTCGTGCACCCGAGCAACGTGCGCATCCTCGAGGCCGCTGAGCTGGTCAAGAAAGACACCAACGGCAAGGTCGAGATCCAGTTGTTCCCGAACAACCAGCTCGGCG
>JAYVCL010000011.1:0-14156 GCA_043749975.1 Burkholderiales bacterium
TGCAGGCCGATGCCGTTCAGCGGGCAAGGCGCATGCGCCTTGAAAGCCCCGCCCCGCCTCACCTCACCCAAACCCTTTCCCAGCGGGGGAGGGAGCCCAAGTCAAGCGCTCAAGCCTGTATGCCAGCCTGACGCAGCAGGGCCTCGGCCCGCATCAGCACCGGCCGGTCGACCATTTTGCCGTCCACCGCGACGGCGCCGCCAGCCGCTTGCCGCGCTGCGGCCAGCACGCGGCGGGCCCAGTCGATTTCGGTGGCGGTCGGCGTGAAGCCGAGGTTCACTGCCTCGACTTGCCGCGGGTGGATGCACAGCTTGGCACCGAAGCCCAGGCGGCGGGCAGCCTGCGCGTCGCGTGCCACGAGGGCAGCATCGTCGATCGTGACCGTGATGCCATCCACCGGAGCCGCCAGCCGTGCAAGACGCGACTCGAGCACGAAGCGCGAGCGGAAGAAGAGCAGTTCCTCGTCGTTGCCCGCCATGCCGAGGTCAAGCTGGAAATCGATCGAGCCGAAGGCCAGGCGCTCGACGCCCGCGGTGTGCGCGATCTCGCGCATCAGGTCGAAGCCCTCGGCCGTTTCGATCAGCGCAATGATTGGCTTGCCGGGCAAGGCCTGATGCACGGTGGCCACGTCGCCCCGCTGTCCGGCCTTGGGCAGCATCACCGCGCGCACTGCGGGTGCGGCACAGGTGGCCAGGTCGGCGCTGAACCATGCGGTGTCCGCGCCGTTCACCCGCACCACGACCTGTGGGCCGGCCCCCGCGGCGCTCAGCCAGGCGGCCAGCGCATGGCGTGCTTCATCCTTGGCCGGAGCTGCCACCGCGTCCTCGAGGTCGACGATCACGGCATCGGCACCCGAGACCAGCGCCTTCGCGATGCGCTCGGGGCGGTCTGCCGGGACGAAGAGGTAGGAGCGGGGAATCATGGGCAGGGTGACGCGGTAACGGTGGCGATGATTGGTAGCTTGCCCATGCTTGCGTGGCGGCGGAATTGCCGGCTCGCGAAGCCGGCGTTCCACCCTGGTCAACGCGCGGTTCGAAGCAGCATCGCCGCGAAATCCTGATGGCGAGGCAAAAAGACTTTTGCCCACGCTGGAATAGATCGCTCTGCGTTCCCGTCTGCCCCATTGTCTGGACCCATCGGCTTCTTCGAGTGCGCTCGATTCCAGCACCCACCAGCCAGCACAACCTCCACGGAGCTCCCCATGTTCAAAACCCTCGCCCTCGCCGCATCTGCGGCAACGTTTCTGGTCACTGCCGGCTGTGCCAACATGGCCATGCCGCCTGCCAAAGCCCCCGCCATGCCCGCCAGCGGCGCGCTCGTCGCACCCAGCGGCATGATCCTGTACACCTTCGACAAGGACGCGGCGAACAGTGGCAAGAGCACCTGCAACGGCCCCTGCGCCACGCTGTGGCCGCCGATGATGGTGGCCTCCACCGACCAGGCCGTGGGTTCCTACAGCATCGTGGCTCGTGACGATGGGTCACGCCAGTGGGCCTACAAGGGCAAGCCGGTGTACACCTACAAGGCTGACCAGAAGGCCGGCGATCGCAGCGGCGACAACTTCAAAGACGTTTGGCACATCATCAAGGAATGACGGCTGTTCGCCCAGTGGCCCACGCCGTCTACAGCCCCGACGCTCGGCGGCCGGTCGAGGTGGACGCGGCGCACGAAGACCAACTGGTAGCCTGGCTGTCCAAGCGCATGGGTGCGCCCATGAAGCCGCCGCACCTGCAGGTGCAGGGCTACGAGCTTGAAGGCGGTCGCCTGCTGCCCGGCGGGCAAGGGCCGGTGGCGCAGTTCATGTACCGCAACGAGCTTGGCAGCAAGCTGACGCTGTACGTGTCGAACGACATCGGCGATCTGGGCAGCGCGGCCAGCCCTGGCGCGGCCGGGGGCGCGGGAACGACGCCGGGCGCAGCGAACACCAATACTGCGTTCCGCTTTGCGCGGCAAGGCAGCGTCAACGTCTTCTACTGGGTCGACGGTGCCTTCGGCTACGCCCTGTCGGCCGACGCAGACTGCAGCGTGCTGGCGCGCGTATCGGCCGAGGTGTACCGGCAGCTCGGCAGCCTGCGCTGATCTGCCGACGATGCCGCCAGGGGGAAAGCGAACCGCTCATCTGCACCATTATTTGAGCGCGCAGGGAATGATCTAGCGCAAGGGCTGCTCTTGTCCCCGATGACCAACACCGTCGAGTCCACAATCCTCGCGCGAGCGCAAACCGCTGGTGATGGCGTCGCAGCAGAAGAAGACACTGGCGGTGGCACGTGCGAGCTTCGGTGACCCCGCCGACAGCACAAACGCACCCGTCCGATAGCGAACCGACAAACCCCGAAGGAGACACGATGAACGATGACACGACCACCAACCGCCTGCGCCGCCGGCTCCTGGCTGGCAGCGCTGTTGCGCTTGCCACCACCGGCCTCGGCACGCTCGGTCGAAGCGCTTTTGCACAAGGAACCGGCGAGCTTCCCTCTCTTGGACTTCCTTTTGCGAATGGCAAGCGCAACCTCGTCGCCTACCCCGAGAAGCGCCCGCTGATCGTGCTGACCTCGCGGCCGCCGCAACTCGAAACCCCGTTCGAGGTCTTCAACGACGGCCTGATCACGCCGAACGACGCCTTCTTCGTGCGTTATCACAACGCCGGCATTCCGACCTCGATCGACGCCGACAAGCACGTCATCAAGATCGGCGGCAACGCTGCCGGCAAACCGTATGAACTGACGATGGCCGACCTGCGCACGCAGTTCAAACCCGTCGAGATGGTGGCGGTGAACCAGTGCTCGGGCAACAGCCGCGGCTTCATGACCCCGCGCGTCACCGGTGGCCAACTGGCGAACGGCGCGATGGGCAATGCGCGCTGGGTCGGCGTGCCGCTGAAAGACGTGCTGGCGCGTGCCGAGCTGAAGAACAGCGCGCGCGAAGTGACCTTCAACGGCCTGGACATCGCGCTCTTCGGCGGTGGCGATTTCGTCAAGTCGATTCAGGTGAATCACGCGATGGACGGCGAGGTGATGCTGGCCTACCAGATGAACGGTGCCGACATCCCGCTGCTCAACGGTTACCCGGTCAAGCTGATCGTGCCCGGCTACTACGGCACCTACTGGGTCAAGCACCTGTCGGAGATCGAGGTGGTGGAGCAGAGCTTCGAAGGCTTCTGGATGAAGCCGGCCTACCGCGTGCCCGACAACGACTGCGCCTGCATCGATCCCGGCACCACACCGGCCGCCACGCGCCCGATCGGCCGCTTCAACGTGCGCTCATTCATCACCTCGGTGCAAGACGGCGGCCAACTGCGCGCCGGCCAGCAGGCCGTGGTGCGCGGCATCGCGTTCGATGGCGGGCAGGGCGTGCGCGAAGTTGCGTACTCCACCGACGGTGGCCAGAGCTGGCGCGGTGCCAAGCTGGGTGCCGACATGGGCCGCTACTCGTTCCGCGAATTCAGCTTCGGCTTCACGCCCGACAAGGGCGCACACGACCTGCGCGTGCGGGCCTGGAACCGATCTGGCCAGAGCCAGCCGATGGAGGCGCTGTGGCAGCCGGCGGGCTACATGCGCAACGTGGTCGAGTCCGTCAAAGTCACCGCCGTTTGAGGAGACTGAGCATGAACCGAAAAACATTCCTGCCGGCGATGGCTGCCGCCCTCGCCATCGCCGCCGCAAGTTTCGGATTGAGCAACCCGGCACGGGCCGGCTCCAAGAGCATCGAGCTGCCCGCCGACGGTGTGGTGCTCAAACCCAGCGCGCTGCCGGGCTACGCCAAGGCGCAGGCCAACTGCGCGACGTGCCACTCGGCCGAGTACATGCAGTACCAGCCGGCGACGGCACCGCGCGCGTACTGGGACGCGATGGCCAAGCGCATGAAGCTGGTGTTCAAGGCACCCATTCCCGACGAAGACATTCCGCTCATCGTCGAGTACCTGGTCAAGACCTACGGCAACGAGCAACCGAAGTGAAGGCCGTCGCACCGCAGACGAGAATGGCCTCGGGCAGAGTGATTCCAGCGCACGCGGCGGCTATGAACGCTGGCCTGCGAGCAGACGATACACATACAACGACAGGTCGGCGACCAGCCGATCGTCGTGGGTCGAAAGATCCAGCCCGGTCAGTTCGGAAATTTTTTCCAGCCGGTAGCCGATCGTCTTGCGATGCACGCCAAGGCGTTGCGCTGCCGCTTCATGCGAGCAATTGACGTCGAAGAACACGCGCAGCGTCTGCAGCAAGGGGTCGCGCTTCTTGTCGCCCACCCGCAGTAGATCGCCGAAGTTGAGTTCGAGGAATCGCTGCATGCCGGCTTCGTGGCGCAGGCTCAGCAGCATGCCGACGACACCCGCGCGGTCGTAGACGACGGCACCGCTGCGGCCGAGCTGGCGCACCACGTCCAGCGCAATCAGCGACTCTCTACAGGCCACGGCGAGCCCACGCGCTTCTGTGCAGCGGCTGCTGCCCCCGACCAGGATCAGGCGGTCCGACAGCTCATGCGCCAGTCGCTGCGCCAGGTGCTCCGCCCATCGCTCGGCATCGTCGAGCGGCTCGTCGCAGCAGACGATCGCCACGGACAAGCCACGCAGTGCGATCGCACGGATGCGCTGCGCCGCGTTCGGCCGCGCCGCTTCGATGGTCTGGACGATCTGCTGCCGCACTGCGGAGACGGAGCGTTCGCTGCCACCCATGCGCGGCGGCCCCATTTCGCACAGGAACAGGCGCAACGGACCAGCCAGGTCGACCTTGTTTTCCGCCGCACGGTCGATCGCGGCGGTCTGTGCGGAGTCATCGCCCTGGATCAGGTCCCACACCAGCGCGTCGATCGTCTCGGCGCGCGCGCGGCTGGCCGCCCGTTGCTCAAGGTGATGCAGCGCCGTGACCATCACCACCTGCGCCAGCGCGACCTCGGTCACGTCGAATCCCCGACGGTCCGCGCGCGCAAGAACCCAGCCCAGCGACTCGCCCTGGATCAGCAGCGGCTGCACCAGCCAGCGGCCGCCGCTTTCTCCAAGATCCAGCCGGTCAGCCGATGCCGCAGGTCGCGGGCAGGTGCCGGCTCCGAGCGCCGAGGCGATCGCCGGCAGAACGGCCTGCACGTCGCCCGGGCCGCCCCAGGCGCGCACCTGGAGGCCCAGGTCGAGGATCACGACATCGGTCTCGAAGAAGCTGCTCGCACTGGCGACAATCGCCGGCAGGCCGCCGCCCTGCAGCAGCGTCTGCAGCAGGCGCTGTGTCAGGTTCGACAGGCTCTTGACCGCGTCATAGCGCTGGTTCAGCGCTTCGTTGGCGCGCGCCAATTCGTCAACCATGCTGCGCTGCGAGGCATAGAGGTTGGCGTTCGCTATCGCGATCGAGGTCAGGTTCGCCAAGGCCACCAGCCGGCTGCTGTCCATCGCGTTGAAGGTCGACGGGCGCCGTCGCCAGACCTCGATCACGCCGATCACTTCGTCCCGGCCGAGCAGCGGTGCCGCAAGCGCTGAACGCACCCTCTCGACCTGCGCCAGATGGAAGAAGTCGCGGCTGATGGATCCGCTCTCGAGGTAGTCCTCGACCGAAGCCGGTTCGCGGTGCTGCAGCACGCGCCCGGCGAGGCCCTGCCCAGGCTTCATGCGCAGCGACGCGGTTTCGGCCGAGTGGTTGCCAACGCAGCGGCGCATCACCACCTCGTCACCCTCGCGCAGCATCACGCCGCAAATGTCCGAGTCCAACAGGCGTTTGGCCTCCTGCGTGATGTACAGCAGGATCTCGCCGAGGTCGTGGTTCTTCAGCATGCGCGTCGCGACGCGCTGCAGCGACTGCACTTCGTCGAGGTTTTGCGACGCGATGCGCTGGCGTTCGCAGTTCTGCAGTGCCAGCGCGACGAATTGACGCAGCACGTCGAGGTCGTGCGCCGCTGCGATGCTGCCGACACGCCCTTGCAGCACCACGCAGATTGCGCCGACGGTGATCGGGATGAAGATGGTCGAGCCGAACTCGCGGACGTGGTCCCAGACCAGCGACTCCTTGGGTAACGCCACGGCGCTTGGATCCTCACCACCGTCCAGCGCCGACCACTCGCGCCAGGCGCCGCCGCAGTGCATCAAGGCGCGACTTGCGGCGCACGGGACGATCCGCGCGAACGCCCGCTCCGTCTCGGCGAGCAACAACTCGTACTGGCCGCGCGACGCGGCCGCGATGATGGGCTCCAGCGAAACCGAAAGCTCGGAGCGCGGCATCACGGCAGCAGGTGAACGAAGCACAACCATCTGAGGGGCAGCAGCGCTGCTCGCAAGCGACGCAGCCGGAGTCATCGATGAGGCGAGACTACCGCTTTGAGACACTGTTGGGCGGCCAATCGTTTGTAGAGCCCGGGAACGTCGTCCAGGCGGCCGCGTGCGTCGATCACCACCGTCGGGTCGAAAGCGCCGCTGGCGACGAGCCGAAGCAAACGCCGCCGCAGCCGGATGGCGTCGCCGATGGCGAACCCGACGGTCAACTCGTTGCGAAAGGCGCGGGCGAGGGGGAAGGCCCATTGTTCGCCCGCATGCGTTCCGACCGAGACGATGCGCCCGACCGGCCCGGCCAGCTTCAACGCCAGATCGAGCGGGGCGTTTCCGCCGACGGCCTCGACCACCACGTCCGCTCCGGTCTGGCCCATGGCGCGTCGCAGCAGCGACTCAGCCTCGTCGGGGTGAGCGGCCAGCGACCCATGGGCCTGCGCGAACGCACGGCGCGTCGCGTTCGGTTCGATGACCACGACCACGCCCGCGCCCGCAGTCTGCGCTGAGAGCGCGGCAAGCTGGCCCACCGCACCACCGCCGATCACGACCACGCATTCGCCGGGTTCCAGGCGGGCGCGCTCGACAGCGACCCAGCCGGTGGCGAGGTTGTCTCCCATCAACAGCGCGGCTTCTTCCGAGCACCCGGCGGGCAGCAGCCCGAGCGTGGTGTCGGCGTGCGGCACGCGCACGAACTCGGCCTGCGCGCCGGCCAGCGCCGGGCCGAACGCGGTGCCAGTGCCGAAGAACGCGCGTTGCCGGCAATGCCAGTGATCGCCGTGATCGCACCAGCCGCAATGGCCACAGGCGGTGAAGTCCGACGACATCACCTTGTCGCCGCGCTGTATGCGCCGCACGTCACGGCCCGCTTCGACCACCTCGCCGACGAACTCGTGGCCCACGACCGCACCCGGCTGGATGCCCGCAAAGTCACCGCGAACGACGTGCAGGTCGGTGCCGCAAATGCCGGCCAGCGTCACCTTGACGATGGCATCCGTCGGTTCGACGATGGCGGGCACCGGCACGTCGGCGAGCGCCACTTCGCCCGGCCTCGTGTAGATCACTGCTCGCATCGGATTGACGACCTCGGGCCGTCTAGCCGCGCCTGCCCAATTCGGCGATGCGCGCCTCGATGCGCGACGCGGCCTCGCGCAAGGCGAGCTGTTCGTCGGTTCGCAGCGGCAAGGCGACGATCTCTTTCACGCCGCCGCGCGAGAGGCGCACTGGCAGGCCGACGCGCGTGTCGCGGGTGCCGTAGGCCATGCGCGAGCGCACACACGCGGCAAGCACCTCACCGCTGTCGCTGGCCATCGCCCGAACCATCATCGCCGCCGACTCGGCCGGCGCGAAGTACGCACTTCCCGTCTGCAGCAGCTTCACGATCTCGCCACCCGACTCGCGGGTGCGCTCCACGATTGCCTTCAACGTCTCGGCGTCGAGCACCGATTCGATCGGCGTGTCGCCGATGAATGCCTGGCTCAGCGGAATCAGCATCTCCGGGCCGTGGCTGCCGAGTGCGAGTGCATGAACGTCTTGCGGCTTCGCGCGGCCCGTCTGGCCGACCAGCGAACAGAAGCGCGCCGTGTCGAGCACGCCGGCCATGCCGATGACCCGCTCGTCCGCAAAGCCGGTGTAGCCGGCTGCGAGGTGCGTCATCTCTTCGAGCGGGTTGGTCACGACGACCAGCGTCGACTCGGGCGCATGCACGCGGATCGCCCTGCACACCGATTCGATGATGACGGCGTTGGCCGCCGTCAGATCGGTGCGGCTCATTCCGGGCTGGCGTGGCTTGCCTGCCGTGATGACGACGTAGTCGGCACCGCGCAGCGCGGCCAGGTCGTCACTGCCTGCGATCGTTGTCGAGAAGCCGTACAGGCCAGCGCTGTGCGCGATGTCGAGCGCTAGTCCTGCGGCCAGCCCCGGCACGACATCGACCAGAGTGACATTGGCGAACAGGTCGCTCTCGGCGAGCCGCAGCGCCGTCAGCGCGCCGACGTGGCCGGCGCCGATGACCGCCGCCTTCGGTCGGTTGTTGCGGCCTGCCGATGTTGTCGTCGTGCCCGCCGGCCCGAGCGCGTTGCGCCGGTACATCGCCCCTGACGGTGGCAGGACAAAGGGCAAGCCGCTGGCCCTCACTGGCACACGCGCCCCGAGCGGCACAGTGGCTCGCGGCGGCTCCGCCCGGGCGGCTGCGGGGCTGCCTGCAGGCGGTTCTGAATCCACCAGCTCGACGCCGAGTTCCTTCGCGCGGTCGCGCGCCAGCGGCGTCAGCCGGTCGCCCTTGCCGAGCACGAGGCGCTTGCCGGAAGCGCCCTCGACGTCGCTGGCGGTGAGCATCTTGCTCATCAGTGCGTCCCAGGGGCTGCGGCCCGTTCCGGCGTGGTCACTGGAGTACCTACGTGCTGCGCACTCCGGTATTCGCCCTTGGGACGGCCCGACGTGCTCATGCCACACGCCGCCGGTGCAGCAGCCAGACCAGGTAGCCGCCGCCGAGCAGCGCCGTCAGCACGCCGACCGGCACTTCCTTTGGCGCGATCAGGCTGCGCGCGAGCACGTCGGCCAGCAGCAGCAAGGTGCCGCCGGCCGCCGCGCTTGCGATCAGCGCGAAGCCGTGGCGCGCCGGCGCGAAGCGCCGCACCAGGTGCGGCGCCACCAGGCCGACGAACGCGATCAGCCCCGCCTGCGACACCGCCAGGCCGGTGGCGAGCGCGATCGCCGCGACCAGCGCGATGCGCACGCGCGGCAAGGCCAGGCCGAGGCTGGTCGCGGTCTCGGCGCCGAGCGTCAGCGCGTCGAGCGCGCGTGCCAGGCGCCAGCTTGGCGGCAGGGTCAGCCCGAGGCCGATCGCCAGCGCCGCGCAACTGCCCCAGCCGAGGTAGCCGGTGCTGCCCAGCAGAAAGGCCTGCTTGCCGCGCAGCGCCTCGGGCACGGCGCTGGTGACGAGGTCGCTGGCGGCGGCCAGCATGACGCCGACGACGACACCGGCCAGCAGCAGCCGTGTCGTCTGCTGCGCGCCGCGCGCCAGCGTCAAGGTCAGCAGCACACCGAGCAAGGCGCCGCCGAACGCGGCGCCGACCAGGCCGATGCGCGCCAGCGTGTCGGCCGTCGCGAGGCCGATCGCGTGCCCGCCGAACGCGCTCGCTGCCAGCATCAGCACCACGCCGAGCGAGGCGCCCGAGGCCGAACCGAGCAGGTACGGGTCGGCCAGCGGGTTGCGGAACAGGCCCTGTGCGGTCGCGCCGGCCAGGCCGAGCAGCGCGCCGGTGAGCCAGGCACCGAGCGTGCGTGGCGCACGGATCTGGCCGACGATCAGCGCGCCGTCCGGCCCGGCCCAGGTCCGGATCAGATTCGCCAGCGACCAGCCCTCGCTGCCGGCAGCCAGCCCGGCAAGCAGCAACAGCAGGGTCGCCAGGACGAGCCCGATCGCGAGCCGGCGGCGGCGCTGCACGTCGGTCGCGTTCATCGCTGCCCTTTGGCGGCAGCGCCACGCGCCGCGATCGCGACCAGGCAGTCGGCGATCACGCCGGCCGCCTCGCCCATGCGCGGCCCCGGGCGCACCAGCAGTTCGTAGCGATCGCTCGCGAAGCCGCAGGTCCGGTCGTCGCGCAGCGCCCGCAGCGCGGCCCAGCCGGGACGCCTGGGCATCTCGGCGAGTGCCGGCCGCACCGCCATCACGATGTCGGGCTGGGCGCGCAGCACGTACTCCGGGTTCAGTTGCGGAAACGGGCCGAGCTCGGGCGGCACCGCGTTCACTAGACCGAGCTGCGCCAGCGTCTCGCCGATGAACGAGCCGGCGCCGGCCGCGAACGGCGTGGTGTCGACCTCGAAGTAGACGCGCCGGCCGCGCAGCGCCGACGGCACGCGCTCGATTGCCGCATGCGTCTCGCGCTCGATGCGGGCCCAGACACGCTCGGCCTCGCCCGGTGTGCCCAGCAGCTGCGCGATCGCGATCAGGCTGCGTTGCACGTCGGCATGGTCGCGCGAGTCCAGCACCAGCACCTTCAGTCCCAGCGCCTCGAGCCGGTCGACGATGCGCGCCGAGCTCGACACCAGCACCACGTCGGGCCGCAGCGCGACGATGCGCTCGATCTGCGCGTCGTCGATGCCGCCGAGCTTCGGCAGTGCGCGGACACGGTTCGGCCAGTTCGAGAAACGATCGACCCCGACCAGCCGCGCGCAGGCACCGAGCGCGCAGACGCTCTCGGTCAGCGAGGGCAGCAGGCTGACGATGCGCTGCGGCGGCGCGGCCAGGCGCAAGGTCGCGCCGCGGTCGTCGCGCACCGCGAGCTGCGCGTGCGCGGCCGACGCCAGCGCGAGCGCTGCGGCTGCGGCTGCGGCAGCGGCGAGATACCACCGCCGCACGCTCATGCGCGACCTCGGGTCAGCGATGCGTGCATGCCACGCTCACAAGCCCTGGCTGTCGAAGCGCAGGCCGAGCCAGGCCTGGCGGCCCAGGCTCTGGTAGTCGCGCACCGGTTCGTACTGCCGGTCGGTCGCGTTCAACAGCTTCGCCTCAAGCTGCCATTGCTTTGCAACGCGCCAGCGCGCGTGCAGATCCAGCGTGGCGTAGCGGCCGAGCGTGACGCCGCCGTCGGGCCGCGCGCCGACCGCGAGCAAGGCCGCACCGAAGCGCCAGGCGCCGAGATCGTAGTCGGCGGCGAGGCTTTCCTGGTGCGCGGCGCGGCGCGCCAGGCGGTCGCCGGTGGCCAGGTCCTTCGCGTCTAGGAAGTCGAGCGTGCCGCTGATGCGCCACGCGCCCCAGCGTTGCGCGCCGGACAGCGTCGCGCCCTGCAGCCGCGCCCGGCCGATGTTGGCGGCGCAACCGAACTGGAACTGGGTCGGGTCGGTAGCGCACGCCGACTGCAGCGGCTGGTAGCCGATCAGGTCGTTCACCCGGTTGCGGTACACGGTCGCAGCGGCTTCGCTGTCGCCGGCGCGCCAGTTCAGGCCGAGCTCGATGCTGCGGCCGCGCTCCGGCGTGAGGTCCGGCTTGCCGAAGTCGCGATAGAACAGCTCGTTGAAGCTCGGCGCACGGAAGGTCGTGCCGGCGAGTGCGCGCACGCGCAGCCCCGGCGCCAGCGCCATGCTCCAGCCCAGGCGTCCGGTCGTGTCGCCGCCGTAGACCGAGTTCTGGTCGCGCCGCAGATCGGCCTGCACGACCTGCGGGCCGAACTGCCCGGTGTAGCCGACGACGAAGGCGTTGTTGGTCCGCTTCCGGTCGCCGAGGTAGGCGGTCGACTCGGCCTTCTCGGTCAGGTGCTCGTAGGCGACGACAAGCTGCTGGTCGGCGCTGGGCTTCCACGCGGCCTGGCCGACAAGCTGATCGCGGCGCGTGCGGAAGCGGTCGATGATGTTGCCGCCGCTCTTCAGGTCGTCGTCGTTGTGCGAGAGCTGCGCGCTAGCCGTCCAGGCCGGCGTGATCGCGCCGCGGTAGTCGAGTGCGATCACCTCGCTCTTCAGCCTGTTGCGGAAGTCGGGTGATGCGTCTTGCGCGAAGGTCGGGGGCGCGAACTCGCTTGCGTCGTACTGCGCGTTGAGGCGGCTCTCGACCACGTTCAGGCCGACGCGGTGCCCAGCGGCCGGCGTGAAGCCGAGCTTGAACTGGCCGGTGTCGCGGGTGAAGCCGTCGTCGTCCGGGTTGAAGTTGCCGAACTGGTCGCCGGGCTTCAGTGCCGAGACGCCGCGGTTGCGCTCGCGTGCCAGCGACGCCGCGTAGTCGAAGCCGCCGCTGGCGCCGCCGATGCCGGCACCCGCCTGGCGCGCCCCGTAGCCGCCAATCGCGCCGTTCGCGCTGAAGCGCGGCTCACCTTCGCCGCGCTTCGTGAAGATCTGCACCACGCCGCCGACCGCGTCGGCGCCGTACAGGCTGGAAGCCGGGCCGCGCAAGACCTCGATGTGGTCGATCTGCCCCAGCCCGATCGATTCGAACTCGACCTGGCCAAGCGTGGCCGAGCCGACGCGCACGCCGTCGATCAGCACGACGGTGGCGTTCGCGCCGCCGCCGCGGATGAAGACGCTGGCGTTCTGCCCGGGCCCGCCGTTGCGCGAAACCTGCACGCCGGCCTCGCGGCGCAGCAGGTCTTCGATCGAATCGGCGGTGCTGGCGCGGATGCGCCCGGCGTCGATCACGACCACGTCGGCGGTGACGCGGTCCAGCGTCTGCGGCTCGCGACTGCCGGTGACGACAATCGGCTCGAGCCGGGTCTGCGCGAGGGAGGGTGCCGCGATCGACGCGAGCACGGCGAAGCAGCCAGCGACGGCCAGGGGCGCGCGTGGCGCCAAGGTACGAAGAGTCATGGTTGAACGAGCTCTGACTGAGGGCGAACGATCCGCTTCCCCGCGGGCGCTTGCGATATGGCCGCGCACCTGCAGGCGCGCGTCCGCTCGTTGGCCGGTATCCGGGCTGGCGGAACGACCCTCGCGACCTTCCCGAAGGATTCGCGGCCTTCAGTGGTGTGAGCGCAAGAGCAGAAGAACACTGGCAGCACCAGCAACTCTTCGTCCGCCGTACCGTTGCGGGGGCAGCGCAGATTCGGTCGCCGCGCACGCAGCGTGACTTCCTTCTGCTTCCCGTTTAACTGTGCCGGCTGAACGCCGGCACGGGCACCAACAGCGCGGATTGTAAACAGGGTCGACCTTTAGAATGCGCGCAACACTCTTCCCAGCCCCGAACACCACTCGCCATGTCGAAGATCGAAGAACTCGCGGACCGGGTCGAGCGCCTGCTCTTGCGGCATGCCGAACTGCAGCGCACCAACGCCCTGCTCGCGCAACAGGTGAGCGTGGTGACGCACGAACGCGACAACCTGCGCTCGCGCCTGAACGCCGCGCGCAGCCGCATCGACGCGCTGCTCGAGCGCCTGCCGACCGACGCCGCGGCGACGCCGGTCGCGCGCGATGACGACGACGCAACCCGGGCCACGCCATGAAGCAGATGGAAGTGACGATCCTCGGTCAGAGCTACCTGCTCGGCTGCCCCGACGGCGGCGAGATCGCGCTGCTCGAAGCGGTCGGCAACGTCGACCGCGAGATGAGCGCGATCCGCGACGGCGGCAAGGTCAAGGCCCGCGAGCGCATCGCGGTGCTCGCGGCGCTGAACCTCGCCTACGCGCTGGCCGGGCGGCCTGCGGCGCGCGCGCCGCAATCCGCTTCGGCTGCGCCCGGCGAGGTCGACCTCGATCACCTGATCGAACGCCTCGATCAGGCGCTCGGCGCGGACGGGCAATTGCTCTGACGTTCACACCGTCGTCACGCGCGGGCTTAGAATGAATTCGTCCGTCGCATTCGCGTGAGTTTTATATTTCCTTGAACCTATGCTCTTTAGAGCAAGGGCTTGGAATATCGCCCGGTTGGTGTGATCGTCTCGCGTCAGATGAACCCGAAGCCGGGCTGACCTCGCCCACCTGAACTCCTGGTTCAGGAATGCGGCTCGCGGTTCGCGGCGGACACCCTTCCTCGATTGTTTCGGCCGAGCCCCTGCCCATGCGCCACTGGTTGATGAAGAGCGAACCTTCCGAGTGCTCGATCGACGATCTGGCGCGCGCGCCCGCTCACACCGTGGCGTGGATCGGTGTGCGCAACTACCAGGCGCGCAATTTCATGCGTGACGAGATGCGCGTCGGCGACGGCGTGCTGTTCTATCACTCGTCGTGCCCCGAGCCGGGCATCGTCGGCCTGGCCGAGGTGGCCAGCAAGGCCTATCCCGACGCGACGCAATTCGACCCCGACAGCCACTATTTCGACCCGAAGTCCTCGCCCGATGCGCCACGCTGGCTGCATGTGGACGTGACACTGCGCCGCAAGACGCGCCTGCTGTCGCTGGCCGAGATGCGCGCGACGCCGGCGCTGGCCGGCCTGCAGACGCTGAAGCGCGGTAACCGGCTGTCGATCACGCCGGTCGGCGCCGATGAATGGA
>JAYVCL010000012.1:0-4054 GCA_043749975.1 Burkholderiales bacterium
CGAGACGTACTGCTGCTCGATCTCCTTGACTTCCTTTTCGGCGCGCTCGATCAGGCCCGGCTTTTCCTTCGGCACCAGCATGTCGTCGATGCAGATCGAAATGCCGGCGCGCGTGGCCAGACGGAAACCCGCCTGCAGCAGCTTGTCGGCAAACACCACCGTTTCCTTCAGACCGCATTTGCGGAACGAGGTGTTGATGAGTCGCGAAATTTCTTTCTTCTTCAAGGCCTTGTTGATGTTGCTGAACGGCAGCCCCTTGGGCAAGATTTCGCTCAGCAGCGCACGGCCCACCGTGGTGTCCACCAACTCGGTCTTCGACGTGAATTCGCCGGTTTCCTTGTTCTTGGTGAACTCGGTCAGGCGCACCGCGATCTTGGTGGTGATCTCGACCACCGCGTTGTCGAGCGCACGCTGCACTTCGGCCACGTCCGAGAAGATCAACCCTTCGCCCAAGGCGTTGATGCGCTCGCGGGTGGCGTAGTACAGCCCCAGCACCACGTCTTGCGACGGCACGATGCTGGGCTCGCCGTTGGCCGGGAACAGGATGTTGTTGGAGGCCAGCATCAAGGTGCGGGCTTCCATCTGCGCCTCGATCGACAGCGGCACGTGGACGGCCATCTGGTCACCGTCGAAGTCGGCGTTGAAGGCCGAGCACACCAGCGGATGCAGTTGAATCGCCTTGCCTTCGATCAGCACCGGCTCGAACGCCTGGATGCCCAAACGGTGCAGCGTGGGCGCACGGTTCAGCATCACCGGGTGTTCCTTGATGACTTCTTCAAGGATGTCCCAGACCACCGGCGTGCCGGATTCGACTTCCTTTTTCGCCGCCTTGATGGTGGTGGCGATGCCCATGGCTTCCAGGCGCGAGAAGATAAAGGGTTTGAAGAGCTCCAGCGCCATCAGCTTGGGCAGGCCGCACTGATGCAGCTTGAGTGTGGGGCCGACCACGATGACCGAACGGCCTGAGTAGTCGACGCGCTTGCCCAGCAAGTTCTGCCGGAAACGGCCGCTCTTGCCCTTGATCATGTCGGCCAGCGACTTCAGCGCGCGCTTGTTGGCGCCCGTCATCGCCTTGCCGCGACGGCCGTTGTCGAGCAGCGAATCAACCGCTTCTTGCAACATGCGCTTCTCGTTGCGCACGATGATTTCCGGTGCCTTCAACTCCAGCAGGCGCGCGAGGCGGTTGTTGCGGTTGATGACCCGGCGATACAGGTCGTTCAGGTCGCTGGTGGCAAAACGGCCACCGTCCAGCGGCACCAGCGGACGCAAGTCCGGCGGCAGCACGGGCAACACGCTGAGCACCATCCACTGCGGCTTGATGCCCGACTTCTTGAAGGCTTCCATCACCTTGAGGCGCTTGGAGTTCTTCTTGACCTTCAGCTCCGAGCCGGTCATGTCGCCGCGCAGGCGCTCGATCTCGACATCGAGGTCGATTTCTTCAAGCAGCTTGCGAACGCCTTCGGCACCCATCAGCGCCACGAACTCGTCGCCGAACTCGGTGCGCTTCGCGTCGAAGTCGTCTTCCGACATGATGCTGAATTTCTTCAGCGGGGTCATGCCGGGGTCGACCACCACATACGCTTCGAAGTACAGCACGCGTTCGATGTCGCGCAAGGTCATGTCGAGCACGAGGCCCAGGCGCGATGGCAGCGATTTCAGGAACCAGATGTGCGCGCACGGCGCGGCCAGGTCGATGTGACCCATGCGGTCGCGGCGAACCTTGGTTTGCGTGACCTCGACGCCGCACTTTTCGCAAATGACGCCGCGGTGCTTCAGGCGCTTGTACTTGCCGCACAGGCACTCGTAGTCCTTGATGGGCCCGAAGATCTTGGCGCAGAACAGGCCGTCGCGTTCCGGCTTGAAGGTGCGGTAGTTGATGGTCTCCGGCTTCTTGACTTCGCCGAACGACCAGCTGCGGATTTTTTCAGGCGACGCCAGGCCGATGCGGATCGCATCGAAGTGTTCGTCGGGCGTGAATTGCTTGAATAGATCGAGTAAACCCTTCATGCATCTGCTCCTTTAGTTGCGCTCGAGCTCGATGTCGATACCGAGCGAACGAATTTCCTTCACCAGCACGTTGAACGATTCCGGCATGCCGGCTTCGATGGCGTGCTCGCCCTTGACGATGCTCTCGTACACCTTGGTGCGACCGTTCACGTCGTCGGACTTGACCGTCAACATTTCCTGCAGCACGTAGCTCGCGCCGTAGGCTTCGAGCGCCCACACCTCCATCTCGCCAAACCGCTGGCCGCCGAACTGGGCCTTGCCGCCCAGCGGCTGCTGAGTGACCAGGCTGTACGGACCGGTCGAACGGGCGTGCATCTTGTCGTCCACCAGGTGGTGCAGCTTGAGCACGTGCATGTAGCCGATGGTCACTGGGCGCTCGAAGGGGTCGCCCGTGCGGCCATCGTGCAAGGTGGCCTGCGTGCGCGCCGCCGTCAGGCCCTTGGCCTTGGCGATGTCGTCCGGATACGCCAGCTTCAACATGCCGCGAATTTCTTCTTCGGCGGCGCCATCGAAAACCGGCGTTGCGAACGGCACACCGTTGCTGAGGTTGGCCGACATCTCCAAGATTTCGGCGTCGCTCAGGTGATCGAGTCGCTCGGTCTTGCCGCCCGATTTGTTGTACAGCTCATCCAGGAACTTGCGCAACTCGGCCACCTTGGTGTGCTCGTGCAGCATCGCGGCAATGCGCTGGCCGATGCCCTTGCCGGCCCAGCCCAGGTGCACTTCCAGCACCTGGCCGACGTTCATGCGAGAGGGCACGCCCAGCGGATTCAGCACGATGTCGCACGGCGTGCCGTCGGCCATGTAGGGCATGTCTTCGACCGGAGCGATCTTCGACACGACGCCCTTGTTGCCGTGGCGGCCAGCCATCTTGTCGCCCGGTTGCAAGCGGCGCTTGACGGCCAGGTAGACCTTGACCATCTTCAGCACGCCGGCTGGCAACTCGTCGCCCTGGGTGAGCTTCTTGCGCTTCTCTTCGAACGCGAGATCGAAGCTGTGGCGCGTTTGCTCGAGCGAGTTCTTGATGCTTTCCAGTTGGTTGGCGATCTCGTCTTCGGCCGGACGAATGTCGAACCAGTGGTACTTCTCGACGCTGGCCAGGTAGGCCTTGTCGATGGACGTGCCCTTGGCGATTTTTTGCGGGCCGCCATTGGCGAGTTTGCCGCTCAGCAGTTTCTCGATTCGGTCGAACGCGTCGGCCTCCACGATGCGAAGCTGGTCGTTCAAATCGAGGCGGTAGCGCTTCAGCTCGTCGTCGATGATTTGCTGGGCACGCTTGTCGCGCACGATGCCTTCACGGGTGAACACCTGCACGTCGATCACCGTGCCGTTGGTGCCTTGGTCGACACGCAGCGAGGTGTCTTTCACGTCACTGGCTTTCTCACCGAAGATGGCGCGCAGCAGCTTTTCCTCCGGCGTCAGCGTGGTCTCGCCCTTCGGCGTGACCTTGCCCACCAGCGTGTCGCCCGGGTTCACTTCGGCACCCACGTAGACGATGCCCGATTCGTCCAGACGGGCCAGTTGCTGCTCGCTCAGGTTCGGGATGTCGCGGGTGATTTCTTCGGAGCCCAGCTTGGTGTCGCGCGCCATCACCACCAGTTCCTCGATGTGGATCGAGGTGTAGCGGTCATCGGCGATCACTCTTTCGCTGATCAGAATCGAGTCTTCGAAGTTGTAGCCGTTCCAGGGCATGAACGCGACCAGCATGTTCTGGCCCAGCGCCAGCTCGCCGATGTCGGTAGAGGCACCATCGGCAATGATGTCTTCGGCTGACACCTTGTCACCACGCTTGACGATCGGGCGCTGGTGGATGTTGGTGTTCTGGTTGCTGCGCTGGTATTTGATGAGGTTGTAGATGTCGACACCGACCTCGCCAGCAACGGTTTCCTTGTCGTTGACGCGGATCACGATGCGGTTGGTGTCCACGTAGTCGACGATGCCGCCGCGACGTGCCGCCACCACGGTGCCCGAGTCCTTCGCGGCCACGCGTTCGACACCCGTTCCCACCAGCGCCTTTTCAGGGCGCAACGTGGGCACCGCCTGGCGC
>JAYVCL010000013.1:0-23492 GCA_043749975.1 Burkholderiales bacterium
AATGTCGGCCACGTGTATTTCAAAGACGCGCCGGTCTACAGCTTCAACCTGCTGCCCGACGCCGAAGCGGGCTGCGAGCCCACGCAAGAGCGGCCTGCCTTCATCAACCTGCAGCAATATCACGTCGAAGGGTTTCTGGTCGAGCGCGCGCGCGAGTTGCCGAACATCGAGATCCGGTGGCGCCATTCAGTCGTCGGCATCGAACAGCACAGCGATTGCGTTGCACTGAAGCTCGACACGCCCGACGGCCCCTACACGCTGCACGCCGGTCATGTGGCCGCGTGCGACGGCTCGCGCTCCGCGCTGCGCTCGCTGATGGGTCTGGAAACCCGGGGCCGGGTTTTTCACGACCGCTTCCTGATCGTCGACATTCGCATGGACGCCGACCTGCCCGAGGAGCGCCGCTTCTGGTTCGATCCGACGTTTCATCCGGGTCAAAGCGTGTTGCTGCACAAGCAGGCCGACGCCATGTGGCGGATCGACTTTCAACTCGGCTGGGACGCCGACCCCGAGCTGGAGCGCGAACCCGGGCGCATCACGCCCCGCGTGCGCGCGCTGCTCGACAGCATTGGCGCTGGCGCTTGCAGCTTCAGTATCGTCTGGGCCAGCGTCTACACCTTCGCTTGCCAGCGCATGCAGCGCTTCCGCCATGGCCGGGTGATCTTTGCCGGCGACGCGGCGCACGGCGTGTCGCCGTTTGGTGCGCGCGGGGCCAACTCGGGTGTGCAAGACGCCGACAACCTGGGCTGGAAGCTGGCCCTCGTCACGCAGGGGCGGGCACCCGACGCATTGCTCGACAGCTACGCCAGCGAGCGCGAATTTGCCGCCGACGAGAACATTTTGAACAGCACCCGCGCCACCGACTTCATCACACCCAAGAGCGAGGTCAGCCGGCTCTTTCGCGACGCGGTGCTGGCCTTGTCGCGCGAGCACGCCTTCGCGCGGCGCATCGTCAACAGCGGGCGCTTGTCGGTTCCGACCACGCTGCTCGGCTCGGTGCTCAACACGCCGGACTGCGATGTGTTTGCGGGCGCGATGGTGCCGGGTGCGGCGGCGCTGGATGCGCCCCTGCGGGGTGGTCGCCATGCGTCGTGGCTGCTGCGCGAGCTGGGACCGGACTTCAGCTTGCTGGTGTTCGGCCCGCAGCCGATCTGGGCCGATGCATTGACGCTCAAAGTTGTCATCGTCGGTGACGGTGGTCTGAAAGACTGCGCGCGCAATGGTGTGAGCGGCTGTGCCGCCCTGCGCTACGACGCGCAGCCCGGCACCGCCTACCTGATCCGGCCCGACCAGCACATCTGCGCACGCTGGCGCGCACCCACCGAAGCGCGGGTGCGTGCTGCACTGAGCAGGGCCATCGCGTGCTGAACACACAAGCCAATCTCGACGCGCCCGATGACTTCTACGAAGCCTTGATCGACGCGCACCGCGATCTGTCTGCCACGCAAAGCCATCAGCTCAATGCGAAGTTGATCCTGCTGCTGGCCAATCACATCGGGCAGCTCGATGTGTTGAAACAGGCCTTGCAAATCGCGCGCGACAGCACCCTCGAAGACGCTTCTCCGGAGTCCACTGCATGAGTTTTAAGTATCAGTCCGGCTTCGGCAACGAGTTCGCCAGCGAGGCCGTGGCCGGCGCCCTACCGGCCGGCCGCAACAGCCCGCAAGCCGTGGCGCACGGCCTGTATGCCGAACTGCTCAGCGGCACCGCCTTCACCGCGCCGCGTGCCGACAACCGGCGCAGTTGGCTGTACCGGAGTCGGCCGTCGGTGCTGGTGGGCGGCTACGCGCCGTTGGCTCGGCCGCTGATCCGCACCGGCGCGCGGGACGGCGTGGCGGCAGCGCCGAACCCGATGCGCTGGGCCGCGCTGGACATCCCGGATCAGCCGCTGGACTTCATCGACGGCCTGCGCACGATGGTGGTCAACGGTGATGTGGAGATGCAGGCCGGCATGGCGGCGCACGTCTACCTCGTCAACCGTTCGATGACGAACCGCGCCTTCGTCAACGCAGACGGCGAAATGCTGCTGGTGCCGCAGCTTGGCAAGCTGACCGTGACCACTGAACTCGGCGTGCTCGAAATCGCGCCGGGTGAAGTGGCGCTGTTGCCGCGCGGCATGGCGTTCAGCGTGGCGGTCGAAGGCCCCTCGCGCGGCTATGTGTGCGAGAACTACGGCGCGCATTTCAGGTTGCCCGAACTCGGCCCGATCGGCAGCAACGGGCTGGCGAACGCGCGCGATTTTCTGGCACCGGTGGCGGCGTTCGACAGCGCTGCGAGCGAGCCCTGGCAGATCGTCAAGAAATACGCCGGCAGCCTGTGGGTTGCCGGCGCGAACGCATCGCCGTTCAACGTGGTGGCGTGGCACGGCAACCTGGTGCCGCTGAAGTACGACACCGCTAACTTCATGGCCATCGGCTCGATCAGCTTCGACCATCCCGACCCGTCGATCTTCACCGTGCTGACCTCGCCCAGCGACACGCCCGGCACCGCCAACTGCGACTTCGTGATCTTCCCGCCGCGCTGGCTGGTGATGGAGGACACCTTTCGTCCGCCCTGGTACCACCGCAACATGATGAGCGAATTCATGGGCCTTGTGCAGGGCCAATACGATGCCAAGCCCGAAGGTTTCAAGCCCGGCGGCATCAGCCTGCACAACAGCCTGGTGCCGCACGGGCCGGACGCCGATGCCTTCGAGCGGGCCACGCAAGCCGTGCTGACACCGCAAAAGTTGAACGACACGCTGGCCTTCATGTTCGAGAGCCGCTGGCGATTTTTGCCGACCGGGTTTGCGATGAGCAGCAGTGCGCTGGATGCGGCTTATGCCGAGTGCTGGGTCGGCCTGGCGGACAGGTTTTCGACATAAACGGGAGTGGCTGCCTTGCCTGTCAGCCCTCGCTTCCACGATCTCGCCCCCATCCCAGCCTTCCCCCAAAAGGGGAAGGAGCAAGACAAAAGCTCTCAGCAGACGGGCATGGCCGCCATCTTGTCGGCGGCGGCATTTGGCGCGGTGTGCGGCTCGTCGGTGGCCACTTCGGGCACCATCACCCAGGTCGCCTACCCCGAGATGAAAAAGCATGGCTACCACGGACGCTTGTCGACCGCCGTGCTGGCCACCAGCGGCACCTTGGGCATCCTGATTCCGCCTTCGGTGCCGCTGGTGGTGTATGCCATCCTGTGCTCGCCGTCTACACGCGGGTGCGCCCCGAGTTCGCGCAGCCGTCCGAGCCGGTGGCCTGGGCCGATCGCTGGACCGCGCTGTTCGGTATCTGTCCGATCCTGGTGATTTTCGTGGTGGTGTTCGGGCAGGTCGGCGCGACTGAGGAACTGGGAGCCCGCGTCCACTCCTCAGCGAGTCAGGCCGTTGGGCGAGACCAGAGGAGCACAGGCAGGTGTCGCGCCAGTCCATCGTCCATCAACTTCCCGCCCAGCGGCGTTTGCCGGCGCTCAGCGCGTGGCCAGGCCCAGCGGGCGGCTCTCGCCGAACACAGGCTCATTTTCGTGTCCGCTGGCGGCCACGGCGCGGCCGCGGCCCTGCCGTTTCGCTTCGTACAGGGCCTGATCGGCCCGGCGCAGGGCGTCGGAAATGGTGTCCGTCGCATTCAGTTGCACGATGCCGAAGCTCAGGCTGAGCGGCGCGATGCGCGGCGCCACCTGACGGAGCTCAAGCCGGCTGACGATGCGCGCAGCCACGGCCATCGCCTCGCTGATCGACGTGTTGGGCAACAGCACCCCGAACTCGTCACCACCCAGCCGGCCCGCCACGTCTTGACTGCGCAGCGTCTCGCGCGTGCACAGCGCAACCTGGCGCAGCGCTTCATCGCCCATCGCATGGCCGAGCAGGTCGTTGACTTGCTTGAAATGGTCGATGTCGAACATCAGCAAGGCCGCGCGGGTGAGGTCGGTCTGCGCCAGCATTTGAGTCGCACGCTCATAAAAATGGCGTCGGTTGGGCACCCCGGTGAGCATGTCGGTTTCGGCCAGGATTTTGAGCTTGCCGTGGCTGACGCGCAGGTTGGCTTCGGTGCGCTCGCAGGTCAGCAGCAATCCCAGGTACACCATCACCACGGCACAAGAAACCACCAGCATGCCACTGGCCAGCAGCATCTGGTTGCCCCACATGGCGCGATCGGCGGCGACAGCGGATTGCACCACCCGCAGGCCCTGCACGGCGGCACCGAACAAGACCAGGAACACGAACACCTTCAGTGCGGCACCGGTGCGGAAATCGGGCAGCTTCGCAGCCATCCACGCGGCGTACAGGTGCAGCGCGCAGGATGCCAGCGAAAACACCAACAGCCGGGTGGCGAGGCTGCTCTGTGAGGCCCAGGCGGCCAACCAAAGCAAATACGCGGCGGCCAGTAGCAGCCAATCGGTGAACGCGGGCACGCGCCACTCGTGACGACCATAGAAGCGCCGCATGCCCGCCATGACCACGATGGGCCATTGCAGCAACAGCAGGTTCGCCGGCGGCACCACGGCAGGAACGCTGTCGCGGAACAGGTGCAGCGCCAAGCCCAATCCCAGGCACCACTGCGCCGCAACCCACCACCAAAAGCCGCGATACACGCGCCCGGTGATGCCGAACAAGGTCATCAGGCCCGCCGACATGAGGAGCATGGCGACCGACACGCAAAGGACAGTGGGCAAGTCCAACGTCATGGATGACCTTGTGAAGCGATGCGGCATTTTCGCGCGGTGCCCCCGGTGGGCGATATCCCACCGTTTGTGGATAGTTGCAACAAAACGCGTTTATGCGGTCGCGGTCTTGGCCGCGCTGCAAGACGCCTTCTTGTATGCCGACAAGGCGTGTCGCTGGGCATTCTTCTATGGCAAAAATGTGGGTCGGTTTTTTCGGTGGCGAGGGCCTCATCATGCAAACACTTGAAGGCGATGGACTCGTCTTCGTGCATGCGGCTATCACCGTGCTGAAGCGCGAACTGCAGCCTGGCCAAACGCTTGGGCGGCTTGGCGGGCGGTGCTTTGCTGGGGGTGTGCTCGGTGGCGGCGATGAAGATTGACGCGGTTTGACGACGCTGCGGCGGCCTGTCTCAACCGGTCTCACCCTCTGACAGCGCAGGTCGCTCGCGTATCCTCTCGCGCATGAAATTGCTGCTCGACTCCTTCTGGCGCGCTGCCGCTTACTGCCTGCATCCAAAGGTGATCGCACTGTCGTTGCTGCCCCTGGCCGTGATGGTGCTTCTGGCGCTGGGCCTGGGTTATTTTTTCTGGGCGCCAACCGTCGATGCCGTGCGCGCAAACCTCGAGTCCTACGCCATCGTCGGCAGCCTGTTGTCGTGGCTCGAAGGCATCGGCCTGGGCGGATTGAAGCTCGTGCTGGCCCCGTTGCTGGTGGTCTTCGTCGCTACGCCCGTCATCGTGGTGTTGGCGCTGCTGATGGTGGCCGTGATGATGACGCCGTCGATGCTGAAGCTGGTTTGCGAGCGTCGCTTTGCCACGCTCGAACGCAGGCACGGCGGGTCGGCCCTGGGGTCTGTGTTCGGCGGCTTGTGGGCCACGGTGGCCGCGCTGGTGGCCCTGCTGGTGTCGATTCCGCTGTGGTTCGTGCCGCCGCTGGTGCTTGTCATTCCGCCGCTGATCTGGGGCTGGCTCACCTATAAGGTCATGACCTACGACGTGCTGGCCGACCATGCCAGCCAGGAAGAACGGCGTGAATTGATTCGCCTGCACCGCGGCCCGCTGTTCGGCATGGGCGTTCTCACCGGCTACCTGGGTGCGGCACCGTCGCTGGTGTGGGCCTCGGGCGTGATGTTCGTTGCTTTGGCACCGGTGCTGGTGCCGGTGGCGATCTGGATCTACACCCTGGTGTTTGCTTTCTCGGGGCTGTGGTTCGCGCACTACGCACTGTCAGCGCTTCAGACGCTGCGCGCGCAACGCGAGCCACCCGGGTTCGCTGCACAGTCATTGACTCCCGTTCAACCGCCGGTTCAACCGCCCGCGCTCGAACCTGCCTCGCCTGCCGCCCTGCTGCCCCTTCCACCCGCTTGAAACTTCATCATGAACTTCGGTCTGCTTATCATCGGCGACGAAATCCTGTCCGGCAAACGGCAGGACAAGCACTTGCCCAAGGTCATCGAACTGCTGGCTGCGCGTGGCCTTGGGCTCGCGTGGGCGCGTTACGTGGGCGACGACCCGCAGCGCATCACGGCCGACTTGAAACACGCCTTTGCCTGTGGCGATGTGGTGTTCTCGTGCGGCGGCATCGGGGCCACGCCGGACGACCACACGCGGCAGTGCGCGGCGCGCGCGCTGGGTGTCGGGTTGGCATTGCACCCCGAGGCTCGCGACCTGATCGTCGAGCGCATGCGCGAGATTGCCGCCGAGCAAGGCAAGGCTTTCGAGCCCGACCGGGACGACAACGCACATCGCTTGAACATGGGCGTCTTTCCCGTCGGCGCGGCGATCATTCCGAACCCCTACAACAAGATCGCCGGGTTTTCGGTGGCCTCGAGCGCCGCAGGCGAGGGCGGGGTGTATTTCGTGCCGGGCTTTCCCGTGATGGCCTGGCCGATGATCGAATGGGTGCTTGACCACCACTACCCGCACCTTCGCCGCAGCGTAGCCACTTCGGAGAAGTCGGTCATCGTGTTCGGTGCCATGGAAGCCGCGTTGACGCCGCTGATGGAAGCCATCGAAGCCGAGTTCGGCGGCGTCAAAGTGTTCAGCCTGCCCAGCGTCGACCATCCCGAGTGGGGCCGGCACATCGAGCTGGGTGTCAAGGGCAACGTCGAGATGATGGATGTCGCGTACGCCGCCCTGTTGACCGGTTTGCGAGGCCACGGCGCACGGCTTGGCCCTGAATTGGTGCGATAGATGACCCAGAGATGCAACCATTTGGTGCGGTGAGATGCACCGAGTTGATGCCGCCCTTTGGCCCGGCTTTCACCATTGCTGGGCACGCTTTCTGCTACATTCCTGTGCGCATTTTTGAGCCGTCCCGTGGACGATGTCGAAGTGCCGTTCACCCTCTGAAATTCAATCCCCCCCACTCGCGTCCCCCTAGGAGAAATTGATGGCAAAGACCGTCGCCGACGTCATGAAGATGGTGAAGGAAAACGAGATCAAGTTCGTTGATTTCCGTTTCACCGATACCCGCGGCAAAGAGCAGCACGTTTCCGTCCCGGTGTCGCATTTCGATGCCGACAAGTTCACCTCGGGTCACGCCTTCGACGGCTCGTCGATCGCCGGTTGGAAGGGCATCGAAGCTTCGGACATGCAGTTGATGCCCGACCCGAACACTGCCAACGTCGATCCGTTTTTTGAAGAGCCCACCTTGATCCTGACCTGCGACGTGGTCGAACCCGGCGACGGCAAACCGTATGAGCGCGACCCGCGTTCGCTGGCCAAGCGCGCCGAGGCCTACATGAAGGCTTCAGGCCTGGGCGACACCGCCCTGTTCGGCCCGGAACCCGAATTTTTCGTCTTCGACAGCGTGCGCTGGGGCAACGATATGTCGGGTTGCTTCTCGAAGATCGAATCCGAAGAAGGCGCCTGGAACACCAGCAAGGAATACGAGCACGGCAACAGCGGCTACCGCCCCACCGTCAAGGGTGGCTACTTCCCGACGCCGCCGGTCGATTCGTTTCAGGACATGCGCTCCGAGATGTGCCTGGTGCTCGAATCGCTGGGCATTCCCTGTGAAGTGCATCACCACGAAGTGGCCACCGCCGGGCAGATGGAAATCGGCACCAAGTTCAGCACGCTGTTGCAGCGCGCCGACTGGGTTCAATTGCAAAAATACGTGATCCAGAACGTCGCGCATTCGTATGGCAAGACCGCGACCTTCATGCCCAAACCCATCGTGGGCGACAACGGCTCGGGGATGCACGTTCACCAGTCGGTCTGGAAAGACGGCAAGAACCTGTTTGCCGGCGACGGCTATGCCGGCCTGAGCGAGTACGCGCTGTTCTACATCGGCGGCATCATCAAGCATGCGCGTGCGCTGAACGCCATCACCAACCCCGGCACCAATTCGTACAAGCGCCTGGTGCCTGGCTTCGAGGCACCGGTGAAGCTGGCCTATTCGGCCAAGAACCGCTCGGCTTCGATCCGCATTCCGTTCGTCGCCAACCCGAAAGGCCGCCGCATCGAAGCGCGTTTTCCTGACCCCCTGATGAACCCGTACCTCGGCTTCTCGGCCATGCTGATGGCCGGCCTGGACGGTGTGGAAAACAAGATCCATCCGGGCGAAGCCGCCAGCAAAGACCTGTACCACCTGCCGCCCGAAGAAGACAAGCTGATCCCCACGGTGTGCCACAGCCTGGACCAGGCGCTCGACTACCTGGACAAGGACCGCGCTTTCCTGACCAAGGGCGGTGTCTTCACCGACGCCTACGTCGACGCCTACATCGAACTCAAGATGCAGGACGTGACCCGCTTCCGCATGGCCACGCACCCGGTCGAGTTCGACATGTACTACACCCTCTGAGGCATCTTTCATCCGACTGAAGGGACGGCTTTGCCGTCCCTTTTTCGTTGCATCGGAACCCGGGGGCATGCGCGACAATCGAAACCTGCGTTGAAGTGTCGCGCTCACGTCGGCATGCGGTGGCCGGCGTGTCTTGGTCCGAGTGGGAGTGTGTGCATGAAGTGTCTGGTCGCAGGTTCGATGGCGGCGCTGGTGGCGGTGGCTGGATCGGCGTGGTCGGTTCCGGCGCCGGCGCAAGCGCAAGCTTTGGCGGCGGGCGCACCGGTGTACCGCTGTCCTGGCAACCCCGTGCTGTACACCGACGCGCTGTCTGCGAAGGAGGCCAGGGACAAGGGCTGCCGCACGCTCGAAGGCACGCCGATCACCGTCATCCAGGCGCAAAAGCCGCGTGCCGCAGCGGCCACCCCGAGTGCTTCGGGCAGCGCCAATGCGCGCCCGCCCGAGAGCCGCATCGATCCGTCCGAGCAGCGTTCGCGCGACACCGATTCGCGGCGCATTCTTGAGGCCGAACTTCGCAAGGACGAAGAGCGCCTGGCCGGTCTGCAAAAAGAGTTCAACAGCGGCGAACCCGAGCGGCGTGGCGATGAGCGCAACTACCAAAAGTACGTGGAGCGCGTGGCCGAACTGAAGGCTGGCATCGCCCGCAAGGAAAGCGACATCGTCGCCATCAAGCGCGAGATCGCGAAGCTGCCCTAGTACGCCAACCCTCGCCCGATCCTTCCGGTTGACCCGTGGCCGCCTCCTCGCACTACACCGCATTCGACCACCTGGCCACGATGGTCGCCATCGTCGGCAAAGAGGGCCGCTGCGTGTTTGCCAACGCGGCGTTCGAGAGCGTGTTGGGCTTGTCTCGCAGCAGTGTGTTGCGTGGATCGCTGTTCGACTGGTTCGTCGATTCGCAGCGCCTGCGCGACACCGTGGCCGCCGTGATGCGCAATGACTTTTCGGTCAGCCGGCTCGAAGCGCAATTGCGCCGCCCGGCCAGCGCCCACAGCGACCCGTTGCCGGTGCACGTGATCGTGAACCAGATGGACAGCGGCGACGCCGTGGTGGTGGAACTGGTCGAGATCGAACAGCAGACTCGGCAGGAGCGTGAAGAACGCGCCCTCGGCCAGGCGCAGGCGAACAAGGAGCTGATCCGCAACCTGGCGCATGAAATCAAGAACCCGCTGGGTGGCATTCGCGGTGCGGCGCAGTTGCTGGAAATGGAACTCGACTCGCGCACGCTGAGCGAATACACCCAGGTCATCATCAAGGAAGCCGACCGCCTTCAGGCGCTGGTCGACAGGCTGCTGGCGCCCCACCGCAAGCCGCACGTGGTGAGCGACGTCAACATTCATGAGGTCTGCGAACGGGTCAGGGCGCTGATCCTGGCCGAGTTCCCGCGCGGGCTCAGCGTGCAGCGCGACTACGACATTTCCATCCCCGACTTTCGCGGCGACCGCGAGCAGTTGATTCAGGCGGTGCTCAACATGGCCCACAACGCCGCGCAGGCGCTGGTGGACCGTGTCGCGGCGAGCGACGCCCTGATCACCTTGCGCACCCGCATCGCCAGGCAAGTGACCCTGGGCAAGCATCGATACCGACTGGCACTGGAATTGCATATTGAAGACAACGGTCCGGGTGTTGCCGAGTCGATTCGAGAGCGCATCTTCTTTCCCCTGGTTTCCGGGCGCGAAGGGGGCTCGGGTCTCGGCTTGACACTCGCACAAACCTTTGTCCAGCAGCATCAAGGCACCATCGAATGCGAAAGCGAACCGGGCAAGACCATCTTCAAGGTCGTGATTCCATTGCCCTGAGCCGCCCGCCTGGCACGCCTGGTCTGTGCACCGGAGGAAGCGCATGAAACCCATCTGGATCGTCGATGACGATCAATCCATTCGCTTCGTGCTCGAAAAAGCGCTGGCGCGGGAAGACCTGGCGGTGCGCAGCTTCACCAACCCGCGCGATGTGCTGGCCGCGCTCGAAGACGGCGCGCCGCAGGTGCTGGTGTCCGACATCCGCATGCCGGGCGGCTCGGGCATCGACCTGCTGACGAAAGTCAAAGAAAAGTACCCGGCGCTGCCCGTCATCATCATGACGGCGTATTCCGACCTGGACAGCGCGGTGAGCGCCTTTCAAGGAGGTGCCTTCGAGTACCTGCCCAAGCCTTTCGACGTTCCAAAGGCGGTCGAGTTGATCCGCCGCGCGCTGGAAGAAAGCCTGCGCGAAGACGTGCGTGATGAGCGCGTCACCGAAGTGCCCGAAATGCTCGGCCAGGCCGCGGCGATGCAAGACGTGTTTCGTGCCATCGGCCGCCTCAGCCAAAGCATCGTCACCGTGCTGATCACCGGCGAGTCGGGGTCGGGCAAGGAACTGGTGGCCACCGCGCTGCACAAGCACAGCCCACGCGCCAGCGGCCCGTTCGTGGCCATCAACACCGCAGCCATCCCCAAAGACCTTCTCGAGAGCGAGCTGTTCGGCCATGAGCGCGGTGCCTTCACCGGCGCGCAAACCACGCGCCGCGGCCGCTTCGAGCAGGCCGACGGCGGCACGCTGTTTCTGGATGAGATCGGCGACATGCCGTTTGATCTGCAAACCCGTTTGCTGCGGGTGCTGAGCGACGGCCAGTTCTACCGCGTCGGCGGGCACAACCCGATGCGCGCCAACGTGCGCGTGATTGCGGCCACGCACCAGAACCTCGAAGACCGGGTCAAGCAGGGCGCCTTTCGCGAAGACCTGTTTCACCGCTTGAACGTGATTCGGTTGCGTTTGCCGGCCCTTCGCGAGCGGCGTGAAGACGTGCCCGCGCTGACCCGCTTGTTCCTGCAAAAGAGCGCCAAAGACCTTGGCGTCGAAGCCAAGCGCATCACCGACGCCGCGCTGACGCGGCTGATGAATTTCGATTTTCCCGGCAACGTGCGCCAACTCGAAAACATCTGCCACTGGCTGACCGTGATGGCTCCGGCGCAAACGGTCGAGCCGAAAGACTTGCCACCTGAATTGCAGACGAATCTGGCTGCCCCCAAGGCGGCGACCACGCCGCCGTTCGAGGCCCTCGCTCCTCTCCACGCCGAGCCGGTTGCGGCGTCAAGCGCGGTGCCGGTCGCCGTCACTGCGGCCCCGCAAGCCGCCCCGAGCCTGCACGCCGATGAATCGAGGGTGTCGGCGGCGGCTGGCCCGTCTTCAGATTGGCTGAGCAGTCTGGAACGTGAGGCGCGCGACATGCTGCAAGCCGGTGTGCCCGAGGTGTGGGACGCGCTGACCCGCAAGTTCGAGGCGCAATTGATTCACACCGCGCTCGACATCACGCGAGGCCGCCGCATCGAAGCCGCTCAGAAGCTCGGCATCGGGCGCAACACGATCACGCGCAAGATTCAGGAACTCGGGCTGGAGGAATAGGGCCCCCACGGTCGCTCGCGCTCCCTGCCCCCCGAGGGGGCGCCAACTCAGTGGCCGGGAAACCCGTCCACGAGTGGTTGCTTGAGGGGCGCTTCGCTGCGCTTGCGGGGGAGGGGTCGTCAGCGCGGTTTTTAGCCCAGCACGGAGCGCTCGAGCTGGTTGTGCAGGCGCTCTTCTTTCCACCACGAAACGAGTCGCTTGAAGTCTGCGGGCATCTGCTGATAGGCCGCGTCTGAGAAGCGCAGCGGCGGCTGTTTGCCGTAGTTCTTGTAATCGCGGAACCACGGCCGGTTGAAGATGAGCGTCAGGATCGGGCGCACTTGCTGCGACCGATTGCCGCGCCCCCGGTGCGCGCAGCGGTAGTCGGTCAGCAGGCAGGAGCCCAACGGCACCAGCGGGTCTTGCGACCCCGTCTCTTCGGCCAGTTCGGTGGGAATGCGGTGCGTGCCTTTGTAGAAGCGCGTCGTGCCGGTGAGCTCATCCAGTGGCACCAGCGGGATGATGATCTGGGCTGCGAAACACGGCAGCTTGAAGTGCCATTCGGTGTCCGGAAACAAGGCCGGATGATCTTTGTGCAGGCGCTGGTCGAGGCTGCCCGGCAACGAGATCACCGCCGTGTACGCGCCGAGAACGCAGTCGTCGCCCAGCAACTTGCGAATGATCGGCAGCACCATCGGCGCGGCGATGATCGCCGTATCGTTGAAGGGCGCTTCCAGGTCCACCGTCAGCATGTAGCGCTTGTCGCCCAGCCGCAAGGCGTCAGGATGGTTGTCTTCGCGGAAGTACGGCGAGTAGCGCTGCATGAAGGCGTCGTGCAGGCGCGCGATGGTCTCGACCGGAAACGCGTTGTCGATTTGCAGCGTGCCGTAGGTCTCGAACAGCGAACTGCCGAGCGCGATCTTCTCCGGCCTCACGACACCGGCTGCGGCTTCGTCTGCCGTAAAGCGCAGCGTCGGCATCTGACCGGGTTGCGTCGCACTGTGCTGCATTTGCTCGATGGCCATCACACGTTCGAGGTCGTCGCGCGCGAATGCCAGATGCGGATCGAGGTCGAGCGCGTGCTGCAGTTCGCGCTTGCCTTGTGCCACGTCCAACTGCTCCATCAGCACCGCCCCCAGGCCGGCATGCAGTTGGGCCGCTTTGGGTGCGGGTGCGGGTGCGTGCGCCAGTGCGATCGCCTCACGATAGGTCTGCTCGGCCTGTTCGAGCTGGCCGCGCTTTCTCAGCAGGGCACCCAGGCGCACGCTGGCATTGGCATCTCCGGGGTGGCGCACCGAATGGTCTTGCAGCAGATTTTGGGCGCGCCGCAATTCTTCGTGGTCTTCGTAGTCTTGCGCGAGATCGAGGGCGATTTGCGGGTCACGCGAGGCGAGCACGTCGCAAATGTCGAGCAGATCGTTGAGCCGGCTGTGCAGCGTGTCGCGCACCGCCGAGCGGCCGCTTTCACCGGGAAACCCTGCGAAGTTCAACATGAACTGGATCATCCCGGCGCACATCGACGCCGGCAAGGCTCGCTTCAACGTGGCGGCGTCGGAATAACCACCGGCGGCGAGTGCGTCGACGTAAGCGCGTATCAGCAAGCCATCGGCGGTGCCCGACGCCGCCTCGGCTGCCGCGCTGCCCGACAGCAGAATCGTCGGCACGATGCAACCGCTGAACAGGCCGTGCAACGACATTCCGGCGGGGCCGACCAGCGCATCGTCCCAGTCCAGAATCAGGCAGTGCCCGTCGGCCCCGATCGCGGCATTCGGGGGCCGCAGGTCACCGTGGTTGATCGTGAGCGGCAGCTCCGTGGCAGGCAGCAGGTGCTGCTCCAACAACGCCACGCGCCGCTGAAGCGCCCGGTGGTATCGCGCGGCTTCGTCGCGTCCGATGAAGTAGCCGGCACCGACGCTGGCGGACACGTCTATCAGCGTCGATTCTTCGGGTCGCAAAAAATTGAGCAACAGCGCGGGCAGCGTTGCGATGGCAGGCTGCGGCAGAGCGCTGAACAAGGCCGGCGTCTTGGCCGCATCGACCTGCAGGCGCGCGTAGGTTCGGGCCAGCTCGGCAATGTCTTGGTCGGCCGAACCGTAGTCGAGCGCGCGGCCTCCATGCGCAGCCGAAAGAAGCCAGCCCCGCTGCGTGTCGAACGCGATCAGCTTTGGAATGGACCGATGAAAGTGCTGCGCCAAAGCCACCGTCGGCACAACGATTTTTATCTGTCGCTGCGGCACGATTTTCAGATAGTCGGCCTGCTCGCCGCGATGCAAGCGGTGCGTTCTCGCCCACGGCGAGTCGCTCACCAGTTCGGCAGCGTCGAATGCGACGATGCCTTTGGCCCATTCGAGCGCTTCGCTGTCGGTGACGCTTTGTTCCTGGCTGCCCATGAATGCTCCTTTGTTGTCGAAATTTTTTTGGCAAGTTGCGCGAGGGGCGGGCCCAGCCGCGCCGACGAAAATTATGCTGTCAGATCGCGGGTCGAGCCAACCCCCTAGGTCGCAAGCTGCCGGCTTTCGACCTTGAATCGCAAATTCACCTGGCGGCGCAGCCGCTCGGTCGTCAGGCGGCAGGCCAGGTCTGGCCGGTCGAAGTCGCGCAGCAGTGGCGGGCGTGGCGATTCGAAGTACAGGTCGCTGTTGTCATAGATCTCCGGGGTGGCTGCCAGGCGAACTTCTTCGTACGAGCCGCAAACTTGAATCACGCAAGGCACGTGCGTGAGGCCCATCGCCCGCAACGCATAGGCGCGGTGGTGGCCGTCGTTGAGCACGACGCGATTGCCGAATCGAACGGCGTTCAGCAGATTGGTGCTGAAGCCCACACTCAGCGCCACCACGGCCTTGACGTGACCTTGAACACAGAGGCCGGTGATGCTTGCCGGGTCGACGAGCGTGGCACCGAGAAACCGCATGTCGTGTGAGCCCGAGACGAACACGAACCCGTTGCTGTCCCTGCCGGCCAGCTTGAAGTCGGCGTCGGGTGGCGTTGTCGGCAGGCAAAGCTCGGCCAACACCTTGTCGGAAATCGGCGGCACGCAACTGGCGCGCAGCCGCTCGGCAATGGCCCGGGTGATGTAGTACTGGGACACGATCAGCTTGTCCAGTTCGACCATGCCGAAAGCGACGGGCACCGTGTCGAACGTGGTGCGAAAGACCGGCATCTCGATCAGCTTGTCGACATGCCTTTGCACCGCGCCGGGCAGGCGCTTGATCTGTGGGTCGTCGGCTGCGGCCGCCTCGGTGACCTCGAGCTGGCGGTAAATCGCTGCGGCCGTACGCCAGAACTGCGCGATCTTCGAAGGATCGGCTTGCGCGCCCGCGGCAGCGGATTCTTCGACGAATCGCAGGTGGCTCGACAAGTGGCGCGGTCCCATCAAGCAGAGCTCTTCGCTGGTCGAGCCCTCGATTGGATTTGCATCGAGCCCTGGCGGTGTGGGTTTTTTTTGAGGCATCGCTGCGCAATCCGTGAAGTGGCTTGGCCCTCAAATCGCTAGTTCAGTGCTGGCCGGCGGCGCGGGATTGTAGGGCAGTGAATTGCGGTCCCGCTCCTTGAACTAGGGGGGTGAGTTTTCAATCGCACTTACCTAGACTCGATCTTGGCAACGTGGTCTTTGACCAGGTTGCAAGCGGACGACAAGCACGACTGTTGGAAGAACCGGCAGACGGCACGATCGTCAAATCGTCATAACAATTTTTTGGAGCAACTCATGCGTGTACTGACTCTCGAGGAAATGCTTTTGGTGGCCGGTGGCAGCAAGTGCGGCGGTGGTTCGGGCTCAGGTTCGGGCAAGAGCCACGGCGACAGCAAGGGCCACGGCGCCGGCAAGAGCCACGGCGACAGCAAGGGTCACAGCGGTGGCAAGGCCCACGGCGCCGGCAAGGGCTCGGGCAATGGGAAAGGTTCGTCGGGCAAGAGCAGCGGCGGCTGCACCCCTTGCGGAAACCCTTGATTTCCTGACGCCGTTTCAGTGCAATTTGGCCGGGTGAATCCTTCTTGCGCCTGAATCGTCCGCGATACTCCGGACACACGAGTTTCTCCCGGCCTGATGCAATGAGGGCCCCTCGCGGGGCCCTTTTTAATGTCTGGTTCTTCGAGCCGAACGGCTCGCCAAGCGCGTCTGATCTCTGGCCTGATCCACCCACCTCGTCACCCGCAGCACGCCAGAGTTCGGCGCTGCCACCATACTTCCTCGATGACCCGCAACCGCCCCGACGATGTGAGCGCGCCGCTGTTTCGGCACGAGGCACTCGAAGCCCGCCGCCCGCAACAGTACGGCGACATCACGCTGATTCCGGGCGCATCGTCTCGCTGGGTCGCCGCCGTGGCACTGTGCGTGGCGCTGGCGCTGGTGCTGCTGATAGGCCAAGGCAGCTACACGCGCCGATCCACCGTCAGCGGGCAGTTGTTTCCCAGCGAGGGGCTGATTCGCGTCACCGCGGCCCAGCCTGGCGTGGTGGTCGAGTCGAAGGTGCGTGATGGCCAGGCGGTCAGCAAGGGTCAGGTCTTGTTCGTGTTGTCGGGTGACCGCATGGGGCCCGATGCGCTCGACTTCCAACGCGGCATGTCGGCCCAGATCGAAGCCCGCCGGCGTTCGCTCGAAGGTGACTTGCGCCGCTCCACCGGTGCCGAGCAACTCGAGGCTGAACAGATGCGCCGCCGCATGGCCTCGCTGCGTGCCGAAGGCGAACAGGTGGCGCGCCAGGCGCAGCAACTGACGCTGCGCGTCAATGGGGCCGAGGATGCGCAGCGCCGCTACGAGGGCCTGTTCAAGCAAGGTTATGTGTCGCGTGACGAATTGCTGGCCAAGGAGGCCGACCTGACCGAGCTGCGCAGTCGTTTGCAGGGCAGCCGACGCGAGGCGCTGGTGCTCGAGCGCGACGCGACCACCACGCAGCGCGAGCTGGACGCGCTGCGCTCGCGCTACGGCAATCAGCGCTCCGAGCTCGAGCGCGCCGTGCTCACGGCGCGCCAGGAGTTCACCGAAATCGAGGCCCGCCGCCGGGTCGTGGTCACTGCGCCGGCAGACGGGCAGCTCACGCTGGTGCAAGCCGAGGTGGGCCAGAGTGTCGAGGCGGCCCGGCCGCTGGCGCATCTGGTTCCGGCCGCCACACAGTTGGTGGCACGGCTGTATGCGCCCAGCCGCTCGGCGGGCTTCGTGCAGCCGGGCGCGTCGGTGCTGTTGCGCTTCGACGCTTTCCCGTACCAGGCATTCGGCCAGCACACCGGCAAGGTGATCTCGGTGTCTGCGGCCGCCATGGGCGGGGCCGAAATCCAGGGCCTGGCGCTGCGCCCCGAATGGGCCGGCGAGTCGCTGTTCGCCATCACCGTCAGCCTGCCGTCGCAACTGATCGGCAACGCCGGGCAGCGCCTGCCGCTGCAGGCCGGCATGCGGGTCGAAGCCGACCTGCTGCATGAAACGCGTCGCTTGTACGAGTGGATTCTCGAGCCTCTCTACGCTGCCCGCGCACGCATTGGCAGCGGGTGAGAGGCTGAGGCCATCGACCATGGAATTGCTTGATCGACTTCAGATCGGCTGGGGTTCGCGCATCCCCGTGCTGCTGCAAACCGAGGCGTCGGAGTGCGGACTGGCCTGCCTCGCCATGCTGCTGGCGCAATACGGCACGGCCACCGACCTGCCTGCGCTGCGCGGCCGCCACGGTGCCATGCCGCAGGGCATGACCGTGACCGACCTGGCGCGCGTCGCCGCCGCCGAGCAGTTGACCACCCGGGCCGTGCGGGTCGACCTGCACGAACTGGGGCAACTGCGCCTGCCCTGCATCCTGCACTGGGACCTGGGGCATTTCGTGGTGCTGCGCGCCATTCGCGGCGACCGCTTTGTGGTGCTCGACCCGGCGCAGGGCGAGCGCAGCCTGACGCGTGCCGAGCTGTCACCACGCTTCAGCGGCGTGGCGCTCGAGGCGTGGCCCAGCAGCGGCTTCGCGCCTCGCCAAGAGGCGCAGAGCATCTCGCTGCGCCACCTGATCGGGCATGTCAGCGGCTTGTGGCCGACGCTGTGGCGCGTGCTGGCCGTCTCGCTCACGCTCGAAGTGCTGGCGCTCGTCAGCCCGCTGTTCATGCAGTGGATCGTCGACAACGTGGTGGTGTCGCGCGACTTGAATCTGCTCACCACGCTGGGCCTAGGTTTCTTGCTGGTGCTGCTGGTGCAACAGGTGTTCACCTTGCTGCGTTCCTGGCTGGTGCTGCGGGTGGGCACCCAGCTCAGGGTGCAATGGCGCTCCAACGTGCTGAGCCATCTGCTGCGCTTGCCGCTGGACTACTTCGCGCGCCGCCACCTTGGCGATGTGATGTCGCGCTTCGGCTCCATCGGCAACATCCAGCAGGTGTTGACCAGCACCTTCGTCGAGGTCGCGCTCGACGGTGTGATGGTGCTGCTCGGCCTGGGCCTGATGCTGCTTTACAGCCCCTTGCTGACCGGCGTGGCGGTGCTGTCGGTGCTTTTGTACACGGCTGTTCGGCTGGCCTGGTACGGGCCGCTGCGCCGCGCGTCGGCCGAGCGCCTGGTGCGCGCGGCCAACGAGTCGAGCCACCTGCTCGAAACCGTGCGCGGCATGCGCACCATCCGCCTGTTCGCCCGCCACGCTGAACGCCTGGGTGCCTGGCAAACGCTGATGGTGGCCGATGTGAATGCGGGCTTGCGCATCCAGCGGCTGGAGATTTTTTACCGCCTGATGCGCCGCACGCTGTCGGGCACCTTCACGCTGCTGCTGCTGTGGCTGGGCGCACGTGACGTGATCGCCGGCGGCCTGAGCGTGGGCATGTTGCTGGCCTTTCTGGCGTACCGGGGCCAGTTCGATTCGCGCTTCACCGAGTTGGTCAACAAATGGGTCGACCTGCGCATGCTCGGCCTCGATGCGCAGCGCCTGGCCGACATCGTGCTGACGCCGGCCGAGCCGGTGTCTGCCGCTGCGCCGCCTGCGGTCTCGGCCGAGCCGCCCGAGATCGCCCTCAGCGGGCTGCGTTTTCGCTACGCCGAAGGCGCGCCCGAGGTGCTGGCCGGGCTCGACCTGACGATTCCTGCGGGGCAGTCGGTGGCCATTGCCGGCCCCTCGGGTTGCGGCAAGACCACGCTGGTCAACCTGCTGCTCGGCGTGTATCGGCCGCACGCCGGCCACATCCGCATCGGCGGCATGGCGCTGGACCAGATGGGTGTCGACCACTGGCGTGCGCAGGTCGGCACCGTGATGCAGGACGACGTGTTGTTTGCCGGCTCGATCGCCGACAACATCGCGTTCTTCGACTCCAGGCCCGAGCGCGACTGGATCGAGCAATGCGCGCGGCTGGCCTCGATCCACGACGACATCGTGCGCATGCCGATGGCCTACCAGAGCTTGGTGGGCGACATGGGCACCACGCTGTCGGGCGGGCAAAAGCAGCGCGTGCTGCTGGCCCGCGCCCTGTACCGCCGCCCCAAGGTGCTGCTGCTCGACGAGGCCACCAGCCACCTCGACACGGCGCGCGAAGCCGAGGTCGGCCGGGCCATCGCCACCATGGCGCTGACCCGCATCGTGGTGGCGCACCGGCCGCAGACGCTGGCCTCGGTCGACCGCGTGGTCGAGATGGCCGATGGCCGCATCGTGCGTGATGAAACGGCGCGCCAGTTCGCCGCCCGCCTGGGCCTGGTGCCGGCGGGCGTGCTGGCATGAACGGCGCGGCGCGCCTGCGCCGCGGGCTCGGTGCCGTGCTGCTGTGGGCCTGCTGCGGGTCGTGCGTGGCGCAGGCGCTAGTGGCGACTTCGCCGAGAACGCCGGAACCGGCAGGCGCACCCAGGCTCAAGCTCAGCACTGCGCCGGGTAACGACCCTGGCAATGGCGACCCTGGCAATGCCGCCGCTGCCGCGCCCGAGCATCGGCTGGCCAGCCTGCTCGAGCGTCCGCAGCGCTGCGCCGAAGCCCACGCACTCGACCTGCGCGGCCCGGTGTACATCGGGCAAGTGGTGAACGCCGTGATCTGCCAGCAGGCCGGCGTGCGCCGGGGCACGGGCCTGGCAGCGCAAGCGCAGGCCGCGCTCGACCAGGCGCAGGCCCAGCGCCAGCCGGCGTTGAGCGTGTCTTCCGGGGTCAACGCCCAAAGCCGTGCTGCCAACAGTTGGGAGGCCTCGGCCAGGCTCGACTGGGTGCTGTTCGACTTCGGCAGCCGGGACGCCGGTTTGCAGCAGGCGCGCCTGGCGCTGGCCGCCGTGCTGGACGAGCAGCGGGTCGAAGTGCTCACCGCCCTGGGCGACGCCGCACAACTGTTCGCCGCGGCACAGGCCGCTTACGGGCGTTTCGATGCGGCCGCTGTCAACCTGCGAACGGCGCAAGACAGCGCGCGCGTCACCGATGCGCGCCACGCCGCCGGTGCCGGCACGCTGGTCGAAAAGCTGCAAGCGCAAACCGCGCTGGCGCAGTCCCGGTTGGAGCAGTCGCGCGCCAGCAGCCAGTGGCTGTCAGCGGCGGGCTCGCTTGCGGTCGCGATGGGGCTGCCGGCACATCAGCCGATCGAGTTCACACCGACCGACGCCGACGGCAACGCGGCTCCTGCGCAGAACATCGACCTGGCTGCCCTGATCGACGAGGCGCGCCAGCGCCACCCGCGCGTGAGTGCAGCGCGTGCGCGACTGGCCGAAGCGCAGGCGCGCGCCGATGCCGTGCAGGCCGAGCGCTGGGGCAGCTTCGGGCTCAACGCCAGCGCCGGGCGCACGCGCTCGAGCAGCGACTCAGAGGTCAGGGGCAATGGCTCGGTAGGGGTGCAGTGGACGTTGCCGTTGTTCGACCGAGGCGCGCTCGGCGGTCGCCTGGGCGACGCGCTGGGCCAGATCCTGGTGCGTGAAGTCGGTGTCAACGACGCCTTGAGCCAGGTCGAATTGCAGGTCTGGCAACAGGGCCAGGCGCTGCTTGGCGAGCGTGACGGGCTGCGCCACAGCCGTGCCGTGCTCGACAGCGCCGAAGCCTCGCTGCGCGTGGCCACCGAGCGCTACCGCCAAGGCGTCGGCGGCTTCAATGATGTGCTGACGCCGCAAAACGCCGCCGCGAATGCGCGCTTCCAGTGGGTTGAAGCGCAAGCCAACTTGCGCCGCGCGCAACTGCGGCTGGCGGCTTCGGTGGGGCGCTTCGGGCCGCTGTTGCGCTTTTGATCCGTGCTGGCGCGCCGGATTCAAATTCAGGCCAACTCCACCAGCACCGGCGCATGGTCGCTGGGCCGCTCGTTCTTGCGCGGCAGCTTGTCGATCACACACGCCGTCACGCTGGACTTCAGCGCTTCGCTGACCAGGATGTGGTCGATGCGCAGGCCCTGGTTCTTGCGAAACGCCAGCATGCGGTAGTCCCACCAGCTCCAGCTTTTCGGGGGCTGGTCGAAGAGGCGAAACGCGTCGTGCAGGCCGATGTCGATCAGGCCGCGAAAGTGGGCGCGTTCCTCGGGTGTGCACAAGACCTGCCCGGCCCAGGCGATCGGGTCGTGCACGTCGCGGTCTTCCGGCGCGATGTTGTAGTCGCCCACCAGCACCAGCTTCGGGTGCCGCGCCAGCTCGCTCGCCACCCACTCGCGCAGCGCGGTCAACCAGCGCATTTTGTAGACGAACTTTTCGCTGTCCAGCGCTTGCCCGTTCGGGATGTAAGCCCCGATCAGGCGAATGTCGCCCAGCGTGCCGGTGATCACGCGGGCCTGCGGGTCGTCCAGGCCGGGGATGTTCTTGACGATGTCGGTGGCGCGGTGGCCCGAATCAGCGCGCGTCAGCAAGGCCACGCCGTTGTAAGTCTTCTGGCCGAACCACTCCGAGCGGTAGCCGACGGCAGCCAGCTCGGCGTGCGGAAACTTGTCGTCCGTGAGCTTGGTCTCTTGCAGGCAAAGCGCGTCGGGCCGGTGCAGGTTCAGCCAGTCGAGCACCTGCGGCAGGCGCACGGCGAGCGAGTTGATGTTCCAGGTGGCAATTTTCATGAGGTTGTCGAGCCGTTGAATCGATCTGCTCACTGAGCGGTTTGCATGCGCAGCCTGCGTGCCGCATCTTCGGCGCGGGCGTCGTCGATCTCGCGCATCACGCTGCCCACGTCCACCGCGCCGGCGTGGCGTTCGAAGCGGCCGGTCAGCGCCGCCTCGGGGCTCAGCACGCCGCGCTGGTACAGGTCCCATATCTCGTGGCCGAAGTCGGTGCGCAGCAGCTCGGGCGCGCTGCGGCCGAAGAAGCCGCGCAGGTTCTCCACGTCGCGCAGCAGCATGCGCTTGGCGTGGTTGTTGCCGGCTGCGTCCACCGCTTGCGGCAGGTCGATGATCACCGGGCCGTGCGCGCCGAGCAGAACATTGAATTCCGACAGGTCGCCGTGCACGACACCGGCACACAGCATGCGAACCACCTCGGTGAGCAGTGACGCGTGGTGCGCCCGCGCCTGCTCGGGCGTGAACGTCACGTCGTTCAGGCGCGGGGCCGCGTCGCCGTGCTCGTCGGTGACCAGTTCCATCAGCAACACGCCGTCGTGGAAGTTGTGCGGCTTGGGCACGCGCACGCCGGCTGCGGCCAGGCGGTACAGCGCATCGACCTCGGCGCTTTGCCAGGCCGCCTCTTGCGCCTCGCGGCCAAAGCGCGTGCCCTTGGCCATCGCGCGGGCCTGGCGCGTGTTCTTGACCCTGCGGTTCTCGGTGTAGTCCACGGCTTGGCGAAAACTGCGCTGGTTGGCCTCTTTGTAGACCTTGGCGCAGCGGGTTTCGTCGCCACAGCGCACCACGTAGACCATCGCTTCCTTGCCGCTCATGAGCTGACGCACCACGCTGTCGATCAGGCCTTCTTCGATCAGGGATTGGAGTCGCTTGGGTGCTTTCATGGGCGCTATTTTGCAACGCGCGCTTGTCGCTTGGCCGACTGCGGCGTCAGGGCTGCATCGCGGTGGCAGCGCGCGTGATCGACGCCGCAGTCTCTGGCTCGTCCAGCAACGGAATCACGAAGCAGGTGTGCGCGGCCAGTGCCGGCCAGTTCAGCGGCTGGCCGGGGCGCAGCAGTTGTGCGCCTGCCGGCTCGGTCGCAGCCAGTGCGCCGCGCGCGGCAGCGCGGACAAAAATGAAACGCATCGTGCGGCCATCGCGCGCCAGCGTCAACTCGGCCTGCGGCCAATGCGAGGGCAGGCAGGGCGTGAAGCTGAGGTCTTTCGCGCCGTGGCGCAAACCGAATATCGAACCGATGGCCGCGCGGTGCATCCACGCCGCCGCGCCGGTGTACCAGCTCCAACCGCCACGGCCCACGTACGGCGGCTGGGTGTACACATCGCCGGCCATCACATAAGGCTCGATCAGGTACGCCGCGCCGTGCGTCGGGTGCTGCGCACGGTGCGCCGGGCTCAGGTAGGTGAAGTAGCGGTAGGCGGCGTCGCCTGCGTTCGGTGCCGCAAGATTTTTCGCGGTGGCAGCCTGTGCCTGCGCCATCAGCCCCCACACGCCGGCATGCGAATACTGGCCGCCGTTTTCACGCACGCCCGGCGGGTAGGCCTGGATGTAGCCGGCGCTGGGCACCGCGTGCACCAGCGGCGGGTCGAGCAGGCGGATCAAGCCGGCCTCGTGGTCGACCAGGTGCTGCTCCACGGCCTGCATCGCGATGCGCTGCAACGACGGCGACGCAGCCTTCGACAGCACCGCCCAGGCCTGCGCGATCAGGTCGATGCTGGCCTCGGGGTTCAGGTGCGAACCCAGCGCCTGCCCGTCG
>JAYVCL010000014.1:0-11748 GCA_043749975.1 Burkholderiales bacterium
GCAGGCCGGCGCGCCGCTGATGTCGGTGATCGCGCTGAACCATGTCTGGGTCGAGGCCAACTTCAAGGAAAGCCAGTTGCAGAACCTGCGCCTCGGCCAACCGGTGAAATTGATCGCCGACGTGTACGGCAAGAAAGTGTCCTACCAAGGCGTCATCGAAGGCCTGGGTGCCGGCACCGGCGCGGCCTTCGCGCTGCTGCCGGCGCAGAACGCCACCGGCAACTGGATCAAGGTGGTGCAGCGTGTGCCGGTGCGCATCGCGCTCGACGCGAAGGAGCTGGTCGAGCATCCGCTGCGGGTCGGCCTGTCGATGGATGCGAAGGTCGACGTGAGCAGGCTCGATGGCCGGATGCTGGCCGATGCGACGCGGGCAACCGGCGCAACCCAGACGAATGTCTTCGACCAGAACAACACGGCTGCCGATGCGCAGGTCCGCAAGATCATCGTCGCGAATGGAGGACGAGCGGGCGGACAGGCGGCTGGACAAGCGGCCGGCGAGGTCGATGTCGCAAGCGGCGCAAAGAGAGGTGGCCGCACACGGGCCGCGAACAGCGCGACAAACGGGGCCGGACTGTCGTCGGCGACGGCCGCGTCGGTCTCGACACTGGTCGCCCGCAGCGCAGCTCCGGCAACCCAGTTGAAGTAAGCCGCGGCTGACCATGTCCTCGACTTCTGCCGTCTCGCCGGGCCAGCACGGCGTCGATGAGCCGGTGTCGGCACCCGTGCCGGCATCGGCACCGAACCGCGCAGCAGCGCGCCCGCCCGCCTTCGCGCCACTCACCGGCAGCGAGCTGGTGCTGGGCACGATTGCGCTGTCACTCGCCACCTTCATGAACGTGCTCGACACGTCGATTGCCAACGTGTCGATCCCGGCCATCGCCGGCGACATGGGCGTCAGCCCGGCGCAGGGCACCTGGGTCATCACCTCGTTCGCGGTCGCCAATGCGATCTCGGTGCCGCTGACCGGCTGGCTCACGCAGCGCTTCGGCCAGGTGCGGCTGTTCACGGCCAGCGTGCTGCTGTTCGTGATCGCGTCATGGCTGTGCGGGCTGGCGCCGAACATCGGCATGCTGATCGCCTTTCGGGTGCTGCAGGGGCTGGTGGCCGGGCCGATGATTCCGCTCTCGCAGACCTTGCTGCTGGCCAGCTACCCGGCCGCGAAAGCCGGCACCGCGATGGCGATGTGGGCGATGACGGTGCTGGTCGCGCCGGTGGCCGGGCCGTTGCTCGGCGGCTGGATCACCGACAACATCTCGTGGCCGTGGATCTTCTACATCAACATCCCGGTCGGCTTGTTCGCCGCCGGCCTGACCTGGTCGATCTACCGCAAGCGCGACCCCGGCCCGCGCCGCGTGCCGCTCGATGGGGTCGGGCTGGTGCTGTTGGTGCTGTTCGTCGGTGCGATGCAGATCATGATCGACAAGGGCAAGGAACTCGATTGGTTCTCATCCGGCCAGATCGTCACGCTGGCGGTCGTCGCCGTGGTGAGCTTCCTGTTCTTCCTCGCCTGGGAGTTGACCGACAAGCACCCGATCGTCGACCTGCGCCTGTTCGCGCAGCGCAACTTCCTGACCGGCACGCTGTCGCTGTCGATCGCCTACGGCCTGTTCTTCGGCAACGTCGTGCTGCTGCCGCTGTGGTTGCAGCAGTACATGGGCTACACCGCCACTTGGGCTGGGCTGGCGACCGCGCCGGTGGGCATCCTTGCGATCGTGCTTTCGCCCTGGGTCGGCAAAAACATCGGCAAGATCGACCCGCGCAAGCTCGCCACGGTGGCCTTCGTCGGCTTCGGCGTGGTGCTGTGGATGCGTTCGCACTTCAACGCGCAGGCCGACTTCACGACCATCCTGATCCCGACGGTGTTGCAAGGTGCCGCGATGGCGTTCTTTTTCATCCCGCTGCAGGCCATCGTGTTCTCGGGGCTCACGCCGGACCGCATGCCGTCGGCGGCGGGCCTGAGCAACTTCGTGCGCATCACCGCGGGTGCCGTCGGCACCTCGCTGTTCACCACGCTGTGGGAAGACCGCGCGACGCTGCACCACGCGCAATTGGCCGAGTCCATGAACGCGACCAACAACACGCTGACGCAGACGCTGAACCAACTGGTGGCGAGCGGCCTCAGCAACGAGCAGGCACTGGCCAACATCAACCGCAGCATCGACCAGCAGGCCTACACGATGGCGGTGACCGATGTGTTCTATCTGTCGGCGCTGCTGTTCTTCGTGTTGATCGCGGTCGTCTGGCTGGCCAAGCCCAAGCTCAAGCCCGGCGCGGCATCCGAAGGCGGCGGCGCGCACTGACGCCGGTTCTACATCCTCAGCGTCGCTGCGTAGCCTGTCATCTCCAGGTAGCCGCGGCCGATGCGCTGGCCCGCCGAGTCGCGCAGCTCGCTCAAGCCTTCCCAGTAGATCGCGCCGGTGCTGTGGCGGCTGTCCAGCTCCTGGTCGTCGAGCAGCGCTGTGACGTTGAAGCGACCCGCCGGCGTGTCCACCGTCCATGCCAACGGGTAGAGCGCATTCGATGCCGCGCTGCGCCAGGTGCGGCCCGCCGTGAAGCGAACCTCGTCCGGCCCGAAGACGGTGAGTGCACCATCGGCGCGACGCAAGCTGCCGCCGGCATACAGCGCGCTGCCGTCGGCACGGCGCAGGCGAAAGGCGGTCAGCGCGCCGCCGTTGTCCAGGTTCATGCCGATCCAGTCCCAGCCCACGGCGAGTGGGTCCAGATAGGCGTCGCTCCATTCATGGTCCAGCCAGGCCCGGCCTGTGACGGGCATGGCCTTGCCGTCGCGCTTGAGTTGTCCGCTGACGGCGAGTTGCGGCAGGCTGTAGTAGTGGCTGGCCTGCTCGGGCCGCGGCCCCTTGCGCGAAAAACCGGCCTCGCCTTGCAGCAGCACCGGCTGGGTGGCGATCAGGGTGAAGTCGAATTCGAATCCTTGACTGGCGATGCGGGTGCGGTAGCGACTGGCGCTCGACTCGCCATCGCGCTCCAGCGTCCAGCCGCCGAGGGTTAGTTTCGTATTCCCTTGTGCGGCCGATGCGCGCCCGAAGCCGGCACGCGCGATGCGCTGGTCGTGGCGCATGCGCCCTGCGGCCAGGTCGGTGAGTGCCACGTGCGCAAAGTGCAACTGGCTGGCGGCGAAGCGGCTCGGGTGATCGGCCGGCACCGATGTGCGCGAGCGAAAAAAGGTGATCTGGAAGCCGAATTTCTCAGATCCGCTGTCAAGTGAACCGGTGATGTACCACCACTCGGTGCGCGTGTCGGGGTGGGCACCGAAGTCGGCCGGGAAGACGAGCGGGCGAGGGCGGATGCCGGCAGCGTGTGCGGCAAGCGTCCACGGAAGCGTGAATGCCGCCCCTGACAGCAGCAAGGCGCGTCGATGAATGCGGCGCGGCATCACCAATCCTCCTTCACCGCCAACGCCATCTGCCGCCCCGCCGCGCTGCGCGCCGACAGCCAGGCGGTGATGGTGCCGGCCAACATCACCGCGCCGCACAGCAGCGCCAGTCGGCCCCAGGGCAGCAGCAAATCCATCGTCCAGTGAAAGCTCTGCGGGTTCACCACGTGCACCAGCACCACGCTCACGGCCAGGCCCAGCAGCAGGCCCAGCAGCGCGCCGGCGGCGGTCCACACCGCGCCTTCCACGGCCACCACGGTGAGCACTTGGGCGCGGGTCAGGCCCAGGTGCGCGAGCAGGCCGAACTCTTTGCGGCGCGCCAATACCTGGGCCGAAAAACTGGCGGCGATGCCGAACAGGCCGATGGCGATCGCCACCGCTTGCAGCCAGTACGTCACCGCGAAGCTGCGGTCGAAAATGCGCAGCGAGGTGCTGCGGATTTCAGCCACCGACGCGAACTCCAGCAGCGCGCCGTCGAAGCCGCGCACCGTGGCCCGCTCGCGCAGCGCTTGTTGCACGCTGGCCAGGTCGGCACCCGGTTGCAGCCACAGCGCCAGGTCGTTGATGCGGGTGTCGCCGGTCAGCCGTTGGTAGTCGGCTGCGGCCAGCGTGACGGCGCCGAACTGCCGTGCGTAGTCGCGCCACACACCGCGCACGAACACGCTGGCGCGGCGGCCATCGGGCAGCGGTAGCTCAAGGCGTGAGCCTGCCGACGCGCCGTACAGGCTGACCATCGCTTCGCTGACATAGGCCGCTGTTTCTCCGGCTGGCAGCGGGCTCAGGTCGCCCACCAGTGGCAGCGCCTTGGCAGGGTCGGCAAGCGGCCGGGCGATGATGAACACAGCCGCCCGCCTGGGGTCGAGCTGCACCTGCGAGACGCGCTGCGCCTCGACCCGCAGCACGCCCGCGATGGCCGCCGCGTCGCTCACCAGCGCGGGGGGCAAGGTGACCACGTCGCCGGCCGATGTGCTGGCCGCCGCGCGGGCATACAGGTCGGCCGGCAGCACGGTGTTCAGCCACTGCGTCACCGATTCGCGAAAGCTCGCCACCATCACCGTCAGCGCCACCGACAGGCTCAGGCTGGCCACCACGCCGGCCACCGCGATGGTGGCGGTGTGGCGTTGGTGCCGAGCGCGTTCCACCGCCAGCAGGGCGAGCGGATTCGTCGGCGGTTTCAGCCACCTCAGCAACAGCCCCACACCGGCCGGAACGCAGGCAATGCCGCCGAGCAACAGCAGGGCGACCGATGCATAGGCGGCCAATGGCAAATCGAAAATCGGCGGCAGCAATGCCAGCAACAAACTCAGCACCAGCATCGACGGGCCCAGCCAGGCCAGGCCGTTGCGCTGCACGCTGTCGCCCAGCCCCTTCAGCGCTTGTGCCGGTGCCAGCCGCTGCGCCGCGCGCGCCGGCACCCAGCCGCCCACGGTGGCGGCCAGAACGCCCAGGCCGCCGTAGACCGCAGCCGAAACCGCGCTGAATTGCAAGCTCGGCGTGACCCCCGGAAAGTAGCCGCCACCCAGGTCGCCGGCCAGCAAGCGAAAAGCCAGGGCGGCCAGCGCCGTGCCCAGGGCCAGGCCCAGCACGCTGCCCACCAGCCCGAGCCCCGCCGACTCCAGCAACACCAGAGTCAGCCGCTGGCGCGCCGTCATCCCCAGCACGCCCAGCAGCGCCAGTTGCGGCTGCCGCTTGGCCACGGACAGCGACAAAATGGAGAACACCAAAAACGCGCCGGTGAACATGGCCACCAGGGCCAGCACGGTCAGGTTCACGCGGTAGGCGCGCGACAGATTCGAGACCCGCTGCGCCGCTTCATCGGGCAGGGCCGCACGCACGCCTTCGGGCAGCGAGAGTTGCTGCAACACCGCGTCTCGATCGGCCCCGGGCTGCAAGCGCACGTCGATTCGGCTCAAGCGCCCGAGCCAGCCGAACATGGCTTGCGCGCCGGCAATGTCCATCACCGCCAGCGCCGATCCACCCGCCGCCACGCTGCCTTGCACGCGCAACTCGGCCATGCCTTGCGGCGTTTGCAGGCGCAGTGTGGCCGCGTCGCCGAGCTTCTGGCGTGCGGTGGCGTTGAGGAACACGGCCTGCGGGTCGAACAGCGCAAAGCGATCGGCATCTTTTTCCAGACGCGGCAACAGGATGGGCAAGAGCGCGGGCGACAGCGGCGCCGCCACCAGCGCGTCGAGCCCCAGCACGCGCAGCGGCACACGCTGGCCTTGCCCGCCCAGCGCCTGGGTTTCAATGTCGACCACCGGGCTGGCCAAGGCGATTTGCGGATGCGCGGCCACGCGTTCGTACAGCGCCTCGTCGAAGCCGCTGCGCTGTGCGCGCAACTCGAAGTCGGGGTCGCCGTTGACCGAGCGCACGGCCGCGCTGAATTCACTCAGCGCCGACTGGTTGATGAGCTGCACTGAAAACGCCAGCGCGACCCCCAGCATCACCGCCAGCAAGGCCGCCGCGCTGCGCCACGGGTGATGCCGCAGCTCGGGCCATGAAAGCTCACGCAGCAGGGCGAACATGGCATTCACTCCCTCGCCCCTTCACCATCACGCATGCCCGTCGCGGTGAGCGTGAGCACACGGTCCGCGCGCGCTGCCGCCGCGCGCGAATGCGTGACCAGCACGCAGGCCGCGCGCTGCTCGCGCACCTGCGCCACCAGCACGTCGAGCACGCGCGCGGCGGTGGTCGGGTCGAGGTTGCCGGTGGGTTCGTCGGCCAGGATCAGTTGCGGCCGGTGCACCAAGGCGCGTGCGATCGCCACCCTTTGCATCTGCCCGCCCGACAGCGTTTGCGGCAAGCGCGCCTCCAGCCCCTGCAGGCCGACGGCGGCGATCACCTGTTGCACGCGTGCCGGGTCGGGTGTGCCCAGCAGCAACAGCGGCAGCGCCACGTTGTGCGCCACGCTCAGGTGCGGCAGCACATGAAAGGCCTGGAACACGAAGCCCAGGTGCGCGCGCCGAAACAGCGCTTGCTGCGCCTCCGACAGCGCGGTGATGGGGGTGCCGGCGATGTGCACCGTTCCGGCGTCCACAGTGTCCAACCCCGCGATGCAATTCAGCAGCGTCGACTTGCCCACACCCGACTCGCCGAGGATGGCGACGAATTCGCCCTGCGCCAGTTGCAGGTCGACGTTGCAGAACACCGGTGAATCAGCGTATCGCTTGCTCAGTGACTGAACGTCCAGCAACGGCATGGGTGATGGCTGCCCCGGTGCGTCAGGTGGCCTCACTTGGGTGTGCCAAGTGCGTTGCCAAGGCCGTGACCTGATCCAAGGCATCGGGCGCGTCGCAAGCCACCACGGTGCGCTGCGGCATGCTGCGCAGCCAGGTGAGCTGGCGCTTGGCCAACTGGCGCGTGGCGGCCATGCCGCGTTCGGGCAGGGTGAACAAGTCGTCTTCGACCAGCGCCTCCCAGGTTTGCCGGTAGCCCACGCAGCGCATCGACGGCATGTCGGCGCTCAGGTCGCCGCGGTTGCCCAGCGTGCGCACTTCTTCGACCAGGCCGTGTTCCAGCATCTGCATGAAGCGAGTTTCAATGCGTTGGTGTAGCCATGCGCGGTCTGAGGGCTCCAGCGAGATCAGCGGCGGCAGCGTGCGCGATGGTTTTTCAGTGTGAAACGAAGACAGCGGTTTGCCGCTGACCCGATAGACCTCCAGCGCACGCTGAATGCGCTGCTGGTCGGCGGGCTGCAGCCGCGCGGCAGTGACGGGGTCGACCCGCTTCAGTTCCTTGTACAGCGCATGCAGGCCCTCGCGTTCGCACTGCGCATTCAGCGCGGCGCGCACCTCGCGGTCGGCGGCGGGCATGGCGTCGAGCCCTTCGAACAGCGCCTTGAAATACAGCATGGTGCCGCCCACCAGCAGCGGCAGGCGGCCACGCGCGTGGATGTCGGCGATGAGCTGCTGCGCGTCGCCCACGAAGCGCGCGGCCGAGTAGGCCTGCGAAGGCTCGATGATGTCGATCAGGTGGTGCGGCACCTGCGCCCGCTCGGCCGGCGTGGGCTTGGCGGTGCCGATGTCCATGCCGCGGTACACCAGGGCCGAATCGACGCTGACGATTTCGACCGGTCGAACCTCGGCCAGGGCTTGCGCGACGGCCAGGGCCGCAGCGGTCTTGCCCGATGCCGTGGGGCCAGCCAGGCACAGGTAGAAGGGAAGGGTGCTCATGTCAGACAGAACTGTGTTGCAAGCCGGGGTTGAAGGCAGCGGGAGCTTCGCCGTGCTGCTGGACCAGGGTGAACGCCACCGCCCAGCCACTGGCTCACGCCGAACGCGACCAGCATCACGATGAAGCCCGGCAGCGATGCGCTGAGCGCGCACGGCAACACACGTGTGCCTTCATGCAGGGTCAGCATCATGACCACCACCGCAGGGCTCGTGCGGGGGCGGGCAGCGGAATCGACAGGCATCGGTGCAGCCTAGCAGGCTGCGTGCGCCTGATCGCTGCAGGGCTTACGCCCCCGTCGAGGGGGCGCAGCGGTTCACATTTCGATGTTTCTTGCCGGCTGCCGTTTGCGCTGCAACGCGAACCCGAGCGCTGCCAGCCCCGCCAGCACCAGGGCAAAGCTCTGCGGCTCTGGCACTGCAGACGCTGTGATCACTGCGGCGTACGAGCCGGCACCTGCGGGGTTGCCAGTAGCGTCGAGCACCGCGCCGAACACCGTCAACATCAGCGGCATGTCGTTGCTGACAAGGGCACTGAACGAGAAGTCAGGCTGGCCCAGCGCCGGATCGAAACTGAAGCCCTGCCCATTCAGCAGGGCACTGAAAAAGCTGACCGGCCCGCTCACGCTGGACAGGCTCACCGACACCAGGCCGCTGAAAGAATCGGGGCTGAAGGTGAACTCGTCGACGAACAAGCCGTCGACCGTTTGGGTGAAGCCGCCCGAGAACATTCCCGGCCCGCTTGGCAGCAGGCTGACCGGCGCTGCGACGCTTGCCAGTGCCGAGCCCGCCAGGGCGGCAGCGATCAAGAGTGATTTCAGATTCATGGTGAATTCCTTTTTGGTTGGTTGAACTGCGTGCTTTCGCAAGCAAACGAGCGGCGGCACCTGATGGTCGGCGCCGCCGCCGTTCTTCAAGCATCGGTCACGGCGTAGGGGCCGACTTTGCGCCCGGGATCGGCGTGAACAGGTACGGGAAACCACTCAACAACGGACGCGTGGCCTGGTCGACGGCGTCGTGGAGCTTGAACGATGTTTCCTTCAGCGGCACGGCCGACGGGTTGCAGGCCAGGCCGAAGCCCAGCTTGTCGTTGTTGCCGTTGGCCATGCACAGGCCGCCCATCACCGCGACCAACGAGATGTCGACCACATCGTCTTTCGGACGGCGCCCGTTCGGGTAACCCGCGTTGTCATTGCCGCCGGCGAGGATGTTGCCGACGATGCCGAGCCGGTTCTGCTGTGCGAACGGCACTGCCGGAATGGCGGTGTTCAAGCGCAGCATTTCCGATGCAGTGACGGTGGCCAGTTGGTTCACACCCGGTATGCCAGTCAGGAAGGTGGTCACCAGATCGAGCCGCGGGAGGTTGGTCGGGGCGATGCCCGGGAGCCCCAGTGCGATTTCAAGCAAAGCCGGCAGCGTCGGGTTGGTCACGTAGTCGGCGAACTGGCCGTCGTCTTTCGGCATCGAGCTGTTGAAGCGGTCTTTGTCGGGCAGGCCGATCACCACCTCATTCACCAGCGGCATGCCAAGGCGCGAGACCTGCACCCAGTTCCCGCCGGGAATCACCGTGGTGCCGTGGCCCTTGGCTGGGCTCGGCGTGAGCAACTGACCCTGGCGCAAACTGGCACTCGTCCAGCCGCCGATCACGGGGTGCTCGGCGTCGGTGATCAGGCATGCAGCCGGCACTTCGACCGCAAGCTCGGTCACGTTTTTGTCGGCCAGATCGTCGGCACCTGCATTGATCAAAGCAGGGTTGGTGATCGTGCTCACCGGCGCGTTCACCAGGTCGAAGATGACCCCCAGGTTGACGGCAAACGGGTCTTTGCGCTGGCCCACGAAGAGCCGGCCCGGCGTGGCGCAGCCCGGAATGTTCACCGTGTAGACGTGCTTGGCCGCGTAGCCGACGTAGTCGGGAATCGTCTTGTTGCCGATGTTGTCGACCGGCTTGTCGAACGTGGCCGAGCCGCCCACCGCATTGGTCAGCGCAGCACTGGTGCCGGTGCGGCGGTCACCGCGAATGATGTTGACCGTGAAGCTTTCGTTCAGGTTCAGGGCGGGCGACTTGAGGTCGGTGACCTGGCCGGCCTGGATCAGCGGAATCGGCACCGTTTTGTTGCCGATCGGCAGCGCAATTCCCTTCAGCGTGTTCTTGAACTTGAACTGGAAGGTGATGTCTTCTTTCGCGTCGCCGTTGTTGTCGATGTGGATTTCATACAGCGCGTTCGGGTCGAGCGAGAAGTAGTTCGGGCCGCCGTACGGGTCTTGCAAGGGCAGGTAGTTGGCGATCAGCGTCACGAAGGCAGCGCGCCCGCTTTCGTAGCTGTTGAACATGTAGAAATCGGTCGCATCGACCTTGGGCTGCGTCGTGATGAACGGCGCCTCACGGTGGCTCGATGCCTGCACGCCGGTGATGCAGGCGCACGCGCACAGCGCGGCGACCAGCGGCAACAGGCGCGGTGATCTGGAGAAGGTGGTTTGCATGCGGTCATCCTCTTGTTGGTTTGCGAAAGTGGCGGGCTGCGCCGGCATTCCGGGCAGCGATTGCGGACACATGAGCGAGCCCGAAAGCTCTCGCTCGATTCTTGACTACGCAGCCGCACAAGCCGCAGATGCGTGATTTCCGACCGTTCGACCCCCCTGTTCGAGGGGCGGGTTAGTACTAGGCGTGCGCGGGTTGCAAACGTCGCCGAGCTCGACGTGGCCACCCGTGAAGCCGACATGGCGTTTCCACGCCAGAAGCTGAATCCCGCCAAAGCCGGGCCGCAGCAGCCCGCAGCGTCACACTTTGCGAATCGTGCAAACCGTGTCGTACCAGCCCTGCATGCCCACCAGCGGCGCAGGCTGGATCGGCAGAATCGCGTTGATGTTGTAGCCGGCGCCGGTGCCGCCGCGTGCGGGGTCCCACCAGATGTCGTCGTCCAGGTCGGCGTCTTCTTCGATCACCGATGTGTCTAACGCGTCGAGTGAGCGCCGCTTGCCGTTGCGGGCCGTCGCGGCGCGGCCATGAAAGCTGTTGCCCAAAGTGTTCGACACCGCCAGCACGCGCGGGTGAATGCCTTCGGTCACCCAGGCCGGCACCAAGGCCTTGCCGACCACCTCGCCTCCGCCCGTCATTGCATGGCCGTAGGGCCGGTAGGTGGTGATCTCGACCATGTCGCCGGTCTTGATGCCGAGCTTGGCGGCGGTGTCGGTGTTGATCCACATCGGGTTGTGGTGAACGATTTCGGTCAGGTACTTTTGCGATTGGGTTCGGCCCTGGGTGTGCACGTTCCACTTGAAGCTGACGAGGTGCAATTGCTCGGGCTTCATCCTGGCAATCGACGGCACCGGGAACCAGTCGGGCATGCCCTTGCCGCCGTCCTCGGTGAAGCCGCGCGCCTTGGCGGCCGCCTCGATGTCCTCGTGGTAGACCGAGAACTTGCGTGACGGGGTGAGAAACCCGCGCCGCGCCACACCGCCCACCATCAGGCCGGCCTGGGTCTCGCGCCCGTCGGCTGCCTTGCGGTGAATGATCTGGGTGGCCGGGTCGACGCGGGTGTTTTTCAGCTCGTCTGGCGTCAGCTCCCAGTTGTACAGGGCGTAGTACTTGGGCTTGCTCATGTCTTGCCACACGCCGTGCTTCTTCATGTACTCGAAACCGTCCTCGCCGACCCGTTTGGCGAGGTCCACGCAGCGCAGCCGCATCCATTCTTCGTGGTTCTTGAAGGCGAAATACCTGGCCGTGTCGGGGCCGATGCGCTTGCCGATCTCGATCAGCGAATCGACGAAGCTCTTGCACTCGGCCGGCGGCGCGGTGATGGGCTGGCGCAGCGTCACGTAGTCGCGCAACTCCATGTTGTTGCGGGTGTCGAAGCCCCAGCGCTCCATGTAGCTCGCGTCGGGCAAGATCATGTCGGCGTGGTGCGCGGTCTCGGAATACACCACGTCGGAGCACGCGTGAAACGGGATCAGCGTCTCGTCCTTCAGCACGTCGAGCGCCAGGCTGCGGCCCTCGGGCCAGGTCAGCGGCGCGGCCAGCGTGTAGCTCAAATACACCTGCACCTTGCCGCGGCCTTCTTTCAGGTGGCGGTAGACGATTTGCCCCACCTTCATGCGCTGCCACTTGTTGGCCAGCGGCCATTCGGGCGGATTTTCGATGGCGCTCTTGGCGGTGGGCGCGGGTGGCTGTGGCTTGGGCTGCGGAAA
>JAYVCL010000015.1:0-16884 GCA_043749975.1 Burkholderiales bacterium
GATCGGCTCCTTGAACGGCTTCGACTTCTCGAGCGCTGCGCGCGACGCCTGCGCCGCCTGCAACTGCGCCGCGTCGAGCGTGAAGATGGCCGTGCGGTAGGGCGAACCGACGTCGCAAAACTGGCGATCCTTGGTGGTCGGATCGATCGTTCGCCAGAAGTGCTCGACCAGTTTTTCGTAGCTCACCTTGCGCGGATCGAACAGCACTTCCACCGCTTCGGCATGGCCGGTGTGCTTGCCTGACACCTGATCGTAGTTCGGGTTGGCCAGCGTGCCGCCGGTGTAGCCCGAGGTGGTGGACAGCACGCCGTCGACCTTGTCGAAGTCAGACTCGACGCACCAGAAACAGCCGCCGGCGAAGATGGCTTTGGCGGTGGGGCCGGTTGCCGCGGCTGGCTGCTGCGCGCCGCTCAGCCCGGCCAGGGCGAGCAGCACCGCAGCGGCACCGCACCTGAGGCCGCTCTTGACACCACTGACGGGGCCGTTCACGCTGCGGCCTCGAATTTCAACGCCACGCCGTTGTTGCAGTACCGCTTGCCCGTGGGTTTCGGGCCATCGCCGAACACGTGCCCGTGGTGGCCGCCGCAGCGCGCGCAGTGGTATTCGGTGCGTGGCAGCACCATTTTGAAATCGGTGCTGGTGATGAAGGCATCGGGCAAGGTGGCGAAGAAGCTCGGCCAGCCGGTGCCGCTGTCGAACTTCATCTCCGACGCGAACAGCGGCAACTCGCAAGCGGCGCACACGTAGCGGCCCTTGCGCTTCTCGTTGTTCAGCGGGCTGGTGCCCGCGCGCTCGGTGCCTTCGTGGCGCAGCACGGCGTACTGCTCGGGCGTCAGGCGCTTCTTCCATTCGGCGTCGGGGAGGTTCAGCGGTTCGACTTTCGCCGAGCCATCGGCGGCTTCGGCCATCGAGGCTTTCGGCGCAAGGCCGAGGGCGCAAAGCGCGGCGAGCAGGGGGCGTCGGGTCATGTTCGGGCCTTGGGAGTTGGGAAGAAGCCAGGTTTTGCTGTGTCGCGCCACGACGCGAATTCTTTCATCTCGCTGCGGGCGACGGCGGTGCGACTGCTTGCGGCGGCGATTGGTTCACACGTCGTGCCGGAAACCTTCGTCCGGCTGAGAACGAGACAAGCGTAGCGTGGGTTGCGCGTCACAAGGCACGCGGCGTGCAGAATCCAACGATGAAACCTCTTCTCGTTTGCTCCGCATCCTTGGTGCTGCTCTATGCGGCGCTCAGTTTCAATGTTTCTCGCATGCGACTCAAAAGACGCAAGTTCCCCGAGGTCACCGAAGCCGAGGTCACCAAGGCTGTTCGCGCTCACGGAAATGCGGCTGAGTACGTACCGCTGCTTGTCGCCATCTTCCTGTACATGAACTCAACACAATCAAGCGTCTACGTGGTTGGCGTTGCAGTGCTCGCGACGGTCAGTCGGTTCGCTCACGCTGCGGGAATGTTTCGCATTGCCAGCGTCACTGAGCGGCACCCGCTCCGGTTCTTTGGTGCGCTTGGCACCTACTTGTGCCTATTTGCCATGGCATTCGCGCAATTGCTGCGCATGCAGTAGGCGTGGAACTGGCGGGGCCGGGTCGGGTCATACCGTGTCTTATGATTCCGCACCATGCTTGAACAACGCATCCAGCAGCAGTTTTTCGACAGCGCCGACCTCAAATACGCAGCCGCCGAGATCCTCGCCAAACCGATTGCCGACGCCGTCGGCACGCTGGTGGGTTGCATCACCGCCGGTGGCAAGGTGCTGGTCTGCGGGAACGGCGGCTCGGCCAGCGATGCCCAGCATTTCGCGGCTGAATTCATCGGCCGCTTCGAGCGCGAACGTCCCGGCCTGCCCGCCATCGCGCTGACGACCGATAGCTCGATCCTGACGGCGATTGGCAACGACTACGACTTCAACGCCATCTTCTCCAAGCAAGTGCAGGCCATCGGTGCGCCGGGTGACGTGCTATTGGCCATCAGCACCAGCGGCAACTCCGCCAATGTGCTGGCGGCCGTGGACGCTGCTCATGCGAAAGAAATGGCCGTGATCGGGCTGACCGGCCGCAGCGGCGGCAAGATGCGTGATTTGCTGCTGGAGACCGATGTGCATGTTTGTGTTCCGCACGAACGCACAGCGCGCATTCAAGAGGTTCACCTGCTGGTGATTCACTGCCTGTGCGACGCGGTCGACCTGCAACTGCTCGGCTCCGAAGAGCAATGAGTCGACGCAGCGTTGCACCTGCGAAGCTGTGCAGCGCAGTCGACTCGCCTCTCAGGCCCGCTCAGCACCCTCGAACACAACGTAAGCTTGCGGCGTGAGCCCATCCCCCGAGAAACGAAAGCCTGCATGACATTTCAAACCTCCCGCCGAATTGCGCTTGTTCTGAGCACCATCGCCGCAGCCACTGCGTTGACGGCTTGCGCTCCGCTCCTGATTGGCGGGGCCATGGTGGGCGGCACCCTGATGGCGACGGACCGCCGCACAGCCGGCGCGCAGGTCGAAGACCAGGCCATCGAGCTCAAAGCCATCAACCGCGTTCGCGAGGCGTTGGGCGACCGCGGCCACGTCAGCGTCACCAGCTACAACCGCCTGGTGCTGCTGACCGGAGAGGTGCCTGCAGAAGCCGACCGGGTGGCGGTAGAACAGGTGCTGGCGCGCGTCGAGAACGTTCGCTCCACCGTCAATGACCTGGCGGTGATGGGCAACACCTCACTCACCAGCCGCTCGAACGACACCATTCTCACCAGCAAGGTGAAGGCTTCGTTCGTCGACGCCCGCGACATGTTGTCGAACGCGTTCAAGGTGCTCACCGAACGCGGCACCGTGTACCTGATGGGCCGTGTGACCGAACGCGAAGCGAAGCGGGCTGCCGACCTGGCCCGCTCGATCTCCGGCGTTCAAAAAGTGGTGCGCGTGTTCGAGATCGTCACCGAAGCCGAGTTGGCCGATCTGCAGCCCAAGGCCGTCAAATAAACGGCGCAGCAGAAACAAACGCCGGGCCGCCCCAAGTGTTTCTCTCCCCCTCGGGGGGCGGACGACGTATGTCGTCGGCCTGGGGGCGCTCTCAGCCTACGCGTCAACGCAGCCGGGTGACCAGGCTGGAGGTGTCCCACCGGTTGCCGCCTTGGGCCTGGATGTCGGCGTAAAACTGATCGACCAACGCTGTTACTGGCAGCCGGGCTCCATTGCTCCGCGCTTCGTCCAGCACCAAGCCCAGGTCCTTGCGCATCCAGTCGACCGCGAAGCCGAAGTCGAATTTGCCGTCGACCATGCTCGGGCCGCGGTTGTCCATTTGCCAGCTCTGCGCGGCGCCCTTGCCGATCACACCCAGCACCGCCGGCATGTCGAGGCCGGCTCTTTCACCGAAGGCCAAGGCTTCGGCCAGGCCCTGAACCAGCCCGACAATCGCAATCTGATTGACCATCTTGGCGAGCTGCCCGGCGCCGCTGTCGCCCAGCAGCGTGACCGCTTTTGAAAACGCCATCGTCACCGGCTGGATCGCGGCGAATGCAGCGGGGTCGCCACCGCACATCACGGTGAGCGTGCCGCTGATCGCGCCCAGGTTGCCGCCCGACACGGGCGCGTCGATGAAGTGCAGACCGAGTGTGCGGGCCACAGCGCTCAGCTCGCGCGCGATCGAGGCCGACGCGGTGGTGTGATCGACGAAAACGGCACCGGGCCTCATGCCGGCGAAAGCACCGGCCTCACCCAACACCACCGAGCGCAGGTCGGCGTCGTTGCCCACGCAGGCGAAGACGATGTCTGCGCCAGCAGCAGCCAGGCGCGGGGTTGCGGCCAGCGTGCCGCCGTGTTCGCCCACCCATCGCGTCGCCTTGCTCGCGGTGCGGTTGTAAACCGTGACCCGATGTCCCGCCCGCTGCAGATGCCCCGCCATCGGAAACCCCATCACGCCCAGGCCGAGGAAGGCAACGGTGCGTGGTGAGACAGCGTCGTAACCGCGAACACTCATGAAGATCTCCAAAAAAACAAAACATAACGGCCTCGAAGAGGCCGTTTCAGTCCAGAGAAGCGCTCAATCCACGAAGCGTTCAAGCGCCGAAGCGTTCAATCCCCCCCTCACACGATGGTGAGGTGCTCGGTTCCAGCCGCCAGATCGCTGCTGCGCGCGCGTTTGCTGTGCAGTTTGATCTGCAGCCTCAGGTCGTTGACCGAGTCGGCATTTCGAATCGCATTTTCATAGGTGACCATCTGATTTTCATACAGGTCGAACAGGCTTTGGTCGAAGGTCTGCATGCCCAGTTCGCGGCTGCGCTTCATGATCTCCTTGATCTCGGCCACCTCGCCCTTGAAGATCAATTCGGAAATCAGCGGCGTGTTCAGCAACACTTCCACCGCAGCGATGCGGCCCTTGCCTTCCTGGCGCGGCAGCAAGCGCTGCGACACCAGCGCCTTCAGGTTCAGCGACAGGTCCATCAGCAACTGCGCGCGCCGCTCTTCAGGAAAGAAGTTGATGATGCGGTCGAGCGCCTGGTTGGCGCTGTTGGCGTGCAAGGTGGCCATGCACAGGTGGCCGGTTTCGGCGAACGTCACCGCATGGTCCATGGTTTCGCGGTCGCGGATCTCGCCCATCAAGATCACATCGGGTGCCTGGCGCAAACTGTTTTTTAGCGCCGCTCCCCAGCCTTCGGTGTCGATGCCCACTTCGCGCTGCGTCACGATGCAGTTCTTGTGCGGGTGCACGAATTCCACCGGATCTTCGATCGTGATGATGTGGCCAAACGAGTTCTCGTTGCGGTGGTCCACCATCGCTGCCAGCGAGGTGCTTTTGCCCGAGCCGGTGGCACCCACGAAGATCACCAGGCCGCGCTTGGTCATGGCAACGTCTTTGAGCACGCCCGGCAAGTTCAGGCTGTCGATGGTGGGCAGGATTTGCGGGATCGTGCGCAGCACCAGGCCCACATGGCCCTGCTGAACGAAGGCGTTGACACGAAAGCGCCCGATGCCCTGCGGCGACACCGCAAAGTTGCACTCCTTGGTGCGCTCGAACTCGGCCGCCTGCTTGTCGTTCATCACCGAACGGGTCAGCGCCATCGTGTGCTGGCCGGTCAGGGGTTGCGGCGACACCTTGGTGACCTTGCCGTCGACCTTGATGGCCGGCGGAAAGTCGGCTGTCAGAAACAGGTCGGACCCGTTGCGCGACACCATCAGGCGCAGCAGGTCGTTGATGAATTTGGATGCCTGGTCGCGTTCCATTGAAGACTCCTTTACTTCCACAGCATCGCAGTGAGCGAGCCGATCATCCGGGGAAATTCTCTGGGAATTTGGCTTTGCTGCGCGCCTCTGCGGGCGACACGATGTTGCGCCTCACCAGGTCGGCCAGGTTCTGGTCCAGCGTTTGCATGCCCATGTTGTTGCCGGTCTGGATCGACGAATACATCTGGGCCACCTTGTTCTCGCGGATCAGGTTGCGAATGGCCGCCGTGCCGAGCATGATTTCGTGCGCCGCCACGCGGCCCGAGCCGTCCTTGGTCTTGCACAGCGTCTGCGAAATCACCCCGATCAGCGACTCCGACAGCATCGCGCGGACCATTTCTTTCTCGGCCGCCGGAAACACATCGACGATGCGGTCGACGGTCTTGGCAGCGCTCGAGGTGTGCAGCGTGCCGAACACCAGGTGGCCGGTTTCGGCGGCGGTCAGCGCCAGGCGAATCGTTTCCAGGTCACGCATCTCGCCGACCAGAATCGCGTCCGGGTCTTCACGCAAGGCCGAGCGCAGCGCGTTCGAGAAGCTCAGTGTGTGCGGGCCGACCTCGCGCTGGTTGATCAGGCACTTTTTGGATTCGTGCACGAACTCGATCGGGTCTTCCACCGTCAGCACGTGGCCGTACTCGTTTTCGTTCAGGTGGTTCACCATCGCTGCCAGCGTGGTCGACTTGCCCGAGCCGGTGGGGCCGGTGCACAGCACCATGCCGCGCGGTTTCAGCGCCAGTTCAGCGAACACCTTCGGCGTGTTGAGCTGCTCCAGCGTCAGGATTTTCGACGGGATGGTGCGAAACACCGCGCCTGCGCCGCGGTTCTGGTTGAAGGCATTGACCCGGAAGCGCGCCAGCCCCTGGATCTCGAACGAGAAGTCGCATTCCAGCGTTTCTTCGTAATTCTTGCGCTGCGAGTCGTTCATGATGTCGTACACCATCTCGTGCACCTGCTTGTGCTCGAGCGGGTCGACGTTGATGCGCCGCACATCGCCGTGTACCCGGATCATCGGCGGCAGGCCGGCAGACAGGTGCAGGTCGGACGCCTTGTTCTTGACCGAAAACGCCAGCAGTTGAGTGATGTCCATGGGGCTCTTTTGTGATTGACGCTTGCAGCGTTTTCGGCGTGCCATCACGCGCCTTGACAGATACTTCAAGGCCATTATGGCAATGATCGCAAGCCGGCTCCAACAGGTGCACGCCCGCATCGCGCAGGCCTGCCACGCAGCGCAGCGGGGCGTGCAAAGCGTCACGTTGCTGGCCGTCAGCAAGACGCAGCCGCCGGCGGCGCTGCGCGAAGCCTTTGCGGCTGGTGCATGCCGCTTCGGTGAAAACTATGTGCAAGAGGGCGTCGACAAGATCGCCGCGCTGGCCGATCTGCGCAGCCGCATCGAATGGCACCTGATCGGCCCGCTGCAAAGCAACAAGACCCGCCTCGTGGCCGAGCAGTTCGACTGGGTCCATTCGGTGGACCGGCTGAAGATCGCGCAGCGCCTGAGCGAGCAGCGCCCTGCGCACCTGCCGCCGTTGCAGGTGTGCCTGCAAGTCAATATCAGCGGCGAGGCGAGCAAGGCCGGTTTGCTGGCGGTTGATTTACTTGAGGCGGCAAGGGCGTTGGCCGCGTTGCCACGGCTGCGCCTGCGCGGCCTGATGGCCATTCCCGAGCCGGTCGAAGATGTCGAGCAGCAGCGCGTGCCGCACGCCGCCCTGCGAATGTTGATGCAAGCCTTGCAGCGAGACGGCTTGGCGCTCGACACGCTGTCGATGGGCATGACGGCCGACCTGGAAGCCGCCATCCTCGAGGGCGCGACGATGCTGCGCGTGGGCACGGCGATCTTCGGCTCAAGGGGCTGAAGCCACGCGTCTCAGATCGCCAGCGCCGTCGTGTTCTTCACCTCTTCCATCACGGCATAGGTGCGCGTTTCGCGCACGCCGGGCAGGGTCCAGATCACGCTGCCGATGAACTCGCGATAGGCCGCCATGTTGGCCACGCGGGTCTTCAGCAGGTAGTCGAAGCCACCCGCCACCAGGTGGCACTCCAGGATTTCGCTGCGCACCTGCACCGCCGCCTTGAAGGCGTCCATCACGTCGTGCACGGTGCGGTCGAGCAAAATTTCGACGAACACCATCATCCCCGCGCCCAACTTGTCGGGGTTGAGCCGGGCCTCGTAGCCGAGAATGAAACGGTCGCGCGTCAGCCGCTTCACGCGCTCGAGCACGGCAGTGGGCGACAGATGCACCTCCTCGGCCAGCTTCAGGTTCGAGATGCGCCCGTCGCGCTGCAGCACGCGCAAGATTTTGGCGTCGATCTTGTCGATGAGCGGTGCGGTGTCGTTGGATGTCATGGCGAATTTGCTCCGAGTGAAACCTTGAATTTCAGTGATTAATGCTAGCTCTGCGGCGCTAACCTAGCAAGTAACTCGATCAAGGTGGCTCCTCATGTTTACCCTCCCGTCGCCCGCATCACGCTTGCCGTCGCCCTGTCGCGACGAGCTTCAAAGCCTCGAACCATTGCTCGCAGGCTTGGCAAATTCACTCGACTGGCCGCAGGCGATGCGCGCCGCGCGGCCCTGGGTGCAGGCGGTGCGCGACAACCCGCCGCCGTTTTGGGCGATGGAGTCGCTGCTGCGCGAGTACCCGATCTCCAGCGCCGAAGGCCTGGCGCTGATGCGCCTGGCCGAAGCCCTGTTGCGCGTGCCCGACCTGGAAACCGCCGTCGCGCTGACCGCCGACCAACTCGGCCAGGCGCAGTTCGATGCCAGCTCGGGCGGGCCGCATCAGATGCTGGCCACGCTGTCGGCCAGCGCGATTTCACTGTCCAAGAAATTCTTGCCGCAAGGCGAAAGCGACACCGGCCTGTTCAAGCGTCTCGGTGCGCAAACGGTGGTGGCCGCCACGGTGCGCGCGATCCAGTTGCTGGGCCGGCAGTTCGTGCTCGGCAGGTCGATCCAGGAGGCGATGGGCGAAGCGGCGTCGGCGCGCAAACAGCAACCCGGCCTGCGCTTCAGCTACGACATGCTGGGCGAAGGTGCCCGCACCGAGGCCGATGCGCAGCGCTACCTGGCCTCGTACCTGAACGCGATTCACGCCATCGCAGCCGGCAACACCGCCGCAGATGGCCCCGAATTGGCCGACGGCATCTCGATCAAGCTCAGCGCGCTGTTCTCGCGCTATGAAGACGCGCAGCGCGAGCGGGTGTTCGCCAAACTGTTGCCGCGCGCGTGGCAGTTGATCGAAGCTGCGGCGAAGGCCGACCTCAACCTCACCATCGACGCTGAAGAGAGCGACCGGCTGGAGTTGTCGCTGGACGTGCTCGACGCATTGGCGGCGCGCATCGCGCAACAATTTCCGCACTGGCGCGGCTTCGGGCTGGCGCTGCAGGCGTACCAGACGCGTGCGCTGCAGGTGGTCGACGAGGTGGCCCGCATCGCCCGCTTGCACGGCCTGCGTTTCATGGTGCGGCTGGTCAAGGGCGCGTACTGGGACGGCGAGATCAAACGCGCCCAAGAGTTGGGGCTGAGCGGCTACCCGGTGTTCACGCACAAGCAGCACACCGACATCGCCTACCTGGCCTGCGCGCAGGCGCTGCTCGGCCACGCCGACGTGATCTATCCGCAGTTCGCCACCCACAACGCCGGCACCATCGCCGCCATTCTTCACCTGGCAAAGGGCAGCGATGCGAAGTACGAAATGCAGCGCCTGCACGGCATGGGCGAGGGTGTGTACCGCGAGGTCTCGCGGCACCCACCCTCGCCTTCGGCACGCATGTCGACCCCACCCTCCGCTCTCCCCTCCTCCCCCGCTCAAGCGGGGGGCCTGAGCGCGCAGCTTGTGCCGGTGCGTGTTTACGCTCCGGTCGGCGAGCACCGCGACTTGCTGGCCTACCTGGTGCGCCGGCTGCTGGAGAACGGTGCCAACTCGTCGTTCGTGCACCAACTGACCGACAACTCGGTCGATGTCGATTCGCTGCTGGCGTCGCCGCTGCGGCCAATCGCCCACGCTGCGTTTGCGATGCCGGTGTCGTTGTACGGCTGGAATGGCCGCACTGGCCGCGCCAATTCGAAGGGCGTGGACCTAGCCTGCGTTGCCGAGCGCGAGCCGCTTGAGCGGGCTGTTGCACTGACCCGCGTCGACGCGGTGCCCGAGGCGAACTCGGCCGATGTGAGCGCCGCGATGGCCCGCTTGCACAGCGGATTCGGCGGCTGGGCCGATACCGCGCTCGCGCAACGTGCCGCCGTGCTGCGCCGCGCTGCCGATGCGCTCGAGGCCCGCCTGCCCGAGTTCTGCGGGCTGCTGGTCAAAGAAGCGCAAAAGACCTTGGGCGACTGCGTCTCGGAAGTGCGCGAAGCGGTGGACTTTTGCCGCTACTACGCCGACCAGGCCGAAAAGACTTTGAAAACCCAACAGTTGCCCGGCCCCACCGGCGAAAGCAACGAGCTGCGCCTGCACGGACGCGGAGTCTTCGTCTGCATCAGCCCGTGGAACTTCCCGCTCGCCATCTTTGCGGGGCAGGTGGCGGCAGCACTCGTCGCCGGCAACAGCGTGGCCGCCAAGCCGGCCGAGCAGACCCCGGCCGTGGCGCAACGCATGGTCGCGCTGCTGCACCAGGCCGGCGTGCCGCCGGACGCGTTGGCACTGCTGCATGGAGCGGGCGAAACCGTGGGCGCTGCCTTGGTGGCTGATGCGCGCACCGCAGGTGTGTGCTTCACCGGGTCCACGTCGGTGGCCCGCATCATCAACCGCGCCTTGGCGAACAAGGACGGCGCCATGGTGCCGTTGATCGCCGAGACCGGCGGCATCAACGCGATGATCGTCGACAGCACGGCGCTGCCCGAGCAGGTGGTCGACGCGGTGGTGCAAAGCGCGTTTCGTTCTGCCGGGCAACGCTGCTCGGCGCTGCGCTTGTTGTGCGTGCACGAAGGCATTGCCGATGGCGTGATCGAGATGATCCGCGGCGCCTTGCAAGAGTTGAATCTGGGCGACCCGGCACTGCTGGCGACCGATGTGGGGCCGGTGATTGATGCGCAGGCGTTCGACGGGATTTCGGCACACATCGCGCGGCTGCGCGCACAGGCTCGCTGCATCGGCGAGACGCCTGCGCGGTCCACCGTTGCGCGCCTGATCCCGCCCATCGCCTTCGAGATCGCCCGCATCGCCGACCTCACGCAAGAAATCTTCGGCCCCGTGCTGCACGTCGTCCGCTGGCGCGGCGATGTCGACGCCGTCATCGAGCAAATCAACGCACTCGGCTACGGCCTCACGCTCGGTATCCAGACCCGCATCGACAGCCGTGCCGTGCGCCTGGCGCATGCCGCGCGCATCGGCAACGTCTACGTCAACCGAAACATGATCGGTGCCGTCGTCGGCGTGCAGCCCTTCGGTGGCGAAGGCCTCAGCGGCACCGGCCCGAAAGCCGGCGGCCCGCATTACCTGTACCGCTTCTGTGCCGAGCAGACAGTGACGATCAACACCGCCGCCGCTGGCGGCAACGCCGCGCTACTGGCCGGAGCTTGCCGAATAGACTGACGGGAATGAGCACAATCGCATTCATCGGCGGCGGCAACATGGCCAGCGCCATCATCGGCGGCTTGCTGAAAAGCGGGCGATCGACCGATTCAATCATCGTGGTCGAGCCCTTCGAGGCGCAGCGCGACAAGCTGCGCGCCGACTTCAAGCTTCGCGCCCTGGCCGCCGCTGATGCCTCGCTGGCGCGGGCCGCGTTGGTGGTGTGGGCGGTGAAGCCGCAACTGTTCATGGCCGCAGCGCTTCCGTGCGCCGCGCACGTGGGCCAGGCCCTGCAACTCAGCGTGATGGCCGGCATTCGCACCGATGCGATCGCGCTCGCCACCGGCTCCCGGCGTGTGGTGCGAGCCATGCCCAACACGCCGGCCCTGATCGGGCAAGGCATCGCCGGCCTGTTCGCGCTCGACGCGGTGACGGCGGCGGAAAAAACGCAGGTCGAAATGCTGCTGGCACCGACCGGCCAAACGCTTTGGGTCGAGCGTGAGGAGCAACTCGACGCCGTCACCGCGCTGTCCGGTTCCGGCCCGGCCTACGTGTTCTATTTTGTCGAGGCCATGCTGCAGGCCGCACTGGAGATGGGCTTGAGCGCTGCGCAAGGCAGGCAACTCGCACTGGCGACGTTCGCTGGTGCCACCGCACTGGCACAAGCCTGCGACGACCCGCCCGCCTTGCTGCGCGAGCGCGTCACCTCCAAGGGCGGCACCACCCATGCGGCGGTGGCGTCGCTCGAAGCCAGCGGCGTGAAGGCGGCGTTCGTGCACGCCCTGAAAGCTGCGCAGCAACGCGCGCGTGAACTGGGCGACGAATTCGGAGCCTGAACGGCCGGACGAAGGCGGGCGCGCGGCCTGTCTTTCACACCGGGCATGGCGCCGGGCAGTCAGAATGACAAGCAGTTGATCGGTCTGACCCCTGCACACACCGCCACCCATGTCCAAAACCCCTCACCGCAAAAACTCGTCTTCCGCCCCCAGCGCCGACCAGCTCGCGGCGGTGCGCCGCCTCGCTGACGCCGGCGACCCAACGCCAGCGCGCAAGCGCCTGGCCGCGCTGCAAACCGCCTTTCCCGGCTTCAAACCGCTCCTGGGCCTGGCCTGGGAAGTCGAAGACCGTTGTGGTGTGCCGATGCTCGCCGCCGCACGTGCGCACGCGTGGCAACGCGCGGCACCGAACAGCCGGGCGGCTGCCGAGGCTCTGTTCGAAAGCGCCCGCGCAGCGGGACTGGCGGCGGTCTGTGCCCGCGCCATCGCGCGCCTGCGCGCCATCGACGGTGAGAGCGCGCTGCCGCTGATCGACTTCTTCGAGGCCCCGCTGGGCGATCTGAGCTTCGAGCAGGCCGAGGCGATCGACCTGTCGCGCATGCACCTGGCCGACGACGACCTGGCGGCTGCGGCCGCGGTGCTGCAAGGCGTCGACCATCCGTCGGCGCGCAACAACCTTGCGCTGGCTCTGTTCTGTGCTGGCAATGTGGCGCAGGCGCGCGAAGTGATCGAAGCCAACTGGCAGGGCAATCCGGCCAACCTGTTCGCCCTCGAGCGCGCCGTGCGCTGGCGTTGCTGGGCCGACGGGCTGGATCGCTGCCTGGGGTTCATCGCCACTTTGCGCCACACCACGCCATGCCGCGCCGAAGACGCCATCGCGCGGGTGGCCGCGCTGCGCTTTCTGGACGATGCACAAGCCGCGCGCACCGCCTGGGACGAGACGGCGGATGCGCCCTATTGGGGCCAGGCCACCGACGAACAGCGCGCCATGTTCGACGCCTTGATCGACCCGGCGGGCGATCGAACAGCCGACAACGCCTTGTGGTTTCCAAGCCATTGGATGCACGCAATGGTCGCCCTTGCCCGCGAGCCGCAGCGCAGCGGCGACAAACGGCTGGAACAACGCCTGGACGCGCGGCTCGACGCCTGCGACGCGCATCACGACTACCTCGGTCGCGCGGTCGAACTGGGCGAAGCGGCGGTGCGCATGGTGGCACTGGCGGTGCTCAAGCGACGCGTGGGGCAAGCCGATGGTGCGGCCATCACGTGCCTGCAAACGCTGCTGAAGCGCCCGTGCGGACCCGACTCGGAGCGCATGGACCTGCTGAACTGGCTGGTTGAACAGGGGCTGCAAAGCCGCGACCAGCCGGCCGATGTCTGGCTCACCGGGAGCCTGCGCTCAATCCGGTTGTACGGCCTGAACATCACCGGCGAGCCACGCCCCAGCCCCTTCCCGCCGCTGGGCACTGAATTGAACGAGCGCGTGCACAAGGCGATCCGCCGTGGCGCGCTGCATGAAGCGTTGGCACTGGCGCAGGAGCTGCGCCAGATGCACCCGGATCAGCCCTCGGCACTGACCAATCTGGCCGCGATCAAAGAAGCGCTGAAGGAGCCGGCAGCCGAGATCACCGACCTGTACCGCCAGGCCCACGCGCTGGCACCGGACTATCTGTTCGCGCGCTGCAGCTTGGCGCGCTGGCTGGCCGTTGAGGGAAGCCTGGAACAAGCGCGCGCCTTGCTCGACGGTCTGCTCGAGCGCGACGAGTGGCACCACAGCGAGTACCGCAGCTTCATGCTGGCGCAACGCGCGCTGGCCTTGGCCAGCCAAGACCACGACGCAGTTCGCACCCTGGACGCGTCGCTCCTCGATCTGGAGCGCAGCTTCGCACGCTGAGGGTTGCAGCGCGGGTCGGCGTCTGCCTCCTCGCAGCAGCTTGACAAGGTCGACGCGACTGCCTCAGCATCACCCGGTCAACGGCCTCCGAGCGTGCGCATGAACATCGACAACTTGATTGAGATCCGGCCCGGCGTGCGCAGCGGCAAGCCGTGCTTCAAAGACACCCGCATCACGGTCTACGACGTGCTCGAGTACATGGCCGGCGGCATGAGCCAGCAGGAGTTGCTGGACAGCTTCCCGGCACTCGGTGCTGAGCATCTGCAGGCGGCTCTGGTGTTCGCGGCCGTGCGCGAGCGTCGTCTGGCGGCCATGCTGGCCGAATGAAGCTGCTGCTGGACGAGAACCTGAGTCATCGACTGGTGCCAGCAATGCAAGATGCGTTTGCGGGCACCCGCCACGTGGCAGGCGTTGGGCTGCAGGGCGAACCTGACGCGGTCATCTGGGCCTTTGCCGGGCGCGAGGGCTACACGCTGGTGTCCAAAGATGACGACTTTCGCCAGCTCAGCCTGCTGCGCGGAGCGCCACCCAAGGTCTTGGTGCTCGCCGTCGGCAATGGTGGCAATGCGGCCGTGCGGGACGTGTTGATAAACAACCGTGCTCGCATCGAGATGTTCGATGCAGATGCGCTGGAAAGCTTTCTGGTGCTGCGCCCGTTGCGAGGCTGACCGGTACGACGGCCTGCTGGATCACCTCAGGCAGAGCCGACCCCTCCTGATGCCTCGGCACCGGCATTCGATGTGCAAGCCGGGCCATGCCATGCAAACGCGGCATGACGAACGGTGAAAAACTCGGCGCACTCGCGCCTACAGTCTTTGCCCATGCAGCCGCAGTGCGCCACGAGCGCATCCGGCCCCTGCGCATGACCCCACACCGGAGACTCGAATGAGCTTTCTGTCGTACATCACCCCCACCGCCACCAGCCCGTGGCACACCTACTTGGCGCAAGTCGACCGCGTGCTGCCCTACATCGGCCACCTGGCGCATTGGTCTGAAACGCTCAAGCGCCCGAAGCGCGCGCTGATCGTCGACGTGCCGATCGAGATGGACGACGGCCGCGTGGCCCACTTCGAGGGCTTCCGCGTGCAGCACAACCTGTCGCGCGGCCCCGGCAAGGGAGGGGTGCGCTACCACCCCGACGTGACGCTGGAAGAAGTGATGGCGCTGAGCGCGTGGATGACGGTCAAGTGCGCCGCGGTGAACCTGCCGTACGGCGGCGCCAAGGGCGGCATCCGCGTGGACCCGAAAACGCTGTCGTTGAAAGAGCTTGAGCGCATGACGCGCCGCTACACCAGCGAGATCGGCATCATCATCGGCCCGCAGCGCGACATTCCCGCGCCCGATGTCAACACCAACGGCCAGATCATGGCCTGGATGATGGACACCTATTCGATGAACACCGGCACCACCGCCACCGGCGTCGTCACCGGAAAACCGCTCCACCTGGGCGGCTCGCTGGGCCGCGTCAAAGCCACGGGCCGCGGCGTGTTCGTGACCGGCCGTGAAGCGGCGCGGCGCATCGGCTTGAAGCTCGACGGCGCGCGCATCGCGGTGCAAGGCATGGGCAACGTGGGCAGCGCGGCGGCCGAGCTGTTCGTGCAGGCCGGTGCCACCCTGGTGGCGGTGCAGGACCACACCGGCACCCTGGTCAATCCGGAGGGTTTCGAGATGGCCGCGACGATGGAGGTGCTCAAGCGCGACGGCGGCATCGGCAACTTCAAAGACGCCGAGCGCATCGACAACGAGAGCTTCTGGGACGTGGACTGCGACATCCTGATCCCTGCCGCGCTCGAAGGCCAGATCACTCCGGCTCGGGCCAACCGCATCAAGGCGAAACTGGTCCTCGAAGGGGCCAACGGCCCGACCCTGCCCGAGGCCGACGACGTGTTCGGCGACCGCGGCGTGCTGGTGGTGCCCGATGTGATCTGCAACGCCGGCGGCGTGACCGTCAGCTACTTCGAGTGGGTGCAGGATTTTTCAAGCTTCTTCTGGAGTGAAGACGAGATCAACCTGCGGCTGGACAAGATCATGGTCGATGCCCTGCGCAAGATCTGGGACACCGCCGACCAGCACAAAATCTCACTGCGAACAGCGACCTTCGCGGTGGCCTGCGAGCGCATCTTGATCGCGCGTGAAGAGCGCGGCCTGTATCCCTGAGTTGGGTTGCGTTGCGTTGCCTTACCGCGCCGGGGTCGACGCGGCCGGAATCGATGGACTGGTCTGCAATGCCGACCCGGGAACCCCTGACAGCTCGCTGGCCACGGTGACCTTGGTCACGAAGTGGCGTGTTTCGCCGAAGCACGAGGTCGGCAAGCCGACCTTTTCTTCATAGTGCAGAGTCACCCGCTTGCCCATCGCCTGAGTCAGTTCGGCGGCCGTCTTGTCGTCGCGCACGGTGAAAACGAATTTTTCCACGGCCGCACTGCCAGGCAACGAGACCAGGGCCAGTTCGCCTTCCCAGGTTTTGCAGACCCAGCCCTTGTCCGACAACTTCTGGATCCAGCCGGCCCGTTCGCCCGACGAGTAGCTCCAGTTGAGCACCACGGCGAAGTACGCGGCCAGCAGTAAAGCGAGCACCAAAACGGCCAGGAAAATTCGTTTGAAGGTCATGATGGACGGCGAGGTGCTTGAGCGAGTCGGCATCGTGACACGAAATCAACGCGCGCTGCGCAGCGCAAATTGCAGCGCCACCCCGATGAACACGGCAAAGCCGATCCAGTGGTTGAGGCGAAAGGCGCGAAAGCAGCCGTTGCGCGAGCGGTCACGAATCAAGCTGAAGTGCCAGCCGGCAATCAGCGCCGCCATGCCGAGGCCGGCGAAGTAAGCCCAACCCATCGCCAACCGCAAGCCGAGTGCAGCCCAGATGGCGATGAACGTGGCGTAGAACGCCATCACGGCGGCCACGTCGCAACGCCCCAGCGTGATGGCCGAGGTGCGGATGCCGATGCGCAAATCGTCGTCGCGGTCGACCATCGCGTACTCGGTGTCGTAGGCCAGCACCCAGAACAGGTTGCCGGCGAGCAGCCCCCACGCGAGCGCGGGAACGCGCCCCTGAACCGCCGCGAAGGCCATCGGAATGCCGAAGCTGAACGCCACGCCGAGCACCGCCTGCGGCATCGAAAAGAAGCGCTTGGTGAACGGATAGAACAGCGTCACCGCCAGTGCGACGAAACTCCACACGACGGCCGTGAGGCGGGTCGTCAGCACCAGCGCGAAGGCCAGCAGCGCCAGCGCCGCCGCGAGCGCCAGCGCCTCTTTCACGCTGACGGCCCCGCTCGTCACCGGCCGATTCGCAGTACGTTTGACGTGCTTGTCGAAGTCGCGGTCGGCCACATCGTTGAAGGCGCAACCGGCGCTGCGCATCAGGAAAGTGCCGAGCGTGAACACCGCCAGCAAGTGCCAGCCGGGGAAGCCGTCAGCCGCGATCCACAGCGCCGACAGCGTCGGCCACAGCAGCAGGTAGCTGCCGGCGGGACGGCTCCAGCGGACCAGGTCGAGGTACAGCGA
>JAYVCL010000016.1:0-5631 GCA_043749975.1 Burkholderiales bacterium
CACGCAGACGGTGCACCTGCCGAAGTCGTGCCTGCACTGCGAAGACCCGCCGTGCGTGCCGGTGTGCCCGACCGGCGCGAGCTACAAGCGCAAGGAAGACGGCATCGTGCTGATCGACTACGACAAGTGCATCGGCTGCGGCTACTGCGCCTGGGCCTGCCCTTACGGCGTGCGCGAGCTCGACGAAGCGCGCCAGGTGATGACCAAGTGCACGCTGTGCGTGGACCGCATCTACAGCGACGCCTTGCCGGTGGCCGACCGGCGCCCGGCCTGCGTGATGGCGTGCCCCACCAATGCGCGCCTGTTCGGTGATGTGCACGACCCGGCGTCCGAAGTCTCGACCGCGATTCGCGAGCGCGGCGGCTACCAATTGATGCCCGAATGGGGCACCCAGCCGTCCAACCACTACCTGCCGCGCCGCAAGACCGTCATCAACATCCGCGACGACGAGCTGGTGCGTGCCGACAGTCCGAAAAAGCTCGACATCGCGCCGCCGGTTCCAGGCGCGAAGCCGCGCTCCACGCTCGACGATGCGAGCAATTTCGGCGGCTGAATGACTCCTTCCCTCTTTGGGGGAAGGAGTCACTCAGAAAAGCGCTCACCCGCTCAGCCTTTTTCAACGGAGTCCGCCATGCACCCAGGTTTTTCAGTGATCTTCCTGACCACGCTCATCGGTGCCGGACAGGGCCTCTTCCTCGGCCTGTACGCGGCCGAGATCGCCACGCTTCTGCGCGTCGCCGAGCCGCAGCAGGGCAGTGGCTTCTACGTGTGGGGCAGCGCGCTGGCGTTGGTCTTCACCGGGCTGGGTGCCGTCGCCTCGCTGTTCCACCTCGGGCACCCGGAACGCGCCTGGCGTGCGCTGGCGATGTGGCGCACCTCGTGGCTTTCGCGCGAGGGCATTGCGCTGCCGGCGTTCATGGCGGCGGTGTTCGCTTACGGTCTCGGGCACCACCTTGGCTGGCGTGCCACGCCGGTGATCGGCGCTGTGGCTGCGGTGTTGTGCCTGAGCCTGTTCGTGTGCACCGGCATGATCTACGCCTGCATCAAGTTCCTGCAGGAATGGGCCAGCCCGCTGACCGTCGCCAACTACATGGTGCTCGGCTGCGCCTCCGGCTTCACGCTGGCCAGCGCCTTCGCCGCCTTCACGGCCGACAGCCTGGTGGCGGCCTACGCGGCTGCGGCGATGGCCTTCACGCTGCTGGGCCTGGCCACGCGTTCGGCCTCGCTGCTGCGCAACAGCCGCATCAAGCACAAGTCGAGCTTGCAGTCGGCCACCGGCATCCACCATCCGCGCATCAAACAGACATCGCAAGGCTTCATGGGCGGCTCGTACAACACGCGCGAGTTCTTTCACGGCCGCAGCAAGGCCCTGCTGCGCAGCGTCAAGTGGCTGTTCTTGTTGCTGGCCTTTGGCGTGCCGTTGCTGCTGCTGGGCGTCGGCTTGCGCAACGGCTCGGCCATCGCACTGAGCCTGGCCTTCGTGGTGCAGTACACCGGCCTGATCGCCGAGCGATGGTTCTTCTTCGCGCAGTCCAACCACCCGCAAAACCTGTATTACCAGGCGATCTCATAAGTTCAGCCGGCCATGACGCTCTGGCTCGGCGCGGTCGCGGTGTGGGTCGGCATCCTGATCGGCACGGTGGGCGTCGGCGGCATCTTGTTGATCCCCGCGCTCGAGCTGCTGACGCCGCTGTCGATCCAGGCGTCGATGGCCACAGCGCTGTTCACCTTCATCTTCACCGGCATCGTCGGCAGCGTCCTGTTTCAACGCCGCGGCAGCATCGACTGGCGCGTGACCACGCCCCTGTGCCTGGGCGGCGCGCTGTTCGGCGTGGCAGGTGCCTTGGCCAACGCGCGGCTCGATGCGAAGGTGCTCGCGCTGATGCTGGCCATGCTGATCGTGGCGGCCGGCGCGTACACGCTGTTCACCGGCAGCACACCGCACCGAGCCCGCCTGCATGACAGGCCGCGCTTGCAGCAGGCCTTGCTGTTCGCGATCGGCGCGGTGACCGGTTTCGGTTCGGGCCTGACCGGTGTGGGCGGGCCGGCGCTGTCGGTGCCGATGCTGGTGCTGTGCGGCTTCCCGGCGCTGAGCGCCATCGGCGCGAGCCAGGTGATCCAGATCGTCGCAGCCGTCTCGGGCAGTGCCGCCCACCTGGCGCACGGCAGTGTCGACCTGCGGCTGGCGGCGCTGCTGACCGGCTTCGAGGTGCTCGGCGTGGTCATCGGCGTGCGCCTGGCCCATGCGGTTGACGCCCGCGTGTTGCGCCGTGGCGTGGGGCTGCTGTGCGTCGCGGTGGGCGCGGGGCTGCTGGTGAGATGGTTTTAAGCTGGAAAGAAATACCCATCAGAAGGAACAACGCAGCCAGCGTGCCGCAGCGCGGCTGAGTCGGGTGCGCAGCCGTTGAATCCAATTGTCAGGCAGAACAAGAACCACCTGCCTTGACGCTCGCCGCGTCATCAATACAATGTATGTATGAGATTCGACTGGGATCCCGTCAAGGCCGCTGCCAACGCTCGCAAGCACAAAGTCACGTTCGAGGCAGCCAAGACCGTCTTCTACGACGAGTTCGCGGTGCAGTTCTTCGATGAGGCGCACTCGTCAGCGCAAGACCGCTTCCTCTTGCTCGGGATGAGCTCGGACTCGAGGTTGCTCTTGGTGTGCCACTGCGAGCGAGACGGTGGTGAGGTCATTCGCATCATCTCGGCTCGCAAAGCCACACAGCGTGAGGCGAAGTTTTATCAAGGTGGTTAGCATGAAAGCCGAATACGATTTTTCGACGATGAAGTCCAGGCGCAATCCGTACGCCTCCAAGCTCAAGAAGCCGGTGACGATGAGGCTTTCCGAGGATGTGGTGGCGTACTTCAAGGGCATGGCCAACGAAGCCGGTGTGCCCTATCAGAGCCTGATCAATCTCTACCTGCGCGACTGCCTTGTCCAGAAGCGCCGGGTCGAGGTCAAGTGGCCGAGTGCTGCCTGATCGGGTCGCCGGAGGGAACCCGCAGTCGGCGTGGCCATTTGGGCAGCAGCGAGCGGTCAACTGCTGTTTCCAGCTTCAGCCGCCGGCAAATGCCGTCAAGGTGCCGGTGATCAGGCGGTTGAGTTGCGTCATCAGGCGGTAGCCGAGCGTGTGGTCCTGCTCCATCAGGCCGATCAGGCCGGCACCGTCTATGACCAGGAACTGACACGGGGTCAGGCAGGACGTGGCGGCGATGCGCACATTGCAGGCTGGCGTCAGCGCCGCCCAGCCGAACACCTCGCCCCGGCGCAGGGTGTCGCCGACACGGGCGTTGCGGCCGCTGAAGCCGATCGACTGCCGGACCATGCCGCGCACCAGCACGTAGACCCAGTTCGCCGGGTCGCCGATGCGGTAGACCTGCTCGCCTTCGGCACAGTCCTGCAGCTTGCTCAGGGCCGCCACGCGGTCGAGTTGGCGGGTCGTGAGCTCGCCGAAGAAGCTTGTCTGCGCCAGGATTTCAGCCGGCGTCAGCGTCTGGGTCGACTCGTTGGTCATGGTCTGGCTCCGGTCGGTGCTGACTGTGCTGAGGGCAACTCGTTCATGGGGTCGTCCGGATTCAAGACCGAGCCCGCGCCACCACGCTCATGCTGCCGGTACAAATTCCAGTGGCGGCGGCGCACCCACAATGCCTTGCGGCCGATGCCGAGCAAGGCGGCCAGTTCGGCCTCGCCGAACCTGTCCTGGTACAGCATGATGATTTCCTTGGTGTACTCCTCGATCGACAGTGGCAGGCCGCTGCCCTTGGGCGCGGCACCTTCCCTGGCTTCCTTGGCCGGGGTCGAGATCATCTCTTCGAGGTCGCTCAGGCTCAGCACGTCCGAGTCGGCCAAAATGACGGCGCGCTCGATCACGTTTTGCAGTTCGCGCACATTGCCCGGCCACGGGTGACGGTACAAGAACTCGACGAATTCCTTGTGCATGCGGGTGACCGGGCTGCCGAACTTTTGGCAAAACTGCCGCATGAAATGCCGCGCCAGCAACTCGATGTCGGCGCCGCGCTCGCGCAGCGGCGGCACATGAATCGTGATGACGTTCAGGCGGTAATAAAGGTCGGCCCGAAAACTGCCGGCCTCCGCACCGTCCTTCAGGCTGCGGTTGCTCGCTGCAAGAAAGCGCGTGTCGGTGAGGTAGCTCTGGTTCGAACCCAGCGGGCGCACCTGGCGCTCTTGCAGCACCCGCAGCAGCTTCACCTGCACGCCCAGCGGCATCTCCGAAATTTCATCGAGAAACAGCGTACCGCCGCTGGCCTCGCGGATCAGCCCTTCCCTGGCGCTGGCGGCCCCGGTGAAGGCTCCCTTTTCATGGCCGAACAATTCCGACTCGATGAGGTCGGCGGGGATGGCACCGCAATTGACCGCCACGAAGGGGTGGTGCGCGCGGCTGCCACCGAAATGGATGGCCTGCGCCACCAGCTCCTTGCCGCATCCGCTTTCGCCCTGGATCAGCACATTGGCCTCAGTGGCGGCCACGCGCTGGATCATCGCGAGCAGGCGCTTGACGCCGTCGCTCTCGCCGATGATGGTGTGCTGCGTGAGCACCTTCTTCAGGCTGCGCTTGAGCGCCGCGTTCTCGATGCGAGTGCGGCGCTCGGCCAGCGCGCGCTCGACGGAAAACACGAAGTCGTCGTTGTCGAAGGGCTTGATGATGTAGTCGTTGGCACCGCGGCGCAGGGCTTCGATGGCGCTCTCGACCGACGAAAAGCTGGTCATCAAAATGACCTGCGTCTCGGGGTGCGCCGCCTTCGCCGCGGCGACGATGTCCAGCCCGCTGGCGTCGGGCAGGCGCAGGTCGGTGATGACCAGATCGAACTCGCGCCGATCGAGCTGGGCCAACGCGTCTTGGCCGCCGCGCGTGATCACGCTGGCGTGGCCGGCCCGCTCGAGCAGCATCTCCACACACTCGCCGATGCCCCGGTCGTCGTCGACCACCAGAATTTGTTCGGCAGGGCGCAGCGGCATGCTGTGGGCGGGTTGGCGCTCGATCATGCCCGCCCCTTCGGCAAGCTCACGCAAAACGTGGCCCCCTGCGGCGAGCTGTGCCGCAGCTCGACGCTGCCGCCGTGCTCGTGGGCGATCTCGGTGCAGATGGACAGGCCGAGTCCGGTGCCGTGCTGATCCACCTTGGTCGTGAAGAAGGGCTCGAAGATCCGGCCCGCCAGCCCGGCAGGCACGCCCGGGCCAGTGTCGCTGACCAGCACCTCGACCATCTGGCCCGCGCTGCGCGCAGCCACGCTCAGCCTGCCCCGCCCGGCCATGGCCTGGGCCGAATTGACGAACAGGTTCAGGAAGATCTCGCGGGCCTGCCCGGTGTTGCCGAATACGATGGCGCTCGGGTCGGGCTGATGTTGCAGTTCGATGTCGTTCAGCAGACCTTCATGGCGCAGCACGTGAGCTGCTTCGGTGATCGCGTCGTCGATGGCGAAGCGGAAGCGGGGTTCGTCGCCGACCCGCGAGAACTTCACCAGCCGCCGCGAGATGTCCAGGATTCGCTTGACGTTGACGGCGATGTTGTCGAGCCCCTTGTCGAGCAGCGCCTGGCTCGGCTGTTTCTGCGAGCGCAGTATCTGCACGATCGAGTGCAGCGACGTCAGCGGGTTGGTCACCTCGTGGCA
>JAYVCL010000017.1:0-3926 GCA_043749975.1 Burkholderiales bacterium
GGCTGTCGGGCTTCACCGGGTCGATGGGCACGCTGGTGATCACGCTGGATGCGTCCGTGGTGTTTGCCGACAGCCGCTACTGGACGCAGGCCGAAGCCGAGTTGGTGGGCACCGGCACCGAGCTGATCAAAATTCCCACCGGCACTTCCAGCCTGCATGTCGACTGGCTGGCTCGGCACTTGAAGCGGGGTGACGCGGTCGGCGTGGACGGCAGCGTGCTCGGCCTGGCTGCAGCGCAGTGGCTGCAACGCAGCCTGGACGCAGCCGGCGTGCGGCTGCGCACCGACTTCGATGTGCTCGACCATGTGTGGCCAGAACGACCCGGCCTGCCCACGCAGGCGGTGTACGAACACCGGGCACCGCATGCAGCGCTGAGCCGCGCGGCCAAGCTGGCGCAGGTGCGCGAGGCCTACTTGGCCCAGGGCGCAACGCACCACTTCATCTCGTCCGTGGACGACATCGCCTGGCTGTTCAACCTGCGCGGTGCCGACGTGAACTACAACCCGGTGTTCCTGGCGCACGCGCTGCTCGACGCGAGCGGTGCCACGCTGTTCGTGGCCGACGGCAAGATCGACGCGGCCTTGGCGCAGGCGTTGCTGGCCGACGGGGTGCACCTGGCGGCGTATGCGCAAGCGCCCGCCGCGCTCGCCGCCCTGCCCGCATCGACTGCCTTGCTGGCCGACCCGCGCCGCATCACGCTGGGCCTGCGCCAGAACGTGCCGGCGGCCGTGACGGTGATCGAAGCGATCAACCCGAGTACCTTGTTCAAGAGCTGCAAGAACGAAACCGAGGCCGCGCACATTCGAGAGGCGATGGCGCAAGACGGCGCGGCAATGTGCGAGTTCTACGCATGGTTCGAAGCCGCCCTGAAGCATGAGCGCATCACCGAAATCAGCGTCGACGAAAAGCTCAGCGCCGCGCGCGCCAAACGGCCGGGCTTCAAAGGCCTGAGCTTCGGCACCATCGCCGCCTTCAACGCCAACGGTGCCATGCCGCATTACCACGCCACGCCCGAGTCGCATGCCGTGATCGAGGGCGACGGACTCTTGCTGATCGACTCCGGCGGCCAGTACCTGGGTGGCACCACCGACATCACCCGCGTCTGGCCCATCGGCAGCATCAGCGCGCAGCATCGGCGCGACTACACCCTGGTGCTCAAAGGCACGCTCGCCCTGAGCCGCACGCGCTTCCCGCGCGGCACGCTGTCGCCGATGCTCGACGCGATTGCGCGTGCCCCGCTGTGGCAGCACGGGCTGGACTACGGCCACGGCACCGGCCACGGCGTCGGCTACTTTTTGAACGTGCACGAAGGCCCGCAAAGCATCTCGAAAATTATTCCCGAGCCGCAGATGGCGATGCAGCCCGGCATGGTCACCAGCATCGAGCCGGGCTTGTACCGGCCCGGGCAATGGGGTATTCGGATCGAGAACCTGGTGATGAACAAGCACGCCGAAGATCCTGAGCGCGGTGCGTTCGGCGAGTTCCTCGAATTCGAGACGCTCACGCTGTGCCCCATCGACACCCGCTGCATCGACCGCACGCTGATGCGCCAGGACGAAATCGACTGGCTCAACGCCTACCACGCGACGGTGCGTGAGCGCTTGAGCCCGTTGGTCAGCGGGGCCGCCTTGCAATGGCTGCAGCAGCGCACGGTGGCGGTGCTTTGATCTCCCGAACGGGGCAGCCGGAGCTCTGCTTCGGCGTCGATCTGGGCGGCAGCAAGATCGAGGCGATCGTGCTCGATGGTGCCGGCAGCACGCGGTGGCGTCAACGCGTGGCCACACCGGCAGGCGATTACCAAGCCACCTTGGCCAGCGTGGCGTCGCTGATCGAACGCGCCGAGGCCGATACCTGCAGCCGCGCCCAGCGCATCGGCGTGGGCACGCCGGGTGTGTCCACGCATGCCGGGGTGATGAAAAACTCGAACTCCCAGTGCCTCAACGGCCAACCGCTGGAGCATGACTTGGCGACCTTGCTGGCGCGCCCGGTGCGCATTGCCAACGACGCCAATTGCCTGGCGCTGTCCGAGGCCACCGACGGAGCGGGCACCGGGGCCGAGGTGGTGTTTGCCGTGATCCTGGGCACGGGCGTGGGCGCGGGGGTGGTGGTCAACGGGCGGCTGCTCACCGGCCCCAATGGCCTGGCCGGCGAATGGGGCCACAACCCGCTGCCGTGGGCCCGCGCCGATGAACTTCCCGGCCCGGCTTGCTATTGCGGCCAACACGGTTGCGCAGAGAACTGGCTCAGCGGGCCGGCCATGGCGCGCGACCACGCGGAGCGCACCGGAATCACCGCCACCGCCGACGCCATCGGCCGTTTGGCCGCCGCAGGCGACGCCGCTTGCGAAGCCACGCTGCGGCGCTACGAGACGCGGCTGGCGCGGGCATTGGCCCAGGTCATCAACCTGCTGGACCCGCATGTGGTGGTGCTTGGCGGCGGCGTGTCGCAACTGGATCGATTGCTGGTGAACGTGCCCGCGCTGTGGGGCCAACACGTGTTCAGCGGGGGTGCCAAAGACGCGCTGAAAGACACCGTGCGCACGCGCCTGGTCCGCAGCACCCACGGCGACTCTTCGGGTGTGCGCGGTGCCGCCTGGTTGTGGCGCGCAGACGCCAGTTGACGCGACTTCATCCGCAGCAAGCGCAGTTCATCCACGCATGTGGGCGGTTTGTCGCAAGCGCCTGGGCAGCGCGCAAGGTGACTCCTAAAGTCGGCTTCATCGCAGCACGCGATTCAACGCCACCGACCGTCAAGGAGCCCACCATGATCAGCCGCCTCACCCTCTGCGCCGTCACCTTCGCCGTCCTCGCCGCCACCACGCTGGCGCTGACTGCCAACGCCTCACATCGCGATGTCTCGGCCACCGTTGCCGCCGCGCAGCCGATGCAGGTGATTCAACTTGAACCGGTGCTGGTCATCGGCCGCCGCGTGGCAAGCGCCGCTCGTTGAAGGTGGCGCACACAGCGCGCCGCTGTTTCGCGATGCAGTCCGACACCTGTTGGGGCGCTACCCTTGCCGAACCGGCAGCCTCCAACCGGGGCGGATGAAGTGGCAGGTGTAGCCGCCCGGGGTGCGCTCCAGGTAGTCCTGATGCTCGGGCTCGGCCTCCCAGAACGGGCCGGCAGCGGCGACCTCGGTCACGACCTTCCCCGGCCACAGCCCCGAGGCATCGACATCGGCGATCGTGTCTTCTGCAACGCGCTTCTGCTCCTCGCTCGTGTAGAAGATCGCCGAGCGATAGCTCGCCCCGGCGTCGTTGCCCTGACGATTGCGCGTCGTCGGATCGTGGATCTGGAAGAAGAATTCGAGCAGCCTGCGCAAGCCGATCCGGGCCGGATCGAAGACGATCTCGATGGCTTCGGCATGGGTTCCGTGATTCCGGTAGGTCGCGTTCGCGACGTCGCCGCCAGAGTAGCCCACGCGCGTCGAAATCACGCCCTCGTAGCGGCGGATCAGGTCCTGCATGCCCCAGAAGCAGCCCCCCGCCAGCACTGCGCGTTCTTCGCTCATCTGATGACCTCCACCTGGTTTACGTAGGCACCGTAGCCTTCGGCCTGCATGTCATCGAGATGGATGAAGCGAAGCGAGGCCGAGTTGATGCAGTAGCGCAGCCCGCCGCGATTCGCGGGCCCGTCGGTGAACACATGGCCGAGGTGGCTGTCGGCATGCGTCGAACGCACTTCCGTGCGGACCATGCCATGGGCTGTGTCGCGAAGTTCGTTGACGTGCGCCGGCTCTATCGGCTTCGTGAAGCTCGGCCAGCCGCATCCCGACTCGAACTTGTCAGACGATGCGAACAACGGTTCGCCCGACACGATGTCGACGTAAATGCCCGGCTCCTCGTTCTCGAGATATTCGCCGGTTCCTGGACGCTCCGTCGCACTCTGCTGTGTCACCCGGTACTGCTGCGGCGACAGGGCGGCGAC
>JAYVCL010000018.1:0-3448 GCA_043749975.1 Burkholderiales bacterium
TTGGTGACGAACAACGTGAACACCACGAAGATCGCGAACATGCTGATCGCGGTCCAGTTGGTGGCCTGTTTTTGCGCCTGGCCGAGGTCGGCACCGGCCGCGTAGACCGCGGCAGACACGCCGAACAGTGCGGCCAAGGTCAGCAGGCGGCGTGAGTTTTCGCTGGCTTGGATGCTGGGGCGGCTCATTTCAGCACCGCCTTGGCAATGTCGGCGGTCAGGTCGTCGAACTCGCTGTTGGCGCGCCTGACGTAGATTGCGGTGATCACGATCGTGAACACGATGACGCCGAAGCCGATCGGAATGCCCAGCGTCATGACGCCGTCGCCGAGCCGTTTCGAGAGGAACTCCTTGTCGAACGCCACCAGCAGGATGAAGCCGTAATACACGACCATCATCGCCAAGGTCAGCCACCAGCCGAAGCGGGTGCGCTTGGCCTTCAGCTCCTGGTATTTCGGATGGCTCGCAATGCGCCTCGCCAAATCCATTTCCATGATGTCTCCTTGATGTCGTTGGTTTGGGTTTCAGGAACTGCTGCGAACATCATGCACTCGTCGACCGACGCCGACCAGCCCCCGCAGCGAAGGCTCATGAGAACAAACGCCGGGCCGCCCCAAGTGTTCTCACCCCCACGGGGGGCGGGCGACGTACGTCGTCGGCCTGGGGGCGCTCTCTAACGCACCACGCCCGGCCGCGGCGCGCCGGCGTGCTGCCAGGTCGGGCCGTCGAACCACGGGTCGCCGCGCAGGCAGGCGCTCAGCATCGGCAGCGCGTCGAGGCCCCAGAACAAGCGGCCCTGCGCCGCAAGCGTGGGCACGCCGAAAACACCCAGCGTCAAGGCGCTCGCGGTCGCGTCGCGCAGCGCCTGTTTGATCGATTCGCCCGCCGGATCGGTTCGCGGTGCCAGGGCCTGCGTCAGCGATGCCAGGCGGGCTGCATCGTTCGCATCGGCACCGCCTTGCCAAACGTGGCGCAGCACCGCCTCGCAGGCCCAGCGGTTCGGCGTGCCGCCCTCGGGTGCGCAGGCCAACAACAAGCGCAACAACGCCAGCGGATTGAACGGATGCTGCGCGGGCGTTTGCAGTTCGATGCCGTGCTGATGCGCGTACCAGGCCACCTGGCGGAAGGTCCAGGCGCGTTTCGGTTCGATCTCGGCCGGGCCTTTCTGGCCCCAGTGCTTGAGCAGGCCCGCGAACAACAGCGGCCTGTAATTCACGTGGTAGCTCAAGCCTTCGAGCGCCTGCGGGAGACGCTCGAAGGCCAGGTAGGCAAACGGGCTGATGGGGTCGAAGTAGAAGTCGATCTGCTTCATTCGGCGCTTCCTTCAGCGGACCGGGCCGCGTCGAGCAGGGGCTGCAGGCGTTCGCGGCGCTGCGGCAACTGCTTCCACACCAGCAGCTTGGCTCGGTCTTGCAGCGTCGACCACTCGGCGATCTCGTCGAGCGTACGACAGCAGCCTTCGCACCAGCCGCTGGCGGCGTGCATGCGGCACACGTCGATGCAGGGGCTGGGCAGAGACGAGGTCATGCGAGCGCTTCGCTGAGTGAGCGCTTGGCCAGCAGCGCATTGCCCGAGCGCGACACCGGCTTGCGCCCGAGCACGCCTGAGATGTAGGCGGCGGCGTCGATCAGCCGGTCGATGTCGACCCCGGTTTCGATGCCCAGGCCGTTCAGCATGAACAGCACGTCTTCGGTGCCGACGTTGCCGGTCGCGCCCTTGGCATACGGGCAGCCGCCCAGCCCGGCCACGCTGGCGTCGAAGCTGTGGATGCCCATTTGCAGGCAGGCGTAGATGTTGGCCAGCGCCTGGCCGTAGGTGTCGTGAAAATGGCCGCTGACCTCGGCCAGCGGGTAGTGCAGCAGCGCGCGCTCCATCGCGGCCTGAACCCGTTTCGGCGTGCCCACGCCGATGGTGTCGGCGATGCCCAGGTGATCGACGCCGATTCCCTTCAGCAGCCGCACCACGCGCTCGACCTCGTCGGCTGACACCTCGCCCTGGTACGGGCAGCCCAAGGCACAAGACACTGCCGAGCGCACCTTGATGCCGTGCTGGTGCGCCGCCTGCACCACCGGGCGAAAGCGTTCGATGCTGGTCTCGATGCTGCAATTGATGTTGCGCTGGCTAAACGCCTCGGTCGCGGCTGCGAAGACCACGATCTCGTCGGGCCGGCTCTCAACCGGCAGCGCCAGCGCGGCTTCCAGGCCCTGCATGTTGGGCGTCAGCACCGAATAGCGAACCCCGGCCTGGCGCTGCACGCCGCGCATCACCTCCGCGTTGTCGGCCATCTGCGGCACCCACTTCGGGCTGACGAAACTGGTGACCTCGATCTCGCGCAGGCCGGCTGCTTGCAGCAGGTGCACGAGTTCGACCTTGTACGCCGCGTCCACCGGCTGCTTTTCGTTTTGCAAGCCGTCGCGCGGGCCCACTTCAACCAGGGTAACGTGATCGGGAATCATGAAGAAAGATCCTTGGCTTATGACAGTCTGGACAGCTTGGGTTTCAAGATACCCGAAATCAACGGACACCGCGCATCGAGTGCAGCCATCCCGGCATCAGACGGCCTGCAGGGTCAACAGTTCGCCGCCCTCGCTCACCTGATCGCCCACGGCGTACAGCAGTTCAGCCACGGTGCCGTCGCGCGGCGAGGTGATGGTGTGTTCCATCTTCATCGCTTCCATCACGGCCAGGGCCTGGCCTTGCTTGACCGCCTGGCCCGGCTGCGCGAGGAACGAGATCAGCTTGCCGGGCATCGGCGCGGTCAGCCGCCCGCCCTCGGCCGCCCCGTCGGCGGCATGGGCGATGGGGTCGACCTGGCGCAGCGCCACCGAACCATCGGCGCTGAAGATGCTGATGCGCTCGCCCGTGGCGTAAACGCTGAGCGCATGGCGCTGGCCGGCCAAGGTAACGTCATGCAGATCGGCGCTGCGTGACGCGACCGTCAGCGGCCAGCGCTGCTCTGCCACCAGCAACACCATCACGCCGGCGTGCGTGCGCTCGAGCCGCGCGACGTGGTGCGCACCGGCAATCTCCAGGTCGAAGCGGCGCAGCGCCGCACCATGCAGACGCCAGCCGTCGCGGCGCGACCACGGATCGGCTGTCTCTTGCGCGCGCTCTTGTGCCAGCGTGTGCGCCACCACGCCGGCAGCCGCCACTGCGAGCGGCAGCGCGGGCGCGTTGAACAGCGCCTCGCGCTCGCGTTCGATCAGTGCGGTGTCGAGGTCGGCCTGGGCGAACGAGCGGCTGCGCACCACGCGGCGCAAGAAGGCCACGTTGGTGTGCAGACCGACGATGTGGGTTTGGCCCAGCGCTACGTCCAGGCGGGCCAGCGCTTGCTCGCGGTCGGCACCCCAGACGATGAGTTTGGCGATCATCGAGTCGTAGTGCGGCGAAATCGAATCGCCCTCGCGCACGCCCGAGTCGACACGCACCGGCGCATTCGGTGCCCCGAC
>JAYVCL010000019.1:0-7185 GCA_043749975.1 Burkholderiales bacterium
CACGACACGCCCTTGCGCACCATGCGTTCACCCGTCCCCAGCCGGTCGAAGATCTCGAGCGTGCGCTTGGCAAAACAGATGGCCCGCGAGCCGCTGGACAGCTTGTGGTCGTTGTCGAGCAGCAGCACCTCGACGCCGCGTTGCCCCATGTCGATGGCCAGCGTCAGCCCGACCGGCCCGGCGCCGACGATCACTACCGGATGCAAGACCGGCGTCGCCGCCCTCTGGTCGGGCGATGTTTGGTACTCGAACTCGAGCGCCTGAAAATCGACGGCATCGGCAGCAACCACAACGCTCAAGCCTCCAGCGATTCCCACATCGCCTTGTCGCGCTCGGCAGTCCAGATGCGCGGGTCGGGATACTGGGTGGCCTCGTCGAGCGCGCGGGTCACGTCGAACGGCATGCAGTGGTCGAAGATCACCCAATGGCCGTACTCGGGCTTCAAGGCCGCGTGCGTGTCGCGGTAGATGTTGCGCAGGTCTTTGCCAGCCGCCGCACCGGCCTTCACGCTGGCGTACAGGTCGCTGACGAAGCTGCGCGTGCCGGCCAGGCCGGCCTGCACCCTCTCAGGTGTGGTCAGCGCGGCACCCCGGCCAGGCACCAGGGCCGACGGCTTCATCGCGGCCAGCTTGTCGAGCGTTTGCGGCCAGTCGGTGAAGTAGGCGTCGCCGGCATACGGCGTGGCCTCGAACTCGACCAGATCGCCGCTGAACAGGATTTTTTGCTGTGGCAGCCAGACGATGATGTCGCCCTTGGTGTGGCCGCGCCCGACCTGCATCAGCTTGACTTCCAGGCTGCCGAGCCACAGCGTCATTTCGCCTTTGAAGGTGATCGTCGGCCAGGTCAGGCCGGGGATGGTTTCAACCGCGCGGAACAGGCGCGGAAAGCGCTCGATCTCGCTCTTCATGTCTTGCGCGCCGCGCTCGACGATCAGGTCGCGCGTGTCCTGGCTGGCGATGATGTGCGGTGCCTGGTAGGCAGACGCGCCGAGCACGCGAACCGCGTGGTAGTGACTCAACACCACGTACTGGATCGGCTTGTCGGTGACTTCGCGAATGCGGCGGATCACGTCTTGCGCCATCACCGGCGTGGCCTGGGTGTCGATCACCATCACCGCGTCGTCGCCAATGATCACGCCGCTGTTCGGGTCGCCCTCGGCGGTGTAGGCGTAGGCGTTGTCGGACAGTTTGGTGAAGCTGACCTTCTTCTCTTGCAGGTCGGCCTGGGATGCGAATGCCTTGCTCATGGAGCGACTCCGGAAAAACGGACGGGAAGCTGATTCGATGGCATCGAATGTCGAGCCTGATTTTAGTTACGTGACCGCGCCAGGCAAAGCACCCAGGAAGTCGCGCACCGCCTGCATGAAGTGCTGCGGTTGCTCGGCCACGCTCAAGTGCGACGCTTCATCGAACACCACCAACCGCGAACCCGCAATGCGCTGCGCCATCGCCTCGGACAGCGCCACCGGTGTGCCCACATCGAGCGCGCCCGCAATGACCAAGGTCGGGCACTTGACTTGCGGCAAACGCTCCAGCCAATTCACGCTGGCCACCGCATGGCAGGCGGCCACGTAGCCAGCCGCTTGTGTGCGCAACAAGGTCTGGCGCGCGCTGGCAATCGCCTGCGGATGCGCCGCCCTGAACCCCGCATGAAAGTAGCGCTCCATCACCATGTCGGCAATCGCTTCGAGCCCGCCAGACTCGACTGCGGCAATGCGCTGCGCGAAGGCCGCCTGCGCGGCTTGCGGATACTGCGAGGCGGTGTTGGCCAGCACCAGGCCGCGCAACAACTGCGGGTGCCGGATGGCCAGGCCCTGCCCCACCATGCCGCCCATCGACAGGCCGACCCACACCACCGGGCCGCGACCCCATTCGCGGATCAGCCGCGCCGCGTCGTCCACCAGGTCGTCGATCGAATACGGCCCCGCCGGCACCGCTGAGCCGCCGTGGCCTCGGTGGTCGTAGCGCAGCACTTCGTGCGAGCCCGCCAGCGCGGCGGCCAGGTCGTCCCACATGTGCAGGTCCAGGCCCAGCGCGTGGCTCATGGCGACGGGCAACCCGCGGCCTTGCAGCGCGACCTTCAATTGCGGTTCGCTGAAGGTACGGTGGGTGGCCACGCGCACATCGGCAGACAGGGGCTGCGGTGCGGGCAACAGCCCTTCTGCGCGCAAAATGTCCATGGTGATCTTGAAGGCGGTGTTGGCCGCCGGCACGCCGCAGTAGATGGCACCTTGCATCAGCGTTTCCTTGATCGTTTCCAGCGGCACGCCGCCCCGGATGGCGGCCTTGCAGTGCAGCTCGAACTCTTCCCAGCGGGCCAGGCCCATCGTCATGCCCAGCACCAGCAGGCGGCGCGTGGTGTGGTCGAGCCCCGGGCGGCCCCAGATGTCGTTCCAGGCGCAGCGCGTGATGAAGCTCTGGAACTCGGCGTTGAAGGTGGTGGCCTGGTTCAGCGACTGGTCCACCCACGCATCGCCCAACACAGCGCGGCGGTTCGCCAGGCCGCGGTCGACATCGTCTTGTTGCGACATGCTGTGGTTTCCTTATGCGTCGAGCCACGCGGCCCAGGGCTGGTGAGATTGCGCCTGCGCCGCGTGGCGCATGGCCGCCAATTGCGGTGCGGCGGCGCGGCTGGCGAGTTGCGCGGCGGCATCGGGGGCGAACAGCGCTTCGATCTCGGCGGGTTCGAACCGGCCTTTGAGGCGCTCATCGAGTTGCACGGCCTGCAAGCACAAGTCGCGCAGGTGACGTCCACTTGCCGCCGCCTGCCGAGACAGCGACTCCAGCAGCGCGTGGGCGGATGCCTTGCCGATGCAGGTGGCAAAGCGCATCGTCACCGCTTCGGCAAACACCATACCGCGCAGCGCGTCGATGTTGGCGCGCATGCGCGCCGCGTCGACCTGCAAGCCGTCTGTGGCGGCATCGGCCAGGGCCTTCACCGCACCGTGGGCCGACAGGTAGAGCCCTGCCGTCTCGGCCAGTTCGGCCTGCCAGTTGCCCAGCCCGCGCTCGTGCTCTTGCACCATGGCCGACAGCAGCGCGGCCACCCGGTGCGGCACCCGCGCAGACGCCGCCAGCGCCACCATGCAGGCCACCGGGTTGCGCTTGTGCGGCATGGCCGACGAGCCGCCGCGCCCGCTGCCCGTGGGCTCGGCCATCTCGCCCACCTCACCCTGCGCCATCAGCGAAATGTCTTTCGCGACCTTGCCCAGCGTGCCGCACAAAACGCCCACTTGGCAGGCCAGCGTGGCCGCCTCGTCGCGCTGCGTGTGCCAGGCACCCGCAGGCAGCGCGAGTCGCAAGTCAGCGGCCATTCGGCGGGCCACGGCAGCGCCCTGCTCACCCATCACGGCCAGCGTGCCCACGGCCCCGCCGAGCTGCAATTGCAAGGCCGACGCAGCCACTGCCCGCAGGCGCTGCTGGCCGCGCAGCAGCGGCGCGATCCAGCTCACCAGCTTGCAGCCCAGGCTCACCACCTGGGCCGGTTGCAGCAAGGTGCGCGCCAGCACCGGAACCTCGCCATGCTGCTCGGCGAGCTTGAGCAAAGCGCCGATCAAGGCGCTCAGGTCACGGTCGATCAGCGCCAGCGCGCGGCGCGACAGCAGGCTCATCGCGGTGTCGATCACGTCCTGGCTGGTGCTGCCCCAATGCACGAAACCGGCGGCGTCGGCATCGAACGCGGCCACGCTTTCGGTCAGGTGCCTGAGCAGCGGAATGGCCAGACTGCCCGCCCGTCCGCTGGCGGCCACGATGGCGGGCGTGTCGAACAGTTCGCTCTTGCAAACAGCGGCAATGGCCACGGCTGCGGCGGCCGGGATCACGCCCTCGGCGGCCTGCGCGCGGGCCAGCGCGGCCTCGAAGTCGAGCATCGCCTGAACCACGCTGGCCTGGCTGAACACGGTCATGATTTCCGGCGTGGACAGGAAGGCTTCGAACACCAATGCAGACATGAGCTTCCTTCTGATGCGTAACGGCCGGCTGAGGCGCAGATGCCACGCTGGCAGCGCCGCGCGGCTCGACTGCGCTAAGCCTTGTCCACAGGCGTGTCCGCGTTTGGCAACGCTGACGCCAGCACCTTGTCGACCCGCTTGCCGTCGAGGTCGACGACTTCGAAACGCCAGCCTTCCCACTCCACCGTGTCGGTGGTGCGGGGCAGCCGGCCCAGCAGCAGCATGACCATGCCGGCCAGCGTGTTGTAACGCCCGCGGTCTTCTTCGGGCAGCTCTTTCAGGTCCAGTCGGTCCTTCAGTTCAGGCACCGGAATCAGCCCGTCGAAGAGCCAGCTTCCGTCGTCGCGGCGCACGGCCCAGGAGTCTTCCTCGCTCGGCGTGGCGAACTCGCCGGTGATGGCCTCGAGCACATCGCGCACGGTGATCATGCCCTGCACTTCACCGTACTCATCGACCACGAAAACCAGTTGTGCGGTCGACGCCCTGAAGTGGTCCAGCAACTCCATGCCGGACAGGGTTTCGGGCACGAACACCGGCGGCTCCAGCCGCTCCATCACATCCAGCGCACGGCCCTGCATCGACTGCTGCAACAAGCTCTGCGCCGACACCAGGCCGAGCACCTCGCCCAGGCCGCCGCGGCACACCGGGTAGCGCGAGTGCTCTTCGGTGCTGATGACCTTGAGCGTGTTGTCGGCCGTGGCCAGCGCATCGAGCCAGACAATTTCGGCGCGCGGAATCATCATCGAACCCACCTGCCGATCGTCGAGCCGAAACACGTTGCGCACCATCTGGTGCTCCTGCGCCTCGATCACGCCGGCGTCCAGGCCTTCTTCCAGGCTGGCGGCAATTTCTTCTTCGGTCACGCTGCGCGACGGACCGCCCTTGATGCCCATCAAACGCAGCGTGCCCACCGTGCAAAACGTCAGCAGCTTGACGAACGGCCGCGCGATGAGCGAGAGCCACTCCATCGGCTGAGCCACCCGGCGCGCCACGCTTTCGGGGTACATCTGGCCGACGCGCTTGGGCACCAGTTCACCGAAGATGATGGTCAAAAAAGTGATCACGACCACCACCATGGCGGTGGCCGTGATGTCGGCCGCGCGGTCGTGGATGGCAAAGCTTCTTTGCAACCAACCGGCAAACGGCGCAGAGAAGGCGGCATCTCCTAAGATGCCGTTGAGCACGCCGATCGAGGTGATGCCGATCTGCACGGTGGACAAGAACTTGGTCGGGTTCTCGTGCAGCTTCATCGCGGCGCGTGCGCCCGAATCTCCGGCTTCCACCATCACCTGCAGTCGCGCCTTGCGGCTGGCGGTGAGCGCCATTTCCGACATGGCGAACAGCCCGTTGAGAAGGATCAGGAAGATCAGCAGGGCAACGTCCATGCGCGAAGAGCGAGAAGAACAGCGAATGAGCGTAGCAGAATCGCCGCATGCATTACCTCGTCGGAGACATCCAGGGCTGCTGCGCTGCGCTCGACGCACTGCTGGCGCGGATCGCGTTTTCGCCGTCGCGCGACCGCCTGACCGTGCTGGGCGATCTGGTCAACCGCGGCCCGCAAAGCCTGGCCACCTTGCAGCGCCTGCGCGGTCTGGGTGCCGCTGCCACCTGCCTGCTCGGCAACCACGACCTGCATTTGCTGGCGGTCGCGCATGGCGTGCGCAGCGTTCACCGAAGCGACACGCTGAGTGACATTCTCGACTCGCCCGACCGCGAAGCCTGCATCGATTGGTTGCGCCAGCGGCGCATGGCCGTGTTCGACGACGGCTGGTTGATGGTGCATGCCGGCGTCGTGCCGCAGTGGAACCTGGCAACCGCTTTGCAACTGGCAGCAGAAGTCGAGCGGCACCTTCAAAGCGACGACCTGCACGACTTTCTGAACGTGATGTACGGCAACGAACCGGCGCGCTGGGACGCCTCGCTGAGCGGTGCCGACAGGCTTCGCTTTGCCGTCAATGTGTTCACCCGCATACGCTTCGTGGCGGCAGACGGCACGCTCGAACTGAAAACCAAGGAAGGCACCGGCGGCGCGCCCGCCGGCCACACCGCGTGGTTCGACGCGCCGCAGCGCCAGACGGCAGGCGTGCCGATCGCCTTCGGCCATTGGTCGGCGCTGGGCCTCGTGCAGCGGCCCGACCTGCTGTCGCTGGACACCGGCTGCGTCTGGGGTGGCCGGCTGACAGCCGCGCGCATCGACGGCGGCCGCAGCGAGATCATCCAGGTGGAATGCGCGCAGGCGCGCAAGCCCGGTTGACCTCCGCACCCGCATGGGCCGCGCCGATACAATGCGATCCGTCTGGAAGCGTGGCCGAGCGGTTTAAGGCTGCAGTCTTGAAAACTGCCGTGGGGGTAACTCCACCGTGAGTTCGAATCTCACCGCTTCCGCCAGACCCCGGCTCGTCCGGCCGAACGCAACGCAACGCACCGCCATGTTCGACCGCAGCGCCCCCTTCAACGATTTGCCGCCACTGCCACCCGCGACCGAGGTCGAGACAGCCGCCGTCTTGAAGAAGGCGATTGCGGCCAGCCGCGCGTTGGCCGAGTTGAAGGGCATGGCCGAGCGCATGCCCAACCAGGCGATGCTGATCGACAGCCTGGTGCTGCAGGAAGCGCGCGCGTCGTCAGAGATCGAAAACATCCTGACGACGAACGACGAGCTGTTCAAGGCGGCGTCGGATGAAGCATTGCCGGCCAGTGCCGAAGCCAAGGAAGTGCTGCGCTACCGGCAGGCCTTGAACCACGGCTTCCGGCAGATCAAGGAACGGCCCCTGGCCACCGGCCTGTTTGTCGAGGTTGCGCAGCTCATTAAGGAAACTGACTTCAGCGTGCGTCGTACCTCCGGCACGCGTATCGCCAACAGCCGAGGCGAGACGATCTACACGCCGCCCGAGGGCGAAGCCGTCATCCGCGACAAGCTGCGTGACCTTGAGAATTTCATGCACGCCGACGATGGCCTCGACGTGTTGGTGAAGATGGCGCTGGTGCACTACCAATTCGAGGCCATCCACCCCTTCCCCGATGGCAACGGGCGCACCGGGCGCATCCTGAACATCCTGTACCTGGTGGACCGAGGACTGTTGAACCTGCCCGTGCTCTACCTGTCGCGCTACATCATCGACCACAAGGCGGCCTACTACGAAGGCCTGCGGCGGGTGACCGAAGCAGGCGCCTGGGGCGACTGGGTGCTGTACATGCTGGACGCGGTGGAGCAGACCTCGCTGCGCACGCGCCAGCAG
>JAYVCL010000020.1:0-3946 GCA_043749975.1 Burkholderiales bacterium
TGCAACGACGGTCAGGTGATCGGCCGCCCCGCCGACGCGTTGGCATCGGCCGGTGACCTCACGCCCGTGAAAGCGCGCATCGAACTGATGCTGCGCTTGATGGCAGTGCGGTGAGGCGTGGTGTCAGCGTCGATCTGACGACCCTGCATGAAAGGGTTGCGACCTGGCTTCGCAACCCGCCGAGGCGACCTCAGGCAACGGTGAAGGTCACGTCGATGTTGCCGCGCGTGGCGTTCGAATACGGGCACACGACGTGCGCGTCTTGCACCAGCTTTTCAGCGGCGGCGTGCGCCATGCCGGGAACGGTCACCTTCATCGCGACCTTGATGTTGAAGCCGGTCGGGATCTGGCCGATGCCCCCCTCGGCGGCCACCGAGGTGTCCGCTGGCAGGCTGATCTTTTGCGTCATCGCCACGTGCTTCATCGCACCCAGGAAGCAGGCGCCATAGCCTGCTGCGAACAATTGCTCCGGGTTGGTGCCGGCAGCGCCGTCGCCGCCCAGTTCCTTCGGCGTGGTCAGGGTCACATTCAATGCGCCGTCCGGCGATTTCGACGAGCCGGCGCGGCCGCCAACGGAGGTGGCGTGGGCGGTGTAGATGATTTTTTCGGGTGACATGGTGAAGTCCTTTTCAGGTGGGTGGGGAAAGCGTGAGATCAGTTTTGCGTCAGTGGGCCGACGCGTCGGCTTGCAGTTGGCTTCGAAGTTGCTGTATGCGCCGGGCCAGATCGAGCAGTTCGTCGGCACTGCAGCCGGTGGATTGTGCCAATTGCCTGGACACCGTTTGCGCCTGCTTGCGCAGCGCCTGTGCCGCCGGCGTGAGCGCCACGATGACGCGGCGTTCGTCGTCGACAGCCCGCGTGCGCGTCAACCAGCCGGCCGCTTCCATGCGCTTGAGCAGCGGGGTCAACGTGCCCGAATCGAGGAACAGCCGCTGGCCCAGTTCACTCACCGACAAGGCGTCGCGTTCCCACAGCACCAGCAGGGCCAGGTACTGCGGATACGTCAGGCCCAAAGGTTCCAGCAAGGGCTTGTATTGCCTGGTCAGCGCGAGCGAGGTGGAGTAAAGCGCAAAGCAGAGTTGACCGTCGAGTTGCAAGTTGGTGTTGACACTGCGCGTGTTGGAGGAACGGGGCGACGACATGCCTGGACTGTAATCAATTGCGAGATATTGAATTGCGTGCAAGTCATTGGCCCCGCTGCGGGAATGGTCATGCTGGGTGCGCTCTCCCGTGCCAGGGGAGAGGCAAGCAACCTCAGCTCACTGCCGTCATCTCATCGATCTGCGTGCTCAACTCCAGCCAGCGCCCTTCGAGCTTCTCGATCTCGCTGGCGACAAACTTGAGCCGCTTGCCGCCTTCGGCCAATTCGGCGGGCGTGCGGCTGGTTTCACTCAAGCGTGTTTCCAGCGCATCGCGCTCGCCGAACAACACGCCCAGCCGGTGGTCGATGCCGTTCAGCTCCTTGCGCAGCGGCTTGGCTTGCTCGCTGCGCTGCTGCCGCGCTTGACCGGTCGCCTTGCGGTCGTCTGTGGGCTTTGCAGGCTTGGGCGCAGCAACGGCCTTCGGCACGGCCGCAAGCTTGCCGGCACCGCCGCGCTGCGATTTCGCGGCTTCGCGCGATTGCTCGAGCAGCCACTTCTGGTAGTCGTCCAGATCGCCGTCGAAGGGCTGCACCGCGCCTGCGGTGACCAGCCAGAACTCGTCGCACACCTCGCGCAACAGGGCGCGGTCATGGCTGACCAGCATCACGGTGCCCTCGAACTCGTTCAGCGCCATCGACAGCGCTTCGCGGGTGGTCAGGTCCAGGTGGTTGGTCGGCTCGTCGAGCAGCAGCAGGTTCGGGCGCTGCCACACCAGCATCGCCAGCACCAGGCGCGCTTTCTCGCCACCACTCAATGAACCGACGGCCTGGTTGACCATCTCGCCGACGAAGCGGAACGAGCCCAGAAAGTCGCGCAGTTCCTGCTCGCGCGCTTGCGGCCCCACGTCGCGGGCCAGCCGCACCATGTGCATCAGCGCGCCGTCACCGAGCGACAGCACATCGAGTTCTTGCTGTGCGAAGTAGCCGATGTTCAGGCCCTTGCCTTCGGTGATTTCACCGGCCAGCGCCTTCAACTCGCCCGAGATGGTTTTCACCAGGGTCGACTTGCCCTGTCCGTTGGCACCCAGGATGCCGATGCGCTGGCCGGCCAGCACGGATCGGTTGATGTTGCCGATGATCTTTTTGGCCGGCGTGCCGTCTGCCAGGGCCGGATAGCCGCAAGCCATGCCTGAGAACGCCAGCATCGGATTCGGCAGATTCAATGGCTCGCGAAACTCGAACTGAAAATCGGCGCTGGTCAGCACCGGCCCCAGCTTTTCCATCCGTGCCAACGCCTTCACGCGGCTTTGCGCCTGCTTGGCCTTGCTGGCCTTGGCCTTGAAGCGGTCGATGAACTTTTGCAGGTGCGCCATGCGCTCTTTTTGCTTCTCGAAGCTGGCCTGCGCCTGCATCATCCGCTCGGCGCGCATCTCTTCAAATGCGGTGTAGTTGCCGGTGTAGCGGGTCAACTTGGTTTCGTCCAGGTGCACCGTGACCTTGGTGATCGCGTCAAGAAATTCGCGGTCGTGGCTGATCACGATCATCGTGCCCTCGAAACGCTGCAACCAGGCTTCCAGCCACACCAGAGCGTCCAGGTCCAAGTGGTTGGTCGGCTCGTCGAGCAGCATCAGATCGGCCGGGCACATCAGCGCGCGCGCCAACTGCAAGCGCATTCTCCAGCCGCCCGAAAAGCTGTTGACGGCGTTGTCCAACTCATCGCCGCGAAAGCCCAGGCCCATCAGCAGCGACTGCGCACGCGGGCGCGCCTCGAAGCCGCCGGCCTCGCTGATCTCGTGGTGCGCTTCGCCCATGGCGTGGCCGTCGTCGGCAGCTTCGGCGGCTGCCAATGCGGCATTGGCTTCCATCAGGCGCGAGTCGCCTTGCAGGACGTAGTCGGTGGCCGAGTCTTCGGTCTCGGGCATCTCTTGCGCCACTTCGCCGATGCGCCAGCGCGGCGGCATGGCCACATCACCGGCGTCGGATTGCAGGCGGTGCGTGAGCAGCGAAAACAGCGACGACTTGCCGGCCCCGTTGCGCCCGACCAGGCCGATCTTTTCGCCCGGCTGCAGGGTCACGCTGGTGTCGTGCAGCACGATCTTCGCGCCGCGGCGCAGGGTGACGTTTTTGATGACAATCATGATGAATTCGAATCTATCAATCTGAGAGTGAAAAACCAACCATGAGCCGAGGCCTGACGACCCAACTCCTGCACGCCGACCGCCTGGCCGGCATCGAGCACGGTGCCACACACAAGCCGCTGCACACCTCGACCGCCTTCGGTTACAAGACGGCGGCTGACTTGGCAGCGGTGTTCCAGGGCGAAAAAAGCGGCCACGTGTACGCGCGCCAGGGCAACCCCACCAGCCAGGCGCTGGAGCAGAAAGTCACGCTGCTCGAAGGCGGCATCGGCACGGTGTGTTTTGCCACCGGCATGGCGGCCATCGCCTCGATGCTGTTCGCGCTGTTGAAGCAGGGAGACCACATCGTGGCCAGCCAGTTCTTGTTCGGCAATACCAGCAGCCTGCTGCAAACGATCGAGACCTTGGGATGCCGCGTGAGCCTGGTCGACGCCACCGACGTGCTGCAGGTCGAAGCTGCACTGGAGCCGCGAACGCGGCTGGTCTTCGTCGAGACCATCGCCAACCCGCGCACGCAGGTGGCCGATCTGGAAGCCATCGGCGCGCTGTGCACGCGGCGCGGCGTGCTGTACGTGGTCGACAACACGATGACCACGCCCTATCTGTTCAGGCCGGCAAGCGTGGGTGCAGGGCTGGTGGTGAACTCGCTGACCAAGTCGTTCAGCGGCCATGGCAACGCGCTCGGCGGTGCCGTGACCGACACCGGCAAGTTCGATTGGTCGACCTG
>JAYVCL010000021.1:0-4406 GCA_043749975.1 Burkholderiales bacterium
GTCTTCGCCACCATCGGCGCGGCTGCGGGTGATGCGGTGGATCTGCACGATCACCTTGGCGCGCCACTCTTCCACATGGGTGGTGATGGTCAGGGTCTCGCCATAGGTCGCGGACTTGAAGAACTTGGTGTTGATTTCGAGCAGCGGCGTGCCGACGATGCCGCGCGTCTTGACCAGTTCCCGCCAGGGTGGCACGCCGCACTGCATGAAGAACGACAGCGAGGCCGTATCCATCCAGCGCAAGAAGTTCGGGAAAAACACGATGCCCGCCGGGTCGCAGTCGCCGAAGCTGACGTTCACGGTGTGGGTGGTCGAGCGGGCCATGGGATCACGCCGCGATCGCCGTCCAGCAGCGGGGCGGGCTTGACCATCTCGGCCACCATCTCGACCACCGTGAGGCACGCGACGTTGAAGGTGCCGATAGGTTCACCTTGACGACACGCCGGAAGTCTTCGAGCGTCATCGGTGTGCCGCCCTTGCCGATGAGGCGCCTCGCGGTGGCGATGCCGGCGACGGTCATCAGCAGCCGTGCCGGGCGGTGTGCCTCGCGTGCCACCTGCAAGGCGGCCAGCAGGCTGTCGGTGGAGGTGATGTCGCATGCGACACCGATCGCCTGAGCATGCGCGGCGACAACGGCCGCGACCGCCGCAGCACCCGCGCCGTTGCGGTCGAACTCCGCCACCCTGGCGCCTCGCCGGGCCAGTTCGCGTGCCGTCTGTGCGCCCAGGCCCGAGGCGCCGCCGATGACGATGGCCGCTTGTCCGACGATGTTCATGATGAGTTTTCTTGATGGAGGGCGAAGGCTTCAGCGCCGCGGCACGGTGATGCTGTCGTCACCACCGCCGTACGGGTGCTCGACGAGCACGTCACGGTGTAACACACGGCGCGCCGGTTTTGGTGTACGCCAAGACGCCGCTGGCCGTGTCTCTTGGATCAGAGACGGCGGCGGTGCTGGACTACCTGGCGCGCTACACCCACCGCACGGCCATCGGCAACGAGCGGCTGGTGGCCATCGAGGGCGACAAGGTGCTGTTGCGCGTGCGTGCCGACGAGACGGGGGGCAAGCGCACCATCGCGATGGACGGCCCGCAATTCATCGACAGGCTGCTCATGCATGTCTTGCATGGGCCACAAAGGGGCCCCTTCGTGGCCCCGGGGCTTCAAGCGCATCGGCCACTACGGGCTGCTGGCTCCGGCAGCCAAGACGCAACGCCTGGCGCTGGCCCGGCAACTGCTGGCGATGCCGCCAGCCAACCCGCAAGCGCGTGAGGACGCGCAGGCCTTCATGCGCCGCGTGGCCCAGTTGGAGATCAACACCTGCCCCCATTGCAAGCTGGGGCGCTGGCGGGTGCTGCAGGTGTTGGCGGCCGACCGAACGGTGCTTGCCGGCGTCGTCCCCGTTGACGCACGCCGATGTCGAGGCCCGCCGTGATCGGCGCAGGCGGCTCTGTGTTCCGTGCGCGGCCTTGTCGCAGACGCTGGCCGGCATCGGTGTGTGGTGTTCACAGCCAATCGTTCAGCCTCGAGCCATGCTGCGGGGCCGGGGCACGACCCCGCAGCACAGCAACACGCTCGATGGTCATCGCCTGGCAGCGTTCACAAGCGCGAGCAGCTTGTGCACCGCCGCACAACACGCACTGATTGCGCACGCGCGCCGCTGAAACTTACACTGCCCATTTGATCGTCGGCACGGCGATTCAGTCCAACACGGTCTATCTGCCGCCAGACAATACTTGCGCCGGTTGCCAGCGCCGGCTCGGCGTCAGATAAACGCTATTTTTATACGGCAGGTGCATCTGCAAGCCTGGGGGCCACTTGCATAAGCGGTTTAGTGAGTGCGCTTCTACCGCCTACCGAAGTGACGGCCTTAGCGATAAGTCCATCGGCCTCTACGCTTTCTGCTTACCTATTGAAATTAAATCCGTTGTCTCTATTCAAGATTAATGGAGCATACAAGACTATCAGCGCCTGCGCGAACATCAATGTTCCGCAACTTCCGACGGGCATCAATCCGCTTGGACCCACTAATTGGTATAAAGGTTTGTTTAACGCTGTTCAAAGCTTTTCAAGCTTTGCACTAAATACCATTGGTAGTGGCGTTATTGGCGCAGCGCTTGATGCCTCCGTTGCCGGAGGTTTGCCGGTTGAAATTGGTCTCACAATAAAGCTTTGGGACTACCCAAAACGAGTTGTCGGCCTATGCGAAGCCGGAAATCCGCTTGCCATCGTCAATTGCGCTGCTTACGCCGGTACCTATTCAGGCACGTTTACCGGTGGCGATCAAGGCACTTTTTTGATTGCGATTAGTTCGGCAGGCGCGATTTCCGGATCTGGCGTATCAGCGTCCGATGGCAGTTTTACCCTGTCCGGCACGGTGACCGCGAACGGCACGCTTACCGCTACAACAGGGACCACGAGCCTGGCGAGCAGCTTTGCAGGCTCGATCGAGACCAACGTGGACCCGTACACGGTGTCAGGAACTTGGACGAATCCTTCCGCGCAACTAAGCGGGACCTTTTTTGGGCAAAAGAAGTAGCGGTAGTCGCATCGCTGTCAAAGACGATGTGAATTCGCCTCAGCGGAATCCCGCCGGATTCACTGCATCTTTCCCCACTATTGCCGAATTTGCAACGAAAACGGCGCCCGACGATTCGCCAGCGTGAACCCATCGCCGACCAGCGCGCGGTCGGGTCAGACCCGGACCACCGATGGTCCGGAGTCGGCTTTCGGGAGTTAAGTCGAACAGTCGTTCCCGACCCAAATCAGGAGCGCTCCGTTCAGGCTTCAGGCGGCCCCAGCACCGAGTGCGGCTGGTTAGCTGATCATGAGCCTGCGACGCTCTGGGGCAGGACCTGGCCGGGAGCGGGTTTCCCCTTGGGTCGCTACAACCTAAACCTTCGCCGGCGGGAGCCATCGAACGCAAAGTCAGCTTCCTGGCGCGGTCTCGAACTCACAGTCCCGGCCAGAAGCGGCCACCCAGTTAGCTTTTCAGGCCCCGTAAAAGGGCCACGCGAATTGCGAACCGGTATGTCGAAGAGTTCGAGTGACGGCCACATGGGACCGGCATGCGCAAGACTGCCGAGCTACTTCGCCGGGACCTTCGCTGTCTCGGCCACGATCCATTCGTCGATCAATTGTTCGAGCACCGAGAGCGGCAAGCCACCGCTGTCGATAACCGCGTTGTGGAAGCGCCGCACATCGAAGCGCTCGCCGAGTTGGGCCTTGGCCTTGGCGCGCAGCTCCTTGATTTTCAGTTCGCCGATCTTGTACGTCGTCGCCTGGCCGGGCCACACGAGGTAGCGATCGACCTCCGCCGTGACATCCCCGCGCGTCAGCCCGCTGTTGGCAACCATGTAGTCGATCGCCGGGTCGCGCGACCAGCCGAAGGCGTGCAGCCCGGTGTCGACGACCAACCGGCAGGCGCGCAGCATCTCGAACGACAGGTTGCCGAACTTCTGGTTCGGGTCCTTGTAGAAGCCCATCTCGTCGCCCAGGCTCTCGGCGTACAGGGCCCAGCCTTCGCCATACGCGGTAAACCACACGTAGCGGCGGAACAGCGGCAGTTTCGTGATCTCCTGCGCCCGCGAGGTCTGCAGATGGTGTCCCGGTACCGCCTCGTGAAGAAGCAGCGTTTCCATCGTCCACTTCGGCCGCGTCGTCAGGTCGTTGACGTTGGCTTCAAACCAGCCCGGGCGTCCGCCTGCCAGCGATCCGGGCGTGTAGTGCTCGGCGTTGTTGCCCTCCTCGGGGCGCATGGCGCGAATGCCGTAGGTCTGGCGCGGCAGCTCCTCGAAGAGGGCGGGCAGGGCCGCGTCGGCGCGCTTGGCGATGTCGCGGTAGCCTGCCAGCATGTCCTCGGGCTTGGTGAAGAAGAACTGCGGATCGCTGGTCAGAAACTTCTGGTACTCGGCACGCGTGCCCTTGTAACCGGCGGCCATGGCGATGCCGTCCATCTGCGCGCCGATGCGCGCCACCTCGGCCACGCCGAGGTCGTGGATCTGGCGCGGCGTCATGTGGGTGGTGGTGTTCCAGTCGAGCCAGGCTTGGTAGTAGGCCATGCCGCCGGGCAGGTTCGAAAGACCCAGGCGCTGCGCGGCCTGCCCAAGATAGCGCGTCTCGTAGAAACTCTTCAGCGAGCGGAAGGCCGGGATCACATCCTCGCGGATGGCCCGCTCTCCGGCGAGCGCAAGGCGCTCCTGCTCGGCCGACGGCATGTCCTTCGGAAAGGTCCTGAACGGGAGGTACTCCGGACTCTTGCGGGCGTCGTCGACGAGCTGGGCGTCGAGTTGCCCGGGGACGCCGGCGATCGCGACCCGCGGGGGCATCCAGCCGGCCGCCATCGCCGTCTGCATGCGCGCGATCAGCTGCGACACGCTGACCGGAACCGCCTGCAGGCGCTTCAGCCA
>JAYVCL010000022.1:0-9304 GCA_043749975.1 Burkholderiales bacterium
TTCGCGACTTGCTGCCGGCCTTGGGCGCCTTGCCGATGTCCACGCTCGCGGCACCGCGCTGGGCCAGCAACGCGTCGAGCTTGGTATTGCAGGTGTTCAGGTGACGCGCGATGTCGTCGTACATCGCCAGTGCTTGGCCCAGCACGAACAGGTGTTCGTCGCGCCAGTTGCCGGTCAGCGCCTTGACGATGTCGTCCTCACTGGCCTTGACTCGGCGGTGCCGATGGCGCGCCAGAACGCGTGGGTCGCGCTGACCGGCAACGATGTCGCGCATGATGGCCTGGCCGGTCTGACCCATCACATCGGTGATCACCTCGGTGAGCTGAATGTTCATCTGCACCAGCGCCTTTTGCATGCGCTGCACCCAACTGGCCTGCTCCGTAATCAGCACCTCACGCTGGCGCGCCACCGCCCGAACGACGCAGACTTCGCTCGCCGGGCGCCAAGCAGCGCGCAGCAGCCCCAGGCTCATGAGCTTTTGCAGCCACTGGCAGTCCTGCACGTCGCTCTTGCGGCCGGGCACGTACTTCATCTGACGTGCATCCACAAGCCAGACCTTCAGGCCCCGCTGCTCAAGCACTTCGTACACGGGAATCCAGTACACCCCGGTCGACTCCAGCGCGACCGTATCGACCCCGCACCCGATGAGCCAATCGGCCAGACCGTTCAAGTCATCGGTCATCGCACCGATCTCTCGCACCGACTCGCACCCAGCCTGCTCGGCCAGATGCCACGGCACCGCCACCCAGTGGCTAGACGCGCCGACGTCGATGCCGGCGGCGTTGGGGAAAATCTCGTCCTCACGCTTGCGAACTGCCATGACATCCTCCACCATGGTTGATGAACGGCAGCGCCATGGGAAACGTCGAATTCGACTCGATCTCTCAAACGGGATGCGGCTCGCGCCGCTCACCACTGTCGCCGACGAATCCCGGACCATGCTCAGAAGCGGGCTCGCACCGTGACGCCAGAAACGCCACGGGCTCGCACCAATGACGTGTCGGTCATATTCGGCGCTGCCGTTCACTTTGTAGCGCAACACTGTTTCTTCGCGAACGCCGGGCTCATTCATGGGCTTGGGATGCTCAGAAGAAAGCCATGGTGCGCACTTCGATGCTCTCGCGCTTGGGCGCGTTCGGCAGCGACGTCGGGTCTTCGAACGCACTGTGGCCCATGAAGCGCGCGCGACCGTCGGTCTCGGAGTCGTAGGTCTTCAGCAGCAAGGCATGGTGGGCTTCCATCTGCGGGAAGTAATGCCAGCGGTGTCGGCTCGAATGGCGCATCACGTAGATCTCGCCGGTGCGCTCGCGGTATTTGAGGTCCATGCGCAGCAGGTCGGCACCGTCCTGTGTCTGCGCATCGATCATCGCCAGCGGCAGTTCCTCGACGCGACGGTACAAAGGCTTCCAGACGTTATAGAAAGCGACCCGCCGCTGCAGCAATTCCTGCGCGTCCTCGGGCACGACGTCGCGCACGCGCTGCGGTCCGCTCGCGGGGGTGTAGTCGCTGTGCACCAGCATCACGGCCGGGCGCTGCACGCTGGTCTGCTGCTTCAGGTCGGCCGGGAGGCGCTTGCGAATGGTGTGGTCGAAGACGACGACGCGCCGCGCACCGGTGTGCTGTTTCACGAAATCGACGACCTGCGGGTAGAAGCTGGCGTGCACCGAAGCGTCGTCGTCGAACTGGTCGAAGCGGGCACCGAAATCGTGAAGCTCGAATCCCTCTCGGTCGGCGGACAACTCGGCGACGCGCGACCAGGCGTCGTGAATTTCGACCTCGCGCGGATCGGTGCCGGGCGGATTCAGCTTCACCGACGGGTCGGGATCGTAGAAGTAATAGTCCGGTGCGACGCCGTTGTCGACGGTGTATTGCATCGTCGCGCGGACAGATTTCTGAAGGCTCATCGTCATGGGTTCCAAGTGCGTCGCCGGGCCTTGCGGTCTCAATTTGGCCGGGTGGTGGTGAAGCCTTCGTAGACCGCCGTCTTCTGCCAGCAGGGCAGCTTCTCGACGCTGTCGGTCAACCAGCGCCGCAGGTTCGGATGGTCCGAGATGGGAAGCCGCTGCCAGCCGTGCAGGTGCATCGGCGCGGCCAGCACAATGTCGGCGATCGTGGGGCCGCTCCCGCTGATCCACTGCCGGCCCGCAAGGCGCTTGTCAAGAATGCCCGCGAGCTTGTGGAATTGCACGGCCTGCGCGTCGAGCACCGCGGGGTCGGGCTCACCGCCGAGCAGCGGCTTGACGCAGTTTTCCACCAGGAAGACATAGCAGCTCGGGAACCAATGCGAGCCCTCCCACTGCAGCCAGCGGTTGATATCGGCGCGGGTTTGCAAATCGCGCGGGTACACCGCCTCGTTGCCGAACTTGTCGGCCGCGTACTGCAGGATCGCATTCGATTCCCACAGCTCGAAGTCGCCGTCGGTCATCGCCGGTATCGAGGCGTTGGGGTTGAGCGACAGGTAGGGCTCGGCCTTCTGTTCGCCCTTGAAATAGTCGACGAGAACCAGCTCGTAGGGGGCGCCGATGAGGTTGAGTCCGGCGAGTACCTTGCGGCAGTTGACGGTGATCGGGTCGGCGTAGATCTTGATGCTCATGAGGTTGTCTCCGGGGGTTGGTGACTTCGAGCGTCACACTGGGTGCGACTGTAGGCATTGACGTTGCAAAAAGCACCTGCTCCAATGCGAACGATTTGTCTCCAATCTGGAAACAATGGCCGTCTCATCCGACATGCTTGCTGCTTTCGTCAAGGTGGCCGACAGCGCCAGCGTCAGCCGCGCGGCGCTGGAGCTCGGCGTGGGCAAGAGCGTGGTCAGCAAGCGCGTGGCGCAGCTCGAGCAGCTCGTTGGCGCGACGCTGTTCGCGCGCAGCACGCGGCGCATCGCGCTGACGCCGGCGGGCGAGGCCTATGCCGAGTTCGCGCGCCGCGCGCTGGCCGAGATGGGTGCCGGCGAGGAACGGCTGCGGGCGCTGCGCTCAGAGCTGACCGGTCGAATCCGCCTGTCGGCCACGGTGTCCTGGGGCCAGCGCGTGCTCGCCGTCAAATTGCCGGAGTTCCTGCGGCTGCACCCGGCGATCGAGGTCGAACTGCAGCTTGCCGACCGCATGGTCGACCTTGCTTACGAGCGCATCGACATCGCGCTGCGCTGGTCGTCGACACCGCCGCAGGGCCTGATGAGCGAACCGGTGGCCGTGGTCGGCTGGGCGCTGGTCGCTGCGCCGGCCTACCTGGCCAATGCGGGAACGCCGCTTTCGCCTGCCGACTTGAGCCGGCACAGTTGCCTGTGCTACTGGCGTGAGGCCTCCGACGATCGCTGGGTGCTGGCCTGCGCCGGCGAGATGGCCCGGGTGCGGGTGCACAGCCGCTACCACGTCGACAACCCGGAAGCCGTGACGGAAGCCGCCATCGCCGGGCTGGGCATCGCGATGCTGCCCGACTACCTGTGCCAGGACGGTCTGGCCGACGGTCGCTTGGTGCGCGTGCTGCCGGGTTGGACACCGCAATCCAAGTTCGGCTCGCTGATCAGTGCGGTATCGACCGCGGAGTGCATGCGGCTGCAGCGCAACCAGGTACTGTTGAGCTTTTTGCGGCAGCAGTTGGCGACTGCCTGACTTCATCAGCTCGAAGCAGTGCGGGGGACGACCTCGGAGGCTCTCAAGCGGTGTCCTGCGCGTCCCCTGTCAGCTTCATCAGACGTGTCATCGCACCGAACTATCGGCCAAGAGCCGGCAAGTACAGCGTAGGTGGCGCATCCTGAAGCGTCTTGAATCCGAAATACACGTAGAAGGCCTTGGCCACATCGTCCTTCGCATCCACAAGCAAGGCGTAAGCGGCGACTTCCTGTCGAGCCTTCAGGCAGCGATCCAATGAGCATGAAAAAAGGGAGCGCTGAGGCTCCCTTTTTCATTGAGGCACCTGCTTGCGTCAGGCGGTCGCTGGCTCGGCCTTGTTGGGCTTGTCGGTCTTTTTCAGCGGCTGAATGTCGAGCACGGTCTTGCCTTCGGCATCGACATCCACCGTCAAACGGCCACCGTCGACCAGGCTGCCGAACAGCAACTCGTCGGCCAGGGCGCGGCGAATCGTGTCCTGGATCAAACGCTGCATCGGGCGCGCTCCCATCAACGGATCGAAGCCGGCTTTGGCCAGGTGCTTGCGCAGTCCGTCGGTGAACGTGGCTTCGACCTTCTTCTCGGTGAGCTGGCCTTCGAGCTCCAGCAAAAACTTATCGACCACGCGCAGGATGATGTCTTCATCGAGCGAGCGGAAGCTGACGATCGCATCGAGCCGGTTGCGGAACTCGGGCGTGAACAGGCGCTTGATGTCGGCCATCTCGTCACCCTGCTCGCGCGAATTCATGAAACCGATCGACGACTTGTTCATCGTCTCGGCACCGGCATTGGTGGTCATCACGATGACCACGTTGCGGAAGTCAGCCTTGCGCCCGTTGTTGTCGGTCAGTGTGCCGTGGTCCATGACTTGCAGCAGCACGTTGAAGACATCCGGATGCGCCTTTTCGATTTCGTCGAGCAACAGCACTGCATGCGGTTTCTTGCTGATCGCTTCGGTGAGCAGACCGCCTTGGTCGAACCCGACGTAGCCGGGCGGCGCGCCGATCAAACGGCTGACCGCATGACGCTCCATGTACTCGCTCATGTCGAAGCGGATCAACTCGATGCCCAACACGAAGGCCAACTGCTTGGCCACCTCGGTCTTGCCCACACCGGTCGGCCCGGAAAACAAGAATGAGCCGATCGGGCGGTCGGGCTTGCCCAGACCCGAACGGGCCATTTTGATGGCCGAGGCCAGGGCCTGAATCGCCGGCTCTTGTCCAAAAACGACGCTGTTCAGGTCGCGCTCCAGGCTCTTCAGCTTGGAACGGTCGTCGTTCGAGACGCTGGCCGGTGGAATGCGCGCGATCTTGGCCACGATGTCTTCGACCTCGGCGCGCGTGATGGTTTTCTTCTGCTTGTTCTTGGGCAGGATTCGTTGCGCCGCGCCGGCCTCGTCGATCACGTCGATGGCTTTGTCTGGCAGATGGCGGTCGTTGATAAATTTGGCGGACAGTTCGGCTGCGGCTTGCAGCGCACCCAAGGCGTACTTCACGCTGTGGTGCTCTTCGAAGCGTGATTTGAGGCCCTTCAGAATTTCGATGGTTTGCTCTACCGAGGGCTCGACGACATCGATCTTCTGGAACCGGCGCGACAGGGCTGCATCCTTCTCGAAGATGCCGCGGTACTCAGCGAACGTGGTGGCACCGATGCATTTCATCGCGCCCGAACTCAGCGCTGGCTTGAGCAAGTTGCTGGCGTCCAGCGTGCCACCCGAAGCCGCGCCCGCACCGATCAGCGTGTGAATTTCGTCGATGAAAAGAACTGCGTTGGGCTGGTCCTTCAGGTACTTCAAAACGCCCTTCAGGCGTTGCTCGAAGTCACCGCGGTACTTGGTGCCGGCCAACAACGCGCCCATGTCGAGCGAATACACCGTGGCATTGGCGAGGACCTCGGGCACCTCGTTCTGGGTGATGCGCCAGGCTAGGCCTTCGGCGATGGCCGTCTTGCCCACACCGGCCTCGCCGACCAGCAGCGGGTTGTTCTTGCGGCGCCGGCAAAGAATTTGAATCACGCGCTCGACCTCGTGGTCGCGCCCGATCAGCGGGTCTATCTTGCCTTCACGCGCCAGCGCGTTCAGGTTTTGGGTGAACTGGTCGAGCGGCGAACCTTTGCCATCGCCCTCTTCCTTTTCACCTTCGCCGCTGCTGCCTTCGCTTGGCTTCGCGGATTCAGGTGGATCGGACTTCTTGATGCCGTGCGCGATGAAATTCACCACGTCGAGTCGCGTCACGCCTTGCTGGTGCAAGTAGTACACCGCATGCGAATCCTTCTCGCCGAAGATCGCTACCAGGACGTTGGCTCCGGTGACTTCTTTCTTGCCGCTGCCGGTGGACTGCACATGCATGATGGCGCGCTGGATCACACGCTGGAAACCCAGCGTGGGCTGTGTGTCCACTTCGTCCGAGCCGCCCACCGTGGGCGTGTTTTCCTTGATGAACTGCGCCAGACTTTTTCGCAGATCGTCGATGTTGGCTGAGCACGCTCGCAACACTTCGGCGGCCGAGGGGTTGTCGAGCAGCGCCATCAGCAGGTGCTCAACGGTGATGAATTCGTGTCGCTGCTGGCGTGCTTCGACGAACGCCATGTGCAGGCTGACTTCAAGCTCTTGCGCAATCATGCGGCCTCCATAATGCATTGCAATGGGTGGCCGCCGCGCCGTGCGGCAGCCTGTACCAATTCCACTTTCGTGGCTGCGACGTCCTTTGAGTAGACGCCACAAACACCACGACCTTCATGGTGAATTTTCAACATGATCTGAGTCGCGGTTTCGAGGTCGCGTTTGAAATATTCCTGCAGCACCATCACCACAAACTCCATTGGCGTGTAATCGTCGTTGAGGAGAACAACCTGGTACATGCGAGGCGGCACGGTCTTGGCCGTCTTTCGCTCCACCACCACCGCACCCTGATCTCGGTCAGGGCGCACGGGTTGCACAGGGGCGTCAGGCGGCTGCGGCGTGTCTGCTGGCATGCCGCGATTCTATCGAGTTGCTTCGTTGACTTTCATCCGTGGTCATATTGAGCCATGCATTGCGACTGCAAGCCCCGATCAGCCGCAGCAGTCGCGGTCAATCCTTGAGTTCAGACCTGCGCATGCCAGAGGCGCCTGCGCACAGTTGCTGCCCACTGCTTGTCGAACGGCCTGCGCTTGCCAATGGGTCAGAGCCTTGACAGCCGCACGCTCACGCGCCCAAAATAAAGTGTTGTCAAATGGAGGTGAAGTATGGCGATGGGCACAGTCAAATGGTTCAACGACGCCAAGGGCTTCGGATTCATCGAACCACAAGAGGGCGGAGAAGATGTATTCGCGCATTTCTCCGCGATCCAGATGGACGGATTTCGAACGCTCAAGCAAGGCGGCAAGGTCAGCTTCGAACTGGTCCAGGGCCCCAAGGGGCAGCTCGCACAAAACATTCAACCAGTGAGCGATCCGGCGGACACCGCAGGCTCATCCGCACCGAGCGACGCGGCCGTTGCGTCGTCGTTGGCGAGCTAGCCTGACTCGGGCGGTTCGAGACAAAAAAGCCCGCCGCTCGGCGGGTCCTTTGGTGCTGTCACTTGCCGGTCACGGCTCGGGTTGAGCATCGCCGGTTTTCACCCACAACCTGCGGGACAACTCGATGAATACATTACGGCTCGTGCAACGCCAACCTCTGGCCTTCGCTTTGTGCTTCGGTTTGGCAGCCTGTGGCGGGAGCAGTGATCCCACTCCACTGCTCACGCTGGACGGACAGCCGCCGCTCATCGTGGCGCACCGGGGTGCCTCGGGCTACTTGCCGGAAGAAACGCTGGAGGCGTACCAGAAGGCGATTGATCTGGGTGCCGACGTGATCGAGCCCGACCTGATCTCGACCAAGGACGGTGTCTTGATCGCCCGCCACGACCCCAACCTTGCGTTCAGCACCAACGTGGCCAGCCTGCCGCAGTTCGCCGATCGCAAGCGGACGAATTGGAGCGTCGACGGCGAGTTGCAAACCGGTTGGTTCGCGCACGACTTCACATTCGCGGAGATCAAGCTGCTGGGCGGCGTCTCGACCGACAGCGAACGGCCTCAGCAATACAACGGGCTGTACAAGGTGGTGAGCTTCCAGGAGATCATCGACTTGGCCAAAGCGCAAAGTGCCAAGGTGGGCCGAATGATCGCGGTGTATCCGGAGACGAAGAATCCAACTTACCACCGCGACCTTGGCCTGCCGCTGGAAGACAAACTGATCGCGATGATCACGGCGGCCGGTTGGAACAGCAAGACCGCACCGGTCTTCGTGCAGAGCTTCGAGCCCAGCAGCCTGAAACTCATGCGCAGCAACGGCTTGAACACGCGTTTGATCCAGCTCATCGACGCCGATGACTACAACCTGAAAACCGGTACGCTGTCCTATGCCGCCCCTTTCGACAAGCCCTATGACTGGACCCGAAGCGGCGACCCTCGGCAATTCAGCGCCATGGTCACGCCCGCCGGGTTGGCCGAGATCAAGACCTACGCTGACGGCATCGGCCCGTGGAAGCCCTACATCGTTCCGATGAAGGGCACGCTGGACGCCAACGGCGCATTGATCGATGTGAACGGCGACGGCAAGGTCAATCTCAACGACGCAACCTCACAGCCACCGACCACCTTGATCAGCGATGCGCACAAGCTTGGGCTGTTCGTCCACGCCTACACCTTCCGCAACGAACAGCGCCGCCTGGCTGCGGATTACAAAGGCGACCCGAAGGCCGAGTACCTCCAGTACTTTCGCCTGGGCTTGGACGGTTTGTTCTCGGACTTTGCGGACACAGCAGTGGCCGCGCGTGCCGACTACCTGAAAGAGACTGGCCGCTGAGTCTTGCTTCGCGTGCGCTGGCTTTCTCCGTGATCGGCTGGAGGTACAGCTCGCGGTTGGAAATCGAGTCAAACATAAACCCCCGGCAAACTTGATGCGCTGGGGTTTTCTATGAGCCGTGTTCGGACGGCTTGCGACAGGTTCACATGTTCGATCATCACTTCCCAATCGGCCGCTGAGCCTGCATCCATAAGGATCCTTTGCGGCCACGATTCGAGCGTGGCCCCATCCGTGGCCCCGTTCAGCGTCCTGCCTTTGAACAGCACTCGCTGACCCAGGTCGGAGGTGCATCGTGCTCGCCCCTGTGTTGCGCGCGCGTCGCACGGCGAATCTACTGAACCGGCCCCGGCTTCGCCAGGCTCTGCAGCTTCGTGAGCGTCATCGCCCGGACCAGCGACCCCAGGATCTGGCGCTCGACATCGGCACGGTCAGGATCGCGCCGGTCGTCGATCACGACGCGGATCTCCCGACCGGCCAGGTATGGCGAGTTCTTCACGTCGCCGGCCTTGCGCATCGTGGCACCGGTGGCGGTGTGGTTGGCCGGGATCACGTCGATGTACTCGCCGTCCATGAGGAAGGCGAAGGTGTGTTCCCGCTTCGACTGACCCTTGATCTTCGGGCGGCGCTCCAGGGTGGCGCCGGGCTTCCATTCCCGCAGCATGATCTCGGCTTCCTCAGCGAGGTTCTGCGTCTGCTCGTCCAAGCCAGCCTGGTCGCGTTCCCACTCGGCCACCGATAGAAGCCCGCTGATGGCCGTAGCCAGCATGTGAGCGCCCTGATCGGCGGGGACCAGAGCCCGCACATCACCCTGGTCGCCGAGGGTCAGCCCAAAGCGGGCGACGCGCTCCCGCAACGTCGCCACGCGTCGACCGAT
>JAYVCL010000023.1:0-5783 GCA_043749975.1 Burkholderiales bacterium
TCTCGACGGCCCGCCGCACGGCTTCAACATGCTGGCGGTGCAAGACCCGCAGCGCGTTGCCGGCGCGGGCTTTCGGATCGTCGAAAACGTCAGCCCGAAGCTGCTGGCGCACAAGGACCCGGCGCTGCACCATCCGCTGGGCGGGCTGCAGCGCCTGGCCTCATGAACGCCACGCTGATCGGCGGCCACGGTTTCGTCGGCCGGCATCTGCAGGCCCGCCTTCAGCGCGACGGCTGGACCTGCTGGGTGCCGCAGCGCGACGACCGGACGCTGAGCCAGCGCGACCTGGGTCACGTTTTCTACTGCGCCGGATTGACGGCGGACTATGCGCAGCGGCCGTTCGACACGGTCGAGGCGCACGCGTCGCTGTTGAACCGGGTGCTGCGCGATGCGCGGTACGAATCGCTGGTGTACCTGTCGTCGACGCGCTTGTACGACAGCCTGGGCGACATCGAGGCCAGCGAAGACCTGCCACTTCAGCTCGCACCCGACAACCCGCGCCATCTGTACGACCTGTCCAAGGCGCTGGGCGAATCGCTGTGCCGCGTGGCAGGCGGCGGGCGGGCGCGGGTGGCGCGGCTGTCGTGCGTCTGGGGCGATGGGTCGGACGCCGAAGGCTTTTTGCCCGACCTGATGCGCCGCGTTTTGGCTGCGCGAGCACTCGGCACGGGAGCGCGTGTGATGGTCGATTCATCACCGAGCCTGGCGCGCGACTACGTGCACATCGACGACGTGGCGGATGCGCTGATCGCACTGGCAAGGTCAGCCGGGTTTGCGATCTACAACGTGGCGGGCGGGTGCAATGTCGGCAACGCGGCCTTGTTGGATCGACTCGGCGCAGCGAGCGGCTGCAAGCTGGTGGCTCGCCACAACCATCAAGCCCCCGCGCTGCCACGCATTTCGGTGACGCGCATGGCCGACGCGTTCGGCTGGCAGCCGGCGGACACACTCGACCGGGTCGGCCGAATGATCGAACAGGAGTGCGCATGCTCGAGCTCGTGAACAGCAGCCGCGCGGGCTTGCTGCGCTATCTGGTGCGCCAATTGGAAAACTTCTTTCCCGACGACGCGCCCGGCGTGCAGGCTGTGCTCGACGCCCACCTCGACACGGCGCTGCGCCGGCTGGAGCGCTGCATCGGCGCGGTGCGCATGTGGCGCGAAGGCGAGTTCGATGTGCTGCATTCGTCGCAGACCACGATCTTCTTGTACTACCTGGCCAACACGCTCTGGCGTGCGGGTGCCGACACGCGGGTGTGCACGAAACTCTTCTTGCTCAACAAGGCGCTGAACGGCATCGACTGCTTCTACGAGATCGAACTGCCCGAGGTGTTTTTCATCGGCCATTCGGTGGGCATCGTGTTGGCGAAGGCGAGCTACGGCGAGCACCTGGTGCTGTATCAAAACTGCACCGTCGGCAAGAACCACGGCGTGGCGCCGGTGCTCGAAGACGGCGTGGTGCTGTACCCCAACTCGGCCGTGATCGGCCGCAGCCGCGTGCGCGCCGGGTCGGTGATTGCGCAAGGCGTCAGCGTGGTGAATCGCGACACCGACGGCGACTGTCTGGTGTTTCAGGGGGCTGGCGGTGACCTGGTGTTCAAGCCAGCGCAGCGCAGTGTGCTGGCCGATATTTTTCGCGACGTTTGAGCCAGTGTGAGCAAGGCAGTGCTTCTGGATCGAAGGCTCGGCGTGGATTGCGCGTTGCGTCTCGCCCGCCCATGGCGCAGGCTTCAATCGATCGTCAACGCCGGCACCGCCGTCACGAAGCGCCCGCCCCAATCGCGCACATAGGCGAGTTGCGCGGTGATCTCGTCGCGCAAATTCCACGGCAGCAGCAGCACGTAGTCGGGCCGCGCTTCACGCAAGCGCGCCTCACCGACCACCGGTATTCGCGAGCCCGGCAAAAAGCGCCCTTGCTTGTGCGGCGATGCGTCGACCACGAACGGCAGCAGGTCGGGCCGCACGCCGGCGTAGTTGAGCAAGGTGTTGCCCTTGGCGGCAGCGCCATAGGCGGCCACGGTCTTGCCAGCACGCTTTTGCTCGATCAGAAACTCCAGCAGGTCGTTCTTGATGCGATCGAGCCGCGCCTGCAAACCGCTGTAGAAAGCGGCGTGGCGCATGCCGGCGGCAGCTTCTGCGCGCAGCGCCTCGGCCACGCACACATTCACCGGGCGAGGGTTGGCCCGATGCTGGGCCCACACCCGCAGCGAACCGCCATGCGTGGGCAGGGTTTCAACATCCCACACCACAAGCCCTTGCGCAGCAAAGATGCGCTGCACGGTGTGCAGCGACAGATACGAAAAGTGCTCGTGGTAGATGGTGTCGAACTGGCCTTGTTGCACCAGTTGCAGCAGATGCGGGAACTCCACCGTGAGCGTGCCTGCGGCGGCCAGCACCTCGCGAAAACCGGCCACGAAATCATTGATGTCGGGCACGTGTGCCAGCACGTTGTTGCCCAGCACCAGGTCGACCGGGCCGCGTTCGGCCTTGAAGCGCTGTGCGAACTCGCTGCCGAAAAATTCCGAAATCGTCTCGATGCCCTTGCCGCGTGCCACCTGCGCGGTGCTGGCTGTGGGCTCGATGCCGACGCACGGGACGCCGCGCTGCGCCATGTATTGCAGCAGGTAGCCGTCGTTGGAGGCCACCTCCATCACCAGCGACTTCGAGCCCAGCGACAAGCGCTCGCACGCCTGGTCGACATAGCGCTTCGAGTGTGCCAGCCACGACGGCGAGTACGACGAGAAGTAAACGTAGTCGTCGGAAAACAGCGCATCGTGACGCTGCACTTCGTCCACCTGCACCAGCCGGCATTCGGGGCAGGTCAACACCTTGAGCGGAAAGTGCAACTCGGCGCGGCCAAGGTCTTGCTCACGCAAAAAGGCGTTCGACGGCGGCGCGGCACCCAGGTCGACGAACACGTCACGGGTTTGATGCAGCGGGGTGGCGCAGTGGCGGCACTTCAAATTCTCACTCCTTTGAAATCGGCGCTCAGCAGCGCGAAGCCCCGGTCGCGCGGCGACAGTTCGGTGACGGGCTCGGGCCAGACAATCGCCAGTCGCGGATCGTCGTGGCGAACGCCGTCTTCGCACTGCGGCGAATAGGCTGCGCTGTGCTGGTAGAGCAGTTCGCAGTGATCGGCCAGGGTCTGAAAACCATGCGCAAAACCGGCCGGAATCAACACCTGGCGCTGGTTGTCTTCAGACAGTTCCACCGCATGCCACTGTGCAAACGTGGGCGATGCGAAGCGCAGATCGACCGCTACATCGAACACGCGGCCACGCAGGCAGCGGATGAGTTTGGCCTCTGCCGCGGGAACGCGCTGAAAGTGCATGCCGCGCAGCGTGCCGCGCTGGGCGGTGATCGAATGATTGACCTGCACGAAGCGCAAGCCGGGTGCGACCTCGGCGAACGCATCGGCGCAGTACAGCCGGGTCAGGCTGCCGCGCGCATCGCCGTGCGGCGCGGTCTCGATGTCCCACAGGCCGTGAATCGGCGTGGCGTGGAACTTCATGCGGCCCAGGCCAGACCCGCACTGCGCGCGTCGGCCACGTATTGCTGCATGTCGTCACGGCTGCGCAGGTCGCCCAACTCATGCTGGCACCGATACCACTGCGCTGTGCGCTGAAAGGTGGTGTGTGCAGGCCACACCGGCCGCCAGCCCAGCCGCGCCTGGGCCTTGCGGCAGTCCAGGTGCAGCAACGCGGCTTCGTGAAACGACACGTTGCGGTCGGGCTGGCTTTTCACCGCCGGCCAGTGTTCGGCAAACGCAGCGATCACCTGGGCCACGCTGAGCTGGCCGCATACATCGGGGCCGAAGTTCCAGGCTTCAGCCACATCGGTCGGATCGGCCCGCAGCCGCTGGCCCAGCAACAGGTAGCCGGCCAATGGTTCCAGCACGTGTTGCCAGGGCCGCGTGGCGTGCGGGTAGCGGATCGACACGGCCTTGCCGCTGACGGCAGAGCGCACCAGGTCGGGTATCAAACGGTCTTCGCTCCAGTCACCGCCGCCCACCACGTTGCCGGCGCGTGCGGTGGCCAGCGCCACGGCGTGGCCACGGCCATCGTCGGCGTTCAGAAAGCTGCTGCGGTAGCTGGCCGAGACGATTTCGGCACAGGCCTTGGAGGCGCTGTACGGGTCGCGCCCGCCCAGCGCGTCGTCTTCAACATGGCCGCGCGAGGTGTCGCCGTTGAGGTAGCACTTGTCGGTGGTGGCGTTGACGACGACGCGCACGCTGGGCGTGGCACGCACGGCTTCGAGCAGGTTGACCAGGCCCGTCACGTTGGTGTCGAAGGTGGCTGCGGGATCGAGGTAGCTGCGCCGCACCAGGGCTTGCGCGGCCAGGTGGAACACGAACTCGGGTTCGAAGCGGCGCAGCGCATCGCGCACCGCCGCAGCGTCGCGCAAATCCACCAGCGCTTCGTCGAGCGGCAGTTGCAGCAGGCGGCTGTGGTTGAGGCCGCTCTCGCTCGGCAAGGCCAGGCCGCACACCTGCGCGCCCATCGCTTGCAACCACAAGGCCAGCCACGACCCTTTGAAACCGGTGTGGCCGGTGACCAGCACACGCCGACCCGTGTAGACGCCGTTGAACAGCGTGCCGTAGCGTTGGCCGAGCGCTGCGTCGCGCTTCACTTCCAGACCTTCCACGGGGCCTGGCCGGATTGCCACAATTCTTCGAGCCGGGTCTTGTCGCGCAGCGTGTCCATCGGTTGCCAGAAGCCGCGGTGCGTGAAGGCCGACAACTGGCCTTCGCGTGCCAGCCGCTCCATCGGTTCGCGCTCCCACACGGTGGAGTCGTCTTCGATGTGCTTCAGCGCTTCGGGCTCCAGCACGAAGAAACCGCCGTTGATCCAACTGCCGTCGCCCTGCGGTTTTTCTTCGAAGCGGGAAATGCGCTGGCCCTCGATGTCGAGCGCGCCGAAACGCCCGGCCGGCTGCACCGCGGTCAGCGTGGCCAGGCGCTTTTGTTCGCGGTGAAACTGGATCGAAGCGCCGATGTCGACGTTGGCCAGGCCGTCGCCGTAGGTGAAGCAAAACGTGCCGTCGTCGAGGTGCTCGCGCACGCGCCGCAGGCGCCCGCCGGTCTGGGTCTGGTCGCCGGTGTCCACCAGGGTCACGCGCCAGGGTTCGCAGTGGCGGTGGCACACCTCCATGCGGTTTTCGGCCAGGTCGAAGGTCACATCCGACATGTGCAGAAAATAGTTGGCGAAGTATTCCTTGATCAGGTAGCCGCGATAGCCCAGGCAAATCACGAAGTCGTTGATGCCGTGGTGCGAGTAGCTTTTCAGGATGTGCCACAGCACCGGCTTGCCGCCGACCTCGACCATCGGCTTCGGCCGCACCGAGGTTTCTTCGGCAAGACGGGTGCCCAGGCCGCCGGCCAGGATGACTGCTTTCATGGTGTCCTCGCACGGGGCGTGCATACGGGCTGCCCCTGACAGTTTCAGTGAGGTCTACGGTAAGCGGCGGGGGGCCGTGGTGACGCGGCGATGTGCGGCGCGAAGGTGCGTCTTTTTGCCCCTTCCATTTCAATTCGGCGCGCAGTACCTGTTCACCCCTTCCCCCTATGGGCGAAGGCCGGGATGGGGGTGAAAAGGGGCTTCGATTGCTTCCGAATTGGCCCGCGGTTGTTGAGCGTGTGCCAAATGACTGCTTGTCCACAACGAATCTTGCGTCCCGAATGGCTGGATCGGGTCGCTATGGAGAGCTCTGCATAGCGACCCCTATGCACATGTCCCAACTATGTACAGATGCCTTGGCATGGACGGCGCCGACCCCTGCAGCGATGAG
>JAYVCL010000024.1:0-5785 GCA_043749975.1 Burkholderiales bacterium
CTGTGGCTTGACTGTTTACCCGATCACGCCGCCCTGGCATTCTGGACAGGGGCCGCATTTCTCGATGGCGATCGCTTTGATCTGCTCGGTGTAATAGACAAAACCGTAGCCATTGCGGATATGCGCCCAGGCATACAGCTTGAGTGCGAAAGCGCAGGTCGTGGTGAGTCCGGCCAGCAAGGGCGCGCCGCTGACTGTTGTGCTCACCGGGTTCAGTCCTCCGGAGTTGGAGCTATTGCTGGCCAGCACCGCCACGGCAGGGTTGACGCCCTTGGTGTACTGCAAGGCCCAGCTGTGCAAACGGTTGTTTTCCTGCGTGGCCGAAACATTGAAGTTGAGCATCAGCGTTGGGCTCCACGGGATGACGCCACACTCATTGAGCACGGCGGGAATGTCGAGATTGACCACCGCAGGCTTGTTGTCCAGCGTGATGACGAGGTCGCAATGGTCAGTCATCGCGGGCAGCAGGGCGGGCGGCGTCACGGTGCCATTGCGGTAATCCACCAGGCCAGAAGCGGTATTGAGATACACGCCGTTCTCGTCGAACAGTTCCAGCCGCAGGACATAAGTCGAGGTATCTTCTTCGACCGGCGGGGTCCACCAACTGCCGATCCAGTCGGGGTTGTACCAGTAGTAGGCATCGCGATTGCGCACTTCATAAAGTGTCGTCGTGCCGTTCACGGGCTGCGGGCCGAGAAAATGATCGGAATTAATCAAGGTCAGCTTGTCAACCAGCGTGTCGCGCAAGTCGGCGTCAATGAACTTGAAGTCGGCGTCGGCGCTGCCCTGTTTGGCATACGAGAGCCGGTAATAGCGCTTGGGCGCGCCGGTTGCCAGCGCATCGCCGAACAGGCCAAACACCAGCAGATTGCCGCCGTAGGCCATTTTGGAATAGCTGGCATCGGCATAAAGACCTGTGCCCTGGTTGATCTGATAGACCTCGTCGTTGCCGATGCGGGTGAAGAACACAGGCGAGCCCACGGGGTGCGGGTGGCAGCCCTGGCCGCAGCGCACTTCCTCGTTGTCCAGGTAGAGGTCGATGTGCGCATTGGTGACATTCCAGCGAGTGCTGGTGTAAGGGTCCATGTAGATCACCGTTGACACGCCGTTGATGATCTGCGTCACGCGGACGATGACGTCCGGGCGGCCATCGAAGCGAAGCCTGCCATGGCGGAAATGGAGTGGCGACCAGCGGAAACAGCAGCGAAAATAGCCGTCGCAATCGGTATAGGTTTCACACTCCACCTGCTTGCTGTAGAAGCAGCGCGGAAAAATGGCCCACGGTGGAATTTTGGAGGTCAGGGTCAGCCGGTCCAGCCGTGAGGCGATTGCAGCATCCATCAGCCGGGCTTCGCCCACGCGACTGACCGCCGAGAATCCCGATAGATCAGACGGCTGACTGAAGCCCCGGATTTCATCGGCATTGACGGTCATCTTCATGCTGTTGGTCCGCGGCGGCAGAGGCTGCGGATTGAGGCTGACATCGGCGCCTGGCGAAAAGCCGCTTGCCGCGCCGATCACGCGCGGGTCGAGCCTGAGTTCCGGTGCCGGGTCGGGGCCCGGGAAGGGCTTGGGCGGGAATGGGCGCTCCCTCAGCAGATCGGGAATGCGGATCACCGGCCGGTCGAGCAGCGTGTCCCACCAATTACGAATAGGGGGCCACCAGCAGGCTTCCCGATCCACGTCAAATATTTCCACCTTCACAAACGGCACCGGGCATATTTGCGTATGACCCTGGTGCTTGTCGATCTTGCGCACATGTCCGGTGACGCAAATACGCACCGGCCGCCACGGCCACCAAATGGCTTGCGGGATGACGAGTTTGGGGTGGATGACAAAGCCGGCGCCTTCTTTCATCCACTCCTTTGCGCTGAAGGCCTGAACATGGCTTGATGACTGCCGGACACTCATCGCATCCGTTCCGGGCCCCGCCATAAGTTGAATGTCTGCCGGCGCGGCCAGGCGCAGCGCCATCCTGAAATTTCCTTTGCCGTCCAGCTCCCCCCCACCGAGCGGTTCACCGAGCCGGTCGAAGGCGAAAACCATGATGCCAAGGTCGTCGGGCTTGCCTTCCGATTGCTGGAAAGTGATATTGCCTTCGAGAAGAAATTGGTTGCGTGATTGGTTTGATCCCGTATTTTTGGTGGCCATGTGGCTTAACTCCTGAGTGGGTGTTTTGCTAGCATTGAAAAACGGCGTCTCCGAAACATCTCCGGGTACAGGTCTTGCAATGACACCTACGTGAAACCGCCTGTCCATACCCTTATGCGAAGCCTAGCGCGTACCAGGCAAGGTGCGTTAGGACAATCCGGCCATTCGTTAGGACAATCCTGCTGCCGCCTGGGCGTTTGCGTGGTAAATCCCCCGCGCTTGTCGCTGCGCGATCGCTACATTATTGATAGCTGTTCACGCACATGAATAGATGGGTAGAGCCTCATTTGGCTCACGACAGGTGCGAGTAGTTGTTGCATTGAATGACCTGACCCTGCGCCTTCTCTGACCGGCAGCCACTTCCTCGCGCTTCATCAAGTCATCTGAACCGCTTTAAAGCTTGTAATCATGGGGCGAGGCGTTCTCCTTTCAGATCGCCACCGACGACCAGGCGGAGACCGACCGTTATTGGAATGCGATCGTCAGCAACGGCGGCGCGGAGAGAGCGTGCGGCTGTCAGCGCATGCAGGGGCCGATACGTGAGGACTTTTAGGACTCTCTGGGGATGGGATCAGCGCATGCAGGAGCTCATTTCGCAATCCCCAGAAACACGGCCAGGCAGCGCTCGACCTCGATCATGGCATCCGCATCAATGCGTCCAAAAGACTGCCCCACCTTGTCGCGCTTAACGGTCATGGCCTTGTCCACCATCACCTGCGAGAGCTTTTGCAAGCCGCTTCCTGGGCTTGGCTGGACGGTGATGCGCAGCAGCGGCGCGGCAACAAGCATGCTCGTCACCGGCAGCACCGTAACGGTCGCGTGCTCGTTGAATTGGTCGGACTGAATCACCAGGGCGGGCCGTGCCTTGCCAAAGTCGCCCTGCATGGCGATGGTCACGAAGTCGCCCCGCATCATTCCGTCCAGCCGTCCACATCGGCCAAGGCGGCATCCATGAAGTGCTGCATGTCCGTATCGGCCATGTCGGCTTGAGAGGCTATCCGTGATTGGCGGCGGCACTCTGCCGAAAAGTCTGGTCGGCGCGTATCCGGCACCCAGATTTGCACCGGGCGAAGCCCTGCCATGCGCAGCGCATCGCGGTGTTTTTGTACTCGTGCATTTACGTTCGCTGTTGTCATTTCAAGCTCCATTTATAGCGTTACATGAAACATTATATAAAGTAAATTTGTTTCATGCAACAGCCATTTGGAAGCTCATAGTCTGGTCGCAAATTTACTACTTGATCTGACTAAAATGTTGAAATATTTGCTCTAAGCTGCCAGCTATATGTTGAGATGATTTAAGGGGATTTATATGGGCTGGTTGGATGCTCTTTTAGACTGAAGTTCCTCCCCCAAAAAAGCGAGTTTCCCCTCTCATGAACCGGAATTTGTGGCTCCGCGAAGGCTTCAGGGTCAGGTCTTGCGATGGAACATTTACTCGCCAGCGTCTTGAGCCAAATAAGCCTCTCCCGCGCGAATTATGTGTGTCGGCAGCTATCAATAATGCAGCGACTCGCGCGGCGACCAGTGCGAGGAGATTTACCACGCTGACGCCGACGACCGCCAAGCCTGGCTGGCGCTGCTGGGGCAGTTGTGCCAGCGCTTTAACGGGGTGGTGCATAGCTATTGTCTGGCGAGCAATTCCCTACCACCTGCTGGCGCAAACGCCCGAGGCCTGCCGTGCTTCATCGTGCTCAACCCGGCGCACTCGTCAAGCACCACAGGACCGGGGTCAAGTCTTGCAATAACGCAAATAGCACATTCGTGAGACCGCCTACCCATACCCCGTGCATGCTATCCAAGAGTCCCGCAGCAAGACGTTTCAAAAACCAATCCACCTACACGGTCTTCATGCAAATCCTAGCGCGTACCCGGCCAACAGCGTTATGACAATCCTGTCATTCGTTAAGTCAGTCTTGCCATCTTGCGCCCGCCTGGTAGTCGCTCGGCAGACGCCGAGTTGGCGCTTGAAGGCGCGGGTGAAATACGAGAGGGCGTTGAAGCTGACCGGGTAAGCAACTTTCTTGGCCAGTGCGCCGGGTTGGGCACGATGATGCACGGCAGCCTCGGGCGTTTGCGTGGTAAATCTCCCCGCGCTCAAGCCCGGTCGGGCGGGCAGCGGCAGCGTGTCGCGCTGGCGCGGGACTGGGCCCTGAAACCGCAGGTTTTGCTGCTCGACAAGCCGACTTCCAGCCTGGACCCGGCGGCCAAGCACGAGGTGGAAGGCCTGTTGGCCGAGTTCGCCGACGCCGGCATGACGCTGATTTTCAGCAGCCACAACCTCGGCCAGGTCAAGCGCCTGGCCAGCCGGGTGGTTTACCTGGAGCACGGAAGGCTGGTCGCCGACTTGCCGGTTGCTGATTTTTTCGGCGGGCCTTTACCGGCAGCGGCTGCATCATTTTTAAAGGAGGAACTGGGATGAACGGGTTTAACAGAATTTACCAGGATTTTAGGGCTTTTACGCTTATCCCTATTGCATTTATAGCTACGTTTTCGATAGCGAACACGCCCAGCATCGTGATGGCCTCGACCACATCAACCGAGCAGTCGGGGCTGTTCGTCCACCTCCTGCCCGAGTTCAGCAAGGCCAGCGGAATCGATGTGAAAGTGGTGGCGGTCGGCACCGGCCAGGCCATCGATATGGGCCGCCGGGGCGACGCCGACGTCCTCTTCTTTCACGACCAGGTCGCCGAGGAAAAAGTCGTTGCTGAAGGCTTTGCCATCAAGCGTTTTCCGGTGATGTACAACACACTTTGTGTTGATTGGCCCTGCCCCCGACCCGGCAAAGGTCAAGGGAAAAGCAATCGTCGAAGCGCCGGAAAAAATCAATGCGGCCAACGCAGGCTTCGTCTCACGCGGCGACAAAAGCGGCACCCATGCGGCCGAATTGCGTTACTGGAAAACGGCTGGCATTGATGCGCCCGCCTTTGCCGGCTACAAAGCCTGCGGCTGCGGCATGGGGCCAGCGCTGAACATGGCCGCCAGCCTGGGCGCCTATGTGCTGACTGACCGGGGCACCTGGCTTTCCTTCAAGAACCGGGCTGACCTGGCAGTGTTGGTCGAAGGCGATACGCGTCTCTTTAACCAGTATGGCGTGATGGTGGTCAACCCGGTAAAACATCCGCAAACCAAGGGGGTCAAGGCGCAATAGTTTGTCGATTAGGTGATTTCGCCGGCGGGGCAGGGCGTGATAGCCACTTACAAAATCAACGGCGAGCAGTTGTTTTTCCTGAATGCAAGGAAGTAAGTCAGGCGCAGAGCTTGCTTATAAGGTGCCAATCGACCAGCAACACCAAAGGACCAGCGTATCGCCAGCACGGGCAGGCGCGAACTTCAACGTGACCATGGGACTTCCTCTTCCATAAGGAGAAACATAGACGTTCAAGGTTTGAGTTACGATGGATTCGGCCTCATTCGCATGCTGGCTACCATGCTTACCGCGTAGACTTTTTGTTCACCCATTCCAGCAAGGCGTCGTTCATGCGGGTCTGCCAGCCGTCACCAGTGGCCTTGAAGTACGTCAGCACCTCGGGGCTGTAGCCAATCCACCCAAGTTAAGAAATTGATGTATTAAGTACACAACAGATGGATAGAAAACACTTGACATATAGAAAGTAGGTTAATCATTCCAATGA
>JAYVCL010000025.1:0-4437 GCA_043749975.1 Burkholderiales bacterium
TCGAGCTGGCCGAGCATGTGTTGCAAACGCATCGAGACAATGGCATCGACGTGCGGCTGGGTGTCACGGTAGGCGGCTTCGAGATCGTGGGCGATCGCCTGGCCGCGTTGACGGTCGACGGCCAGCGCCAAGCGGTCGAGCTGATGGTGCTCGGCGTCGGTGCGGTGCCCGAGCAATCGCTGGCCAGCGACTGCGGCCTGGCTTGCGACAACGGCATCGTCGTCGACGCGCAGATGCGCACATCCGACCCGGCCATCCTCGCCGCCGGCGACTGCACGCAGTTCCCTGAGCACCGGTCCGGCGAACCCACCGGGCGACGCCTGCGACTCGAATCGGTGCAAAACGCGAGCGACCAGGCGCGCACCGCCCTGGCCACTCTGCTGGGCCGCGATGAGCCGTACCGCGCGCTGCCCTCTTTCTGGTCCGAGCAGGGCAGCCTGCGCTTGCAGATGGCCGGGCTGATGCCGGCCGATGGCGTGCGGCACCGCCGCCCAGGTGCGACGCCAGCCAGTTTTTCGATCCTTCACTACGCAGCGGACCGCCTGGTGTGCGTCGAAAGCGTCAACGCACCGATGGATCACATGGCCGCGCGCAAGTTGCTCGAAGCGGGCAAGAGCTTGGAGCCGGCGCTGGCCTGCGATGCGGGCATCCCGCTGAAGGCGCATCTTTGAGATTGAGGCGGTGGCGCCGCACAGCGTCCGCTCACTGCCACGTCAAGCCGACGCTTCCAGCATCTCGCGGTATTCCTCGCGCGTCGCAATCCGCGGATTCGTCTTGTGGCAATGGTCGGCCATCGCGCCGTCGATCACCCGCTGATACAGGTCGCGGGTCACGCCCAACGCCGCCAGGCCCGACGCCAAACCCAGGCGCGCATTCATGTCGCGGAGGGCGTCGGCGATTTCGGTGCCTTTGGCGTCGCATGAGCCGATGCCCATCGCGTGCGCCATGCGCTGCAGCCTGCGTTCATGCTGGATCGAATCTGCCGTCGCGTTGAACCGCACCACCGCCGGCAAGAACATCGCGTTCAGCGTGCCGTGGTGCAGCCGCGGGTTGACGCCGCCCAGGCTGTGGCTCAGCGAGTGCACGCAGCCCAGACCCTTCTGGAACGCCATCGCGCCCTGCATGCTGGCGCTCATCATGTGCCAGCGCGCCTCGCGGTCAGCGCCGTCTCGCGTGGCGCGCTCTATGTGCGCCCAACCGCGCTCCAGGCCGTCCAGCGCAATGCCGTCGGCGGGCGGGTTGATGGCCGGCGCCATGAAGGTTTCCATGCAATGCGCGATCGCGTCCATGCCGGTGGCGGCCGTCAACAAGGGCGGCAGGCCCAGCGTCAACTCGGGGTCGAGCAGGGCGGTCTTGGGCACCAGGTGCCAACTGTGGAAGCCGAGTTTGCGGCCATCGTCGACGATCACGATGGCGCCGCGCGCGACCTCGCTGCCAGTGCCCGCCGTGGTGGGCACCGCGATGAGCGGCAGCACGCGGTCGCTGATCTTCGGGCTGCCGCCTTCGATGGTGGCGTAGGTCTTGAGCGGGCCTTCGTGCGCGGCGGCGATGGCCAGGCCCTTGGCCAGGTCGATGCTGGAGCCGCCGCCCACCGCGATCAGCCCGTCACAGCCGTTGGCCCTGAACACCAGCACCGCAGCGCGCACCGCCGCTTCGGTCGGGTTCGACGGCGTCTGGTCGAACACCGCATGCGGCCAGTCGCCGAGCGCGGCCAGCGCTTTGTGGAGCACACCGGCTGCGCGCACGCCGGCGTCGGTCACGACCAGCGGTTTGCGCATGCCGGTGCGCTCGCACTCGGCGCGCAGCAGTTGCACCGCGCCGAAGTCGATGTGGATCTGGGTGATGTAGTTGATGAAGGCCATGGTGGTTTCGCTGGGTGTTTGTCTCAGGAGATCAGGGACCTTCGCCCGCTGCTCAAACAGATTTCGCTGATGCACGAGCCCCGTCTGCGGGTGGGGCATCGTCACTGACATCGGTGTTGGCGGAGCGTCTCGAATGCTTGCAGTGCGCAACCGCAAACACAAACGCAAGCGCAGCGTCAGCCGATGCGTCCCAAAAGCAAATATTCCATCAACGCCTTCTGCACGTGCATGCGGTTCTCGGCTTCGTCCCACACCACCGACTGCGGGCCGTCGATCACGTCGGCGCTGACCTCTTCACCGCGGTGTGCCGGCAGGCAGTGCATGAACAGCGCGTCGGGCTGGGCAGCGGCCATCATCGACGCATCGACGCACCAATCGGCAAACGCCTTCATGCGCGTTTCGTTCTCGGCCTCATAGCCCATGCTGGTCCACACGTCGGTGGTCACCAGGTGGGCGCCGCGGCAGGCATCCAGCGGGTGCTTGAACACCTTCACGCAAGCGGTGTTGCTGACCCCCGCCACCTGGGTGTCGATCTCGTAGCCGCTGGGTGTGCTGACGTGCAGCGTGAAGCCGAGAATGTCGGCCGCCTGCAGCCAGGTGTTGGCCATGTTGTTGCCGTCGCCGACCCAGGCGACGATGCGGCCGGTGATGCTGCCGCGCTGCTCGATGTAGGTGAATACGTCGGCCAGGATCTGGCACGGGTGGTTCTCGTTGGTCAGGCCGTTGATCACCGGCACGCGCGAGTGGGCGGCAAAGGCGTCGAGCTTGGTCTGCTCATAGGTACGGATCATCACCAGGTCGACCATGCGGCTGATCACGCGGGCGCTGTCTTCGATCGGCTCGGCGCGGCCGAGTTGACTGTCGCCGGTGGTCAGGTTGACCACCGAGCCACCCATTTGGTACATGCCGGCCTCGAAGCTCACGCGAGTGCGTGTGCTGGCCTTCTCGAAGATCATCGCCAGCGTGCGGTCCACCAGCGGCGTGTATTTTTCGTAGTTCTTGAAGCGCTGCTTGATGTTGCGGGCGCGCTCGAACAGGTAGGCGTATTCCTCGGCGCGGAAGTCCTTGAACTGGGTGTAGTGCTTGATTAGAGTCGGGCCGGGTTTCATGGCGCTGGCAGAGGCGGTGCGGCCAAAAGATCCTTGATCAGCGGACACAAGATCATCGCGATCTGTTCGGCCTCTGCCACGCTCAAAATCAGCGGCGGCACCAGCCGGATCACGCGATCGGCCGTCACGCTGAGCAGCAGCCCGGCCTCGGCCGCGCGGCCCAGCAGTTCGCCGCAAGGGCGGTTCAGCTCGATGCCCAGCATCAGGCCCTGGCCGCGAATCTCGACCACGCCCGCCACGCCGGCCAGCTCGCGCGTCAGCGCCGCGCGCAGTGCCGCGCCGGTGCTGGCGGCGTTTTGCATCAGCTTGTCTTCTTCGATGATGCGCAGCGTTTCGATGCCGGCGCGCATGGCCAGCGGGTTGCCGCCGAAGGTGCTGCCGTGGTTGCCCGGCCCGAGCACCTGCGCCGCCAACGGGCCGCACACCACCGCACCGATCGGCACGCCCGAACCCAGGCCCTTGGCCAGTGGCATCACGTCGGGCCGGATGCCGGCCCACTGGTGCGCGAACCACTTGCCGGTGCGGCCGATGCCGCATTGCACTTCGTCCAGCATCAGCAGCCAGCCTTGCTCGTCGCAAATGCGGCGCACCGCGCGCAGGTAGTCGGCCTTGGCCGGGTGGATGCCGCCTTCACCCTGGATCACTTCCAGGAACACAGCGACCACGTCGGGGTGGGTTTGCGCCACCTCTTCGATCGCCGCCACGTCGTTCAACGGCACCCGCACGAAGCCTTCGACCAAGGGGCCGAAACCCTCCTGCACCTTCGGGTTGCCGGTGGCCGATAACGTGGCGATCGAGCGGCCATGGAAGGCTTTTTCGTAGACGATGATTTCGGGGCGATGAATGCCTTTGTCGTGGCCGAATTTGCGCGCGATCTTCAGCGCGCATTCGTTGGCCTCCAGGCCGGTGCTGCAAAAAAACACGTTCGTCAGCCCGGACAACTCGCACAGCTTGGCGGCCAGCCGCTCCTGCATCGGCGCGGCGTAGTAGTTCGAGGTGTGGATCAGCCGGCCGATCTGCTCTTGCAGCGCAGGCACCAGCTTCGGGTGCGCGTGGCCCAGCGTGTTGACGGCGATGCCGGCCAACGCGTCGAGGTACTTCTTGCCGTCGGTGTCCCAGACCCAGCAGCCTCGGCCATGCGACAAGGCCATCGGCAGCCGGCCGTAGGTCTTCATCACATGAGGTTCAGGGTTGGCGGGGATTTTTTCCGGGGCATTCATCGACGGGCTCCAGCAAGGGACGAGGGGCAGCGAAAGCGGCGCAGCGGGCTGCTTTCAAGCCAAGAATTCTAAGGGTCGCACCCGATGTGCCGAAAAGCCAGTGATGGGCGCATTCGATCCGGGCATCAAGCTTGCTGCACTGCAACACAGCGGCGGCACAATACCCGCCGTCGGCCCGCATCTGTGGTCCGAATCATTGGCCTGGACCCCAAACTTCCCCGCTCCCTCGCGCATGACCACCCCACC
>JAYVCL010000026.1:0-8406 GCA_043749975.1 Burkholderiales bacterium
CGCTGCGTGAAGCGCTCGGCTCTCAGCAGCGCATCACCACCACGCTGCAGCGCCGCGATGGCCGCACTATGCATGTCAGGAAGGCCAACCGGCCCGAGCTGCATCAGCAAGCCATCGCCAGGATTCTTGGCCTGTCGGCCAACCCGGGTGGTACCCAGCGCTCAGTCATCTGAGCCACAGCCAAGCGTATGCTTGCCCGCCGTGATGGGCCTATCTGTTGTGCCATAACGCCCCCAGGAAAATCCTAAGTCATGGTTCTAATTCATGTTTGTTGTGCCATGTGACAAAGATGGGTTAGGTGACAGCGTGTGCTCCGCGGGCAGCAGCAGCCGGGAGACCAGTGAGCCGATGGCTGCCGTGTCCACCGCCTTGCGTGATCCATCGGTCTTGGGCCGGTTCCGCCCCTGCACCTTGCGGATTCTGGTGCGGATGGCCGGCACGATGCCCTGTCCCAGCCACAGCAGCACCGCGATCATTGCGCCGCCGTAGACGAAATTCGCGACCGCGCGCGCATCGCGCGCCAGTTCCGGGACTGCGTGATGAAGCCGGCGCCCAGCAGGGCGCCGAGGCTGCTGCCGATGCCGCCGACCACCGTGCCGACGATCATGGTGACGCTGGAGTCCAGGCTGAAGGCCACCGGATCGATGAACGAAATCGAGAAGGCCATGCCGATTCCCGACAGCGAGGCCAGCGCCGCGCTCAGTCCGAAGGCGGTCGCGTTCTCGACGTGGGGCTTCAGGCCCATGACCATGGAAGCGATGCGCTGGCCCTTGACAGCGAGCCAGCGGCGGCCGAAGCGGCTGGCCTGCACCGCGTCGCCGATCAGGTAGACGGCGGTCGCCAGCAGCACGCAGATCACCACTGCATTCTTGCTCTCGATCGGGCCGGACAGGAAGATGGTGAGCGCCCGGCCCACTTTCTTGCCGTCGTCGCCGCCGGTCACCGCGGTCCAGCGCCCGATCACCTCGGTGGCGACCAGCGCCAGGGCCATGGTCAGCAGCCCGAAGTACAGCACCGAGAACCGGCCCGCGCTCAGGCCCAGGATGAATCCCAGCAGCGCGGAGCTGACCATCGAGGCGACGATGATCACTTCCAGCGGCACGCCCAGCAGGGTGAGGTTGGCGGCCATGTAGGCGCAGATGGCGACGTAGGCGCTGTGGCCCAGTGACCAGATCCCGCACAGCCCCGCCAGCATGTTCACCGACAGCACGGCGATGAAGGCGATGGCCAGCAAAGCGATGATGAACTGGGTGTAGTTGCCCACCAGCAGGAAAGGTCCGACCGCCAGCGCCAGGGCGATGCCGGCCAGCGCGATCAGGATGCGGCGCAGCAGGGTCGGATTCATACCCGCTCCTTGCGGCCCGCGCCGAGCACGCCGGACGGCCGGATGAACAGCACGACGACGATCACGGTGAAGACGATGGTGTCGCGGAAGCTGGCCGAGATGTAGCGGCCGGCGACGTTGTCGACGATGCCGATCACGAAGCAGCCGATCACCGCTTCGGACATGCTGGTCGGGCCGCTGAGGAACACGCCGGCGAAGGCGCGGAACAGAGCTGACAGGGTCAGGCTGGGGCTGAGCGCGGAGTCTGCGGCCAGGAAGCAGGCGGCGATGGCCGCCATGCCGCAGCCTACGAACCACGCGATGGCGGCGACGCGGCCGGCGTTGATGTCGATGATGCGCGCTGCGCCCGGGTCATTGGCGGTGGCGCGCATCGCGTTCCCGAACGGCGTCTTCTTGAAGAACCAGGCGACGCCGGCCATCGCGAGCAGGGCGATCGCCGCCGCGACGATCTTGTTCCAGGCCAGCGCGATGCCGAACACCGTGACGGTGCCGCCCACCCAGCGCCGGGAACGGACGCGGACAGGTTCCCCAGCCCACGAAGATTCCGGTGTGGATCAGCAAGCCCAACGCCACCGGCTGCTCCACGGTGATGAGCGTGCCAGCGACGAATAAGCCCGACTTGCCCATGTCGCCGATGGCGAAGTTCACCGTGTCGGTGGAGCGAAAGATGATGACGATGCTCAGCGCGAGCAACGCGTACGCCGATCCGCTGACCAGGCCCGAAGCGATGACGGCAGGCAGGTCGCTTATGGTGGCCTTGAGTTAGAGGAGGAAAACGCCCTTGCCGGTGGTCTGCTGGTCGAACAGTTGGTAGGCCTCGACCGCCTGGTCAAGCCGCCACCGGTCCGTGAACAGGCGGTCGACATCGACGCCGCGGTCGGCGATGAACTTGGCGCATTCGGCCTGGCCAACGGTGGAGAAGGTCCACGAGCCGATCAGGGTGACCTGGCGCCGCAGCAGGTCGGGGCTGACGTCCAGGGTCATCTGGCCGCCTTCGCCGACCAGGCAGACCTTGCCCCAGGTGCGCACGCTCTGCACCGCCTGCCTCCGGGCGTCAGGCGACGACGATGCGTCGAGCGTGGCGTGCGCGCCGAGGCCATCGGTCAATTCGCGGATCGCGGCAACGGGGTCGGTTTCCATCGGGTTGATGACGTCGGTCGCGCCGAACTCCTTGGCCCGGGCAAGTCGCGCCGGGCTGACGTCGAGCGCGATCACGCGGGCGCCCAGCGCCGAGGCGAGTTGCGTGGTTGACAGTCCGACCGGTCCCTGTCCGAAGATCGCGATGGTCTGGTCGCCCTTGAGTTCCAGCCGATGCAGCGCACCCCAGGCCGTTCCGGTACCGCAGGCGATGGCCGCGCCGGTCTCGAACGAGAGTTGGTCGGGCAGCGCCACGATCGTGTTCGCGGGGCACTTCATGTAGCGGGCATGCGCGCCGTTGCCGGTCACGCCATAGACCTCGGCCACGCCTTCGACGCACAGTTGCTGCCAGCCGGTCGAGCAATGCGGGCAGGCGCCGCAACCGCGATAGTGGTGCACCATCACGCGTTGTCCGATGCGGGCCTGCTTCGAGTTGACGTTGGCGCCAACCGCCACCACGACGCCACAAGGTTCATGGCCCGCGATAACCACCGCGCCGGCGCTGAATCCCAGCGCCTTCATGGCTTCGCCTTGCGGCGAGCGGTAGAACTTCAGGTCGCTGCCGCACATGCCGGAGGCCTTGATCTCCAGGACCACCTCGCCGGGCCCGGGCGTCGGATCCTCGAAAGTCTGGAGTTCGAGTTTCCGGTCGCCCATGAAAACGATACCGTGCATTTTTTTCTCCTGCCGCGTCAGCGCATGATGAAGGGGTTGGCCGGCGCGCCCTCGGCGTACGAAATCCAGGTGCTCTTGGTTTCCAGGAATTGCTTGATCGAATCGATGCCGCTTTCCCGTCCGATGCCGGAATGCTTCATGCCGCCGAACGGCATCATGAAACTCACCGCCCGGTAGGTGTTGACCCAGACCGTCCCGGCCTTCAGGGCCGACGACATCCGGATCGCCCGGCCGATGTCGCGGGTCCAGACCCCTGCGGCCAGGCCGTAGATGGTGTCGTTGCCCATCGCGATGGCATCGGCCTCGTCCTCGAAGCCGATGATGGACAGCACCGGCCCGAACACTTCCTCGCGCGCGATGCGCATGTTGGGCGTGACGTCCGTGAAGATGGTCGGCTCGACGAACTGCCCGCCGGTCAGCTCCGGCGCGGTCGCCGGCCCGCCGCCCAGGATGCAGAGCGCGCCCTCGGCCTTGGCAATGGCCATGTAGTCGAGGATCTTCCTGTACTGCGCGGCCGTCGTGACCGGGCCGATGTTGGTGTCGGCCAGCATCGGGTTGCCCTTGCGCGCCGAGGCGCCGATCGCAGCCACCTTCTTCGTGAATTCTTCCTTGATCGAGTTCTGCACCAGCAGGCGCGAGCCGGCGATGCAGGTCTGGCCGGTGGCCGCGAAGATGCCGGAGATGACACCGGCCGCGGCCTTGTCCATGTCGCAATCGTCGAATACGATGTTGGGCGACTTGCCGCCCAGCTCGAGCGAGACCCGCTTCATGGTCTTTGCCGCCTGGGCGTAGATGCGGGCGCCGGTCGCGTCCGACCCGGTGAATGTGATCTTGGCCACGTCCGGGTGGTCCACCAGCGCGGAGCCGGCCTCGCCGCCCAGGCCGGTGACCACATTGAACACGCCGTTGGGAAAGCCGGCCTCGCGCGTGAGGGCGGCGAATTCCAGCGTCGAGACCGAAGCGAATTCGGACGGCTTGACCACCACCGCGCAACCCGCGGCGATCGCGGCGGCGCATTTCCATGCCACGAACAGCAACGGCGAGTTCCACGCCGTCAGCGCCGCGACCACGCCCACCGGCTCGTGGCGGGTGAACGCCATCACGTCGGGCTTGTCGATCGGCATCACCGAGCCTTCGATCTTGTCGGCCAGGCCGCCAAAGTAGCGCCACCACTCGGGGTGGTAGCCCATCTGGCCGCGCATCTCGGCCAACAGCTTGCCGTTGTCGCGCACCTCGATCTCGGCCAGCCGGTCCGCGTTCTGCGTCACCAGTTCGGCGAGCTTGAGCATCAGCTTGCCCCGGTTGGTCGCAGTCATGGTGGCCCAGGGGCCGGACTTCATGGCCCGCGACGCGGCGGCCACGGCCCGGTCGACGTCGCGCGCGCAGCCTTGTGGCACGCGGGCCCATGGTTTGCCCTGGTACGGGTCCATGCTGTCGAGCCATTTCCCGCCGAGGGGTTCGACGTACTCGCCGTCGATGAAGTGGTTGTGGGTTTTCACTGGAATGGTCTCCTGGTTATCGGGTGGCGGCGCAGGGGCGGGCGAGATCGGCCGCGATCGCGGTAATCGCCTCGTCCGCGGCGCCGACCATGTTGTGCAAGCGGATGAAGCCGTGGGGGCAGGCCCGCGATCCGCCGCGCGACCACCTGCACGCCGGCCGCCGCCAAGCGCTGCGCGTAGGCCTCGCCCTCGTCGCGCAGGATGCCGCACTCCGCGGTGATGACCACGGTCAGCGGCATCCCCGCCAGCGCCGGCTGCCTGAGCGGCGAGATCCGCGGGTCCTGGTGCCGGTCGGGCGGGGCGTAGTGGCTGAAGAACCACTGCATGTCGCCGCGCTGCGCGAGCGCACAGACCGCCACGGTGGCCAGGTTGCCGCCCGCGCTGTCGCCGACGACGACGAACGGAACCAGCGCACCGGCCAGCACTTCGATCCGCTGCGAGGCACACAGAATGGCGTCTTCGGTGTCTTCCAGCGCGGCGGGAAACGGATGCTCTGGCGCCAGCCGGCAGTCGGGCATCAGCAGCGCGCAGTTGCTGCGCGCCGTCAGGGTCCGGGCCATCGAGTCATAGTCGTCCAGCTCGCCGACGACCCAGCCGCAGCCATGGAAGTACCCGACCAGGCCGCTCACCTGCGCTTTCGGCAGCAGCAGCCGCGCGGCGATCGAGCCGGCCCGGGTGGGGATGGTCAGTTCGCGCACTTCCGCCATCTGCGGGCCCGGCCCGAGGGCGGGACGGGAGGCGCGGGTCAGGTCCCTGGCATCCTTGGGCGTGCCGGCCGAAATAGCGGGCCGGCCCGCCTTGGCCATGGCGGCGAAGATGGCGATGATCTGCGAATCGAGCAGCATGGCTCAGGCTTCCGACAGGGCGGGCGCCAACACGAAGCCGCGGTAGCCCTCGGCCGCGACTTCGTCGCATATCTGGCGATAGGCTGGAATGCCGCCGACATAGGGCATCAACACCCGCGGCTTGCCCGGCACGTTGGAGCCTATGTACCAGGAATGCGCCCGCGGATACAGCGTGCGGTCCGCCACTTCGTTGACGTGCCCGACCCACCGGGTTTTCGATTCCTGGGCCGGCTCGATCGAAGCGATCTTCCGGTCCTCGAGATGGGCGATGCAGTCCGCGACCCAGTCCACGTGCTGCTCGATCGAGAACACCATGTTTGACTTGACCGAGGGGCTGCCCGGCCCGGTAATGATGAAGAAGTTGGGGAAGCCCGCCACCATCGGGCCCAGGTAGCTGGTGGGGCCGTGGTTCCACTTGTCTTTCAATGAGAGGCCGGCCCGGCCCCGGATGTCGATCTCCCGCAGCGCGCCGGTCATCGCGTCGAAGCCGGTCGCGAACACGATGGTGTCAAGCTCGTATTCGGCGTCGGCGGTCCGGATGCCCTTGGCCGTGATCTCCTCGATCGGCGCCGAGCGCACGTCGACCAGCGTCACGTTGGTGCCGACGCACAGGCGCCGGGCGCCGATCGGGTGGTCGGTCGGGCACAGCAGTTCGGCGGTCCCGGAATCCCGGACGATGCCGCAGACCTTTCCGCGCACGAACTCGGCGGCCGTGTCGTTCGATTCCTGGTTGGTCAGCAGGTCGGTGAAGCAGGTCAGGAAGGCCTGGTTGCTGCCGTGCTCCCACATCTTCTCGTATTGGCGGGTGCGCTCTTCCGGCGACACGGCGAGCGCGGAACGGGTCGGGTTGGCGAAGCCCGCCAGGCCGAACACCGATTCGCGGGCCGCCTGCCGTTTTTCCGGATACACCGCCTTGTAGTCGTCGTGGGTCTTCGCATCCAGCGGAGCGTTCTGCGCCGGCATGCAAAAGTTCGGCCAGCGCTGGAACACATACAAGTGGCCGGCGGTCTGCGCCACGACCGGGATGATCTGGATGCCGGTGGAGCCCGTGCCGATCACGCCGACCCGTTTGCCGGACACGTCGACGCCGCCTTCCGGCCAGTGCGAGGAGTGGTAACACTGGCCCTTGAACCGCTCCAGGCAGGGGAACTCCGGCACGCGAAAGGACGACAGATTGGCGCTGGCCATGATGCAATAACGGGCCCGGACAGTCTCGCCGGTGCTAGTCCTGATCACCCAGAGATTGCTCTCTTCGTCGAGCACTGTGGAGAGCACACAGGTCTTGAAGCTGATGGACTCGCGCAGGTCGAAGCGGTCGGCGACGTGATTGATGTACTTCAGGATTTCCGCCTGCGGCGCGTAGCGATGCGACCAAGTCCACCCCTGCTGCAGATGTTCGGAAAAAGAGTAGGAGTATTCGAGGCTTTCGACGTCGCAGTGGGCGCCTGGATACCGGTTCCAGAGCCAGGTTCCGCCGACGCCGCTGCCGGTTTCGAAAGTCCGCACGTTCAGCCCCAGCGAGGCCAGGCGCTGCAGCACGTAAAGGCCGGCAAAGCCCGCACCGACGACCACGACTTCAAGGACGCCGGGCGTCTCGTGCTGTGCATGCGCGCTCGGATGATTTGCGGTGTTCGCCATTGTCCTGACTCCAATTCGACTCCTGCGCCCATCGCTGTGGTTCGCTTGTTCGTACAATAATATCTTTCTCTTCGCATCGCGCCGCTAGCGTTAACCCCTGATTGTCCACTTGTGGTCCGTACAAGTAGCGTGCAACATCTACTCTGTAAATTTCGAATTTGGTTCTGTGGTCGTCGCGTAATTACGTCGAATCAAGGCTTCATGTTCAGGTAGATATTTGCGGTCATCCACTCCTCATCTTGTTCGGCCAGCATGGCGCTGAGCAGCCGCCTCATGGGCATCGGGCGCGTTGAAGATGCCGCGTATTTGTCTGGCCACTGGCGTGCGTTGATCGAGTTTGCTGACATAGCCCTGCGCGTTGTGCCGCAGGTGAAACTGGCACCGCTGCCACGACACTACTCAAGAAAGCGCCCTGCATCATTCGTGGCCGCCCCAGCGACGGCCTGGGACGCGCCGGGCTTCTCAGCCGGAGCTGGCCGCAGGGCAATGAGTTTGGCCGCACAGCGCTGCGCCATGGTCTCGACAACTTCGGACAGCGGCTCCCACAGCAGGGATTCTTGTCCGTGCAACAAGGCATTGATGCGTGCGGCCAGCGCGGGCCAATCGGACTGCGCCACATCGAACTCACTGCCCAGGTTGAGCAATGTCACCTGCTTCACCACGCTACCCGTGCGCACGCCTTCGACCAAGCGGTGCGTGTAGTAGGGCTGGGTCGTCTTGCGACTGTTGGTGATCGTGCGCCGGATGAACATCGCAAGATGATGCACCAAAAATAAGGCTTAAAACCACTTGTTACAAACTATTATGGCACAACATTTCACTTTTTCGAGCAAACCCAGCATCCATGCGGGTTTGCCGAGGGCGAGGGGCCGAAAATGTCGAAAAAGTGACAAAGATGGGTTAAGCCACATCAAGGATACGGCGCTTGTGCGCATAGTGACGTAACGAATTGCGAAATATCAATGCACGCCGTCCTAACCTCAATACACTGAATACAACAGTCCTAACTAACGCACTCGACTTTTCCAAAGGAGCGTCACATATGAAAACCGATATGCAACTTAAGGCCGATGTCACCGACGAACTTGCGTGGGACCCGGCTATTAATGCCGCTGGCATCGGCGTCATGGTCAAGGATGGCGTGGTGACTCTCACCGGTCACCTGGATAGTTTCGCCGAGAAACACGCGGTGGAGCGCGCCATCCACCGCGTCGAAAGCGTGCGTGGCATCGCCCTGGAGTTGGACGTCAAACTCTCAGCCGTGCAT
>JAYVCL010000027.1:0-6247 GCA_043749975.1 Burkholderiales bacterium
CCAGACGCGCGGGGTGGCTTGGCGGGTGTCACCGCAACCGGGGCGGGGGCTGGTTTGGCATCCACTTTGGGGCTTGAAGATTTCAATGGGGGCAGCACAGTCTTGAGAACCGGTTTCGCAACCGGCTTGGGAATGGGTTTGGCGCTGGCTTTCGCAGCGGGCTTGGCAGTGGCCTTGGGGGCGACTTTGGCCACCGGCTTGGGCACGGGTTTGGCTGCCGGTTTGCTGGGCAGTCCCGCAGCAGGCTTGGCGCTGGCCTTGTGCACCGGTTTGACAGGCGGTTTGACAGGCGGTTTGACAGGCGGTTTGACCGGCGTTTTGGCCGGCGTTTTGGCCGGGGTTTTGGCGATCGTGGCTGCCTTCCCAGCCGCCGGCGTCTTCGGCAGTGCCTTCTTCTGGGGTGCCTTTTTGGCCGGGATTTTGCTCACATGGATCTCCTCGAAGCGCCGGTTATACCCGCTTGGCTCGCCGCAGAGATTCCGCCCGGGCCAATTTGCGCGACGCGCATTGTAGCCACCATGCCGACCAGCGCAGCTTGCTGCGGATCAGCCTGTGTGGCTGCAATCAGGCCTGGCACTGCTCCAGGCCTTGCAAAAAAATGTCCCGCGGCAAGTCGATGCCGATGAAGACCATCTTGCTCGTCTTTTTTTCGCCCGGCATCCATTTTGGCCCCAGGTCGCTGCCCATCAATTGGTGCACGCCCTGGAAGATGACCTTGCGATCGCTGCCCTTCATGTTGAGCACGCCTTTGTAACGCAGCATTTTCGGGCCGTAGACCTGCACGATGGAGCCCAAAAAGTCTTCCAGACGGGCCGGGTTCATGGCCTTGTCGGAGCGAAACACGAAAGACTTCACATCGTCGTCGTGGGCGTGGTGGTGCGGGTGGTCGCAGTGCTCGTCGTGCACATGGTCATGGCCGCCATGGTCGTGCTGCTCTTGCGCGTCGGCCTTCAAGAAATCGGGGTCGATGTCGAGCTTGGCGTTCAGGTTGAAGCCCTTCAGGTCGAACACCTTGGAGATCGGCACGTCGCCAAAATTGACCGTGCTTTGCGGCGCGCGCGGGTTCATGTGCCTGACGCGGTGGGCCAGCGCGTCCAGGGCGGCGGCGTCGACCAGATCGGCCTTGCTGAAGAAGATCTGGTCGGCGAAACCGATCTGCATGCGCGCTTCCTGGCGGTCGTCGAGTTGCTGCTGGCCGTGCACGGCATCGACCAGGGTCAGGATCGAGTCGAGCAAGTAGCTGCCGGCGATTTCGTCGTCCATGAAAAACGTTTGCGCCACCGGGCCGGGGTCGGCCAGGCCGGTGGTCTCGATCACCACCCGGTCGAAGCTCAGCTCGCCCTTGCGCTTTTTCTCGGCCAGGTCGGCCAGCGTGGTGCGCAGGTCTTCGCGGATCGAGCAGCACACGCAGCCGTTGTTGAGCTGGATGATTTGCTCGCTGCTGTCTTGCACCAGGATTTCGTTGTCGATGTTCTCGCTGCCGAACTCGTTTTCGATCACGGCGATCTTCTGCCCATGCGCCTCGGTGAGCACACGCTTGAGCAAGGTGGTCTTGCCGGAGCCAAGAAAGCCGGTGAGGATGGTGGCGGGGATGAGGGCCATGGTGCTTGTCCTGTGGGTTGTGGGTGCGCGCTGTCGGTTTGAGCTGTCGGTGCGCGCTGTCGTCGCACAACATCGCCGCAATTTGCGAGGCCCCTTGACTCGTTCGCAGGGCGACTCGCGGCCAAGTGTCAACCTAGCACACTTGTCAAGCGTCGGGGTCCGACGCGGTAAGCTTCAGGCATTCCCACTCTTCGCCCTGGCGCGATGGCTGACCCTCATTCCGGTTCTCCTGCGCGCGCCAAGAGTGCAGACCGACACGCACCGCGCACCGACAAGCGCAACCTGTTCCAGCGCCTGGTCGAAATGGTGTCGCCCGGCCCCGACTCGCGCGACGAGCTGATGGAAACGCTGGCTGACGCCGAGCACCGCGATCTGATCGAACCCGAGTCGCGGATGATGCTGGAAGGCGTGCTGCGCATGGCCGACATGACCGCTGGCGACGTGATGGTGGCCACGCCGCACATGGACCTGCTGGACATCGACGCGCCGTATGACGACCTGCTGCACGGGGTGATCGCCACCTCGCACTCGCGCTTTCCCGTCTACGAGGGGCAGCGCGACAACGTCATCGGCATCCTGATGGCGAAAGACTTGCTCAAGCTGCAGCGCTCGCCCGAGCTGAACCTGCGCACGCTGCTGCGCCCGGCGGTGTTCGTGCCCGAATCGAAGGGGTTGAACGAACTGCTGCGCGACTTCCGCTCCAACCGCAACCACCTGGCCATCGTGATCGACGAGTTTGGCACCACCGCCGGGCTGCTGACGATCGAAGACGTGCTGGAAGAAATCGTCGGCGAGATCGAAGACGAGTTCGACGACAAGGACGGCGAGTCCAGCATCTACACCCTGGCCGACGGCGGCCAGCGCGTGGCCGGCGACACCGACATCACCGAAGTCAACACGGTGTTCGCGGCCAACCTGGCCACCGATGCGTTCGACTCGATCGGCGGGCTGGTGGCGCACGAGCTGGGCCGGGTGCCGCGCCGAGGTGAATCGGTGACGCTGGGCGGCCTGGTCTTCACGGTGATGCTGACCCGGGGCGGCGCGGTGCGCTGGTTCAAGGTGACGCGTGCGCCGGAAGACGCGCTGGGCACCGACGGCGGCTGACGCAGCCGCATGAGTTTGTCCGACGCTGCCGGCGCGGCTCGCCGCAGCCCGCGCTTGCCGCTGTGGGCCGACCTGCTCGCGATGGCCGCGCTGGGCGCACTCCAAACCCTCGCCTTCGTCCATACCGAAGCCTGGGCGGTGCAATGGACGGCCGTGGGCGTGTTGGCCTGGCGCGTTGCAAAGGCCACACCGAAGTCTGCTGCGGCCCTGGGCTGGGCGTTCGGATGCGCCTGGTTGTTGGCGGGCACCTGGTGGCTGTTCATCAGCCTGCACCGCTACGGCGAGCTGCCCGCGTGGCTGGCGGCGTTGGCGGTGCTGGTGCTGTGCAGCTTGTTGTCGCTCTACCTGGCCATCAGCATGGCGGTGTTCGCGCGCTGGCGCTCCCCGCGCAATGACCGGGCAGGGCGGGACGCGCTGTTGTTCGCTGCGGTGTGGATGCTGGCCGAGTTGGCGCGCGCGGTGATCTTCACCGGCTTCCCGTGGGTGGCTTCGGGCTACGCCCACGTCGACGGGCCGCTGGCCGCGCTGGCACCCTGGGTCGGTGTCTACGGCATCGGCTTCGTGGCCGCGTGGCTGGCCGCGTGGCTGGCCTTCATCGCGTTGCACAAACATGCGTCGCGGCGGCAATGGCTGCTGCCGCTAGCCGCCATCGGCGGCACCCTGCTGATCGGCTGGGCCGGGCCGCCGGCCTTCACGCAGCCCACCGGCACGCTGAGCGTCAGCTTGATCCAGGGCAACATTCCGCAAGAAGAGAAGTTTGCCGCCGAACGCCAGGGCGCTGCGTTGGTCTGGCACATCGACACGCTGATGGCGGCGCGAGGTGACCTGGTGATCGCGCCCGAGACCGCCATTCCCCTGCTGCCGCAGCAACTGCCGGCGGGGCTGTGGGCGGGCCTGAACGGTCATTTTCAACACGGCCGCACGCACGCCATCGTCGGCGTGCCGCTGGGCGACGACGCAGCCGGCTACACCAATTCGGCCGTCGGCTTTGCACCCGGGCGCAGTGCTTACCGCTACGACAAACACCACCTGGTGCCGTTCGGCGAATTCATTCCCTGGGGCTTCAAGTGGTTCACGCGGATGATGAATATTCCGCTCGGCGACTTCAACCGCGGCCCGCTCACCGCAGCGTCGTTCGGCGTCAACGGCGAGCGCGTGGCACCGAACATTTGCTACGAGGATTTGTTCGGTGAAGAACTGGCGGCGCGCTTCACCGACGCGGCCAGCGCACCGACGATATTTGCCAATATCAGCAACATCGGCTGGTTCGGCGACAGCATTGCGGTGGCCCAGCACCTGCACTTGTCGCGCCTGCGCACGCTGGAATTCCAGGTGCCCATGCTGCGCGCCACCAACACCGGCGCCACCGCCGTCATCGACCACCACGGCGTGGTGACGCACAGCCTGCCGCCGCACCAGCGCGGCGTGCTGAACGGCAGCGTGCAGGGCCGCAGCGGCCTGACGCCGTTTGCCTGGTGGGCCGCACACTTGGGCTTGTGGCCGCTGCTGGCGTTGTCAGCGGCGGTGCTGCTGTGGTGTTGGCGCGGGGCACGCCCCTAAAATCGCGGCTCCAGCCACGGTGCCGATGGGCACAGGCTTTCACATTCAACCCGGCCACCCATGCTGACCTTCCAGCAAATCATCCTGCGCCTGCAGCAATACTGGGACGCGCAAGGCTGTGCCCTGCTTCAACCGTACGACATGGAAGTGGGTGCGGGCACCAGCCACACCGCCACCTTTTTGCGCGCGCTCGGGCCCGAGCCGTGGAAGGCCGCCTACGTGCAGCCCAGCCGCCGCCCCAAAGACGGCCGCTACGGCAACAACCCGAACCGCTTGCAGCACTACTACCAATACCAGGTGGTGCTGAAGCCCGCGCCGGCAGACATCCTGGAGCTGTACCTGGGCTCGCTGGAAGTGCTGGGTTTCGACCTGAAGGTCAACGACATCCGCTTCGTCGAAGACGATTGGGAGAACCCCACGCTCGGTGCCTGGGGCCTGGGCTGGGAGGTGTGGCTGAACGGCATGGAAGTCACCCAGTTCACCTATTTTCAGCAAGTCGGCGGCATCGACTGCAAGCCGATCACCGGCGAGATCACCTACGGACTGGAGCGGCTGGCGATGTATCTGCAAGGCGTCGAAAGCGTCTACGAGCTGACGTATGCGAAAGGTTTTGGCGGCGCACCCGACCTGAAGTACGGCGACGTGTTTCACCAGAACGAGGTCGAGCAAAGCAGCTACAACTTCGAGCACAGCGACGTGGACTTCTTGCTGGGCGCGTTCAGCGCGCACGAGAAGCAAGCCAGGCATTTGATGTCGCAGGCACTGGCGCTGCCCGCGTATGAGCAAGTTCTCAAAGCCGCCCACAGCTTCAACCTGCTGGACGCGCGCGGTGCCATCAGCGTGACCGAACGCGCGGCCTACATCGGGCGCATCCGCAACATTTCGCGCAGTGTGGCGCAGAGTTATTTCGAGAGCCGCGCCCGGCTTGGTTTTCCACTGGCCGCGCGCGGGCGGGCCGACGAGGTGCTGGCGCAAATGGCGAAGAACGCTGAGAAGAAGGCGGCTTGATGATGAGCACGCAAAACCTGCTCGTCGAACTCCTCGTCGAAGAACTGCCTCCGAAGGCGCTGAAGAGCTTGGGCGAAGCGTTCGCCGCTGCGCTGACCGAGAGCCTGAAGGCGCAGGGTCTGGCCACCGCCCATTCGGCGACCACGCCGTTCGCCACGCCGCGCCGGCTGGCGGCGCACATCAGCGCGGTGCGTGGCTACGCTGACGACAAGCCGGTGTCGCAAAAGTTGATGCCGGTCAGCGTGGGCCTCACCGCCGACGGCCAGGCCACACCCGCGCTGCTGAAAAAACTGGCTGCGTTGGGTGCCGACGCGTCGGTGCTGCCGCAGTTGAAGCGGCAGATGGACGGCAAAGCCGAAGCGCTGTTCTTCGACAGCGCGGTCAAGGGCGCGACGCTGCAAGAGGGCCTGCAAACAGCGCTGACCCATGCGCTGAGCAGCCTGCCGATCCCCAAGCTTATGCAGTACCAATTGGCCGACGGCTGGACCAGCGTGAACTTCGTGCGCCCCGCGCATGGCCTGGTGGCGCTGCATGGGGCCGAAGTGGTGCCGGTGCAGGCGCTTGGATTGGTGGCAGGACGCGAAACCCAGGGCCATCGCTTCGAGGCCTCGATGAGCCCGGTGATGCTGCAGCACGCCGACCACTATGCGCAGCAACTCGAAGAGCAAGGCGCGGTGGTCGCCAGTTTCGCCGCGCGCCATGGCGACATCGCCAGGCAGTTGAACGCCGCTGCGGCTAAACAAGGCTTGAGCGTGATCGACGATGCAGCCCTGCTCGACGAGGTGACCGCCCTGGTCGAGCGGCCCAACGTGCTGCTGTGCCGGTTCGAGGAAGCGTTCCTGGCCGTGCCGCAGGAGTGCCTGATCCTGACGATGAAGGCGAACCAGAAATACTTTCCGCTGCTGGGTGAGGCCGGCAGGTTGACGAACCAGTTTTTGATCGTCAGCAACATCCGCCCCGAAGACCCGAGCCG
>JAYVCL010000028.1:0-13161 GCA_043749975.1 Burkholderiales bacterium
GGTGATCGCAACCACGCGCGACGCGGCCCGCCGCGCCGCGGCGCTCGCCAAAGACGTGCTGCACGCGCAAACGCTGCACGCCGTGCTGACACCCGAAGAAGCGCACGCCAAGGGTCAGTACGTGCTGCCGGCGATGCACCTGAACAGAAGCAGCACGCCGGGTGGCGCGCGCGCCGCCATCGACGCCGCGCCGCATCGCCTGCACGGCACATGGAACGTCGGCGGGCAAGAGCAGTTCTACCTCGAAGGCCAGATCAGCTACGCGATTCCGCAAGAAGACGACGGCATGCAGGTGCACTGCTCGACCCAGCACCCGAGCGAGATGCAGCACCTGGTGGCGCGCGCGCTGAACCTGCGCTCGCACCACGTGCAGGTCGAATGTCGGCGCATGGGCGGCGGCTTCGGTGGCAAGGAATCGCAGTCGGCGCCGTTCGCCTGCATCGCGGCCATCGCGGCGCGCCGGCTGAACCGCCCGGTGAAGCTGCGGCTGGATCGCGACGACGACTTCCTCATCACCGGCCGACGCCATTGCTTCTGCTACGAATACGAAGCCGGCTTCGACGACGAAGGTCATCTGCTCGGGGTCGAAATCACCCTGGTGTCACGGGCCGGTCATTCGGCCGATTTGTCGGGGCCGGTGATGACGCGCGCGTTGTGCCATGTCGACAACGCCTACTGGCTGCCCGACGTGGCGCTGCACGGCCATTGCGCCAAGACGAACACGCAGAGCAACACCGCCTTTCGCGGCTTCGGCGGGCCGCAGGGCGCGATCGTGATCGAACAGATTCTGGACAGCATCGCGCGCCGCTTGCAGCGCGACCCGCTGGACGTTCGACGCGCCAACTTCTACGGCACGACGACCGACAACCTCACGCCCGAACGCAGGAACGGCGTTGTCACGCCCGAACGCAGCAACGGCGTTGTCACGCCGTATGGTCAAGTGGTCGACGACAACCTCATCCACGCGCTGAGCGCCGAGCTGGAAACCCGCAGCGACTACCGCGCACGGCGCGCCGCCATCGCCGGGTTCAACGCACACAGCCCGGTGCTCAAGCGCGGCATCGCGTTCACGCCGGTGAAGTTCGGCATCTCGTTCAACCTGAAGCACCTGAACCAGGCCGGCGCGCTGGTGCATGTGTACGGCGACGGCTCGGTTCTGGTCAACCACGGCGGCACCGAGATGGGCCAGGGCCTGCATACCAAGGTGGCGCAGGTGGTGGCGCATGAACTGGGCGTGGGCTTGGCCCGCGTGCGCGTCAGCGCCACCGACACGCAGAAGGTCGCCAACACCTCGGCCACCGCCGCCAGCACCGGGTCTGACCTGAACGGCAAGGCGGCGCAAGACGCAGCGCGGCAGATTCGCGAGCGGCTGGCCGCGTGCATGGCGCGCCGCCATGGCGGCCTGGCGAGCCAGGTCGTGTTCTCGAACGACAGCGTGCAGGCGAACGGCACGACGTTGAGCTTCAACGCGCTGGTCGCGCTGGCTTACCTGGACCGGGTTCAGCTCTGGTCCGACGGCTTCTACGCCACGCCGGGGCTGAGTTGGGACAAGGACACGATGCAGGGCCACCCGTTCTATTACTTCGCCTACGGCGCGGCTGTCAGCGAGGTGGTGGTCGACACGCTGAGCGGCGAATGCAAGCTGCTGCGCGCCGACCTGCTGCACGATGCCGGCCGCTCGCTGAACCCCGCGCTCGACATCGGCCAGGTCGAAGGTGGCTTCATTCAGGGCATGGGCTGGTTGACGACGGAAGAACTCGTCTGGCATCCGGCCGACGGCTCCGAGAATGCTGGAACGCTGAGCACGCACGCGCCGAGCACCTACAAAATTCCCACCGCCAACGACTGCCCGCCGGTGTTCAACGTGCGGCTGTACGACACGCAGAACGCGCAAGACAGCATCCACCGCAGCAAGGCCACCGGCGAGCCGCCGCTGCTGCTGGCGTTCTCGGTCTTCTTCGCGATCCGCGATGCGGTGTCGGCGGTGGGCGGGCACCTGGTGGACCCGCCGCTGTCGGCCCCGGCGACGAGCGAGGCGATCTTGCGCGCGGTGACGGCGGTGCAGCGGCTGGCCCCTTGTCTCCACCCCGTCGAGTGGGAGTGAAAGCATTCGCCGCCCACCTGCTGGCGGCAGGCGAACCGGCGGTGCTGATCGCCGTGACGCATGCCAAAGGTTCGGTGCCGCGCGAGGCGGGCACGCGCATGCTGGTGACCGCATCAACCGCCGTCGGCAGCATCGGCGGCGGCCACCTGGAGCTGCAAGCCATCGCATTTGCGCGCGAGATGCTGAACCGCGCTGACGCCGCCCCGCGCAGCCAGCACTACCCGCTCGGCCCGGCGCTGGGCCAGTGCTGCGGCGGCGCGGTGACGTTGGGCTTCGAGCGGCTGAGTACACAGCATCTGCCGAGCTGGCCGTTGACCGCACCGCGCTTTGCGTTGCAGCTCTACGGTGCCGGCCATGTGGGGCGAGCCATCGCGCGCTTGCTGGCCACGCTGGATGTGAGCGTCGACTGGATCGACGAGCGCGATGATGAATTTCCCGCCGCGCTGATCGACGGCGGCTGGCCCGCGCACATCCGCAAAGTGGCGGTCGACGGCGTCGAAGGCGAAGTGCGCAGCGCCCCCGCGGGCGCGTTCTACCTGGTGCTGACGCACCGGCACGACCTCGACCTGCGCATCACCGAAGCGGTTCTGCGACGCGGCGATTTCGGCTTTCTGGGCTTGATCGGATCGCGCACCAAGCGACAAGGCTTCGTGCACCGCTTCGAGCAACTCGGCATCGCGGCCGAGACGATCGAGCGCATGACCTGCCCGATCGGCCTGCCCGCCATCGACGGCAAGGAGCCCGAAGTGATCGCGGTGTCGGTGGTCGCGCAACTGCTTGCGTTGAGCGCGAAAGACCGACCGCCGGGATGAAAAAAGGGCACCTGAATTCGCAGGTACCCTTCTTACATTTCAAGCTCCCGTTTGAAAAACAAACGCCGGGCCGCCCCAAGTGTTTTTCATCCCCCACGGGGGGCGGACGACGTATGGCGTCGGCCTGGGGGCACTATTGAGTCGCCTGGAGAATCGCGCTTTGGCTTACTTCGGGATCACCACCGAGTCGATGACATGGATCACACCGTTGTCGGCCACGATGTCGGTCGCCGTGACCTTGGCGTTGTCGACCGTCACGCCACCGGTGGTGCCGATGGTCAGCTCCGAGCCTTGTACGGTCTTGACCTTGCCGGCCTTCACGTCAGCCGCCATCACCTTGCCTGCCACCACGTGGTAGGTCAGCACCTGGGTCAGCTTGGCCTTGTCGGCCAGCAGTGCGTCGAGTTGGGCCTTGGGCACTTTGGCAAAGGCCGCGTCGGTGGGCGCGAACACGGTGAACGGGCCGGGGCCCTTCAAGGTCTCGACCAGGCCGGCCGCTTGCAGCGCGGTGGCCAGCGTCTTGAACGTTCCGGCACCGACGGCGGTGTCGACGATGTCCTTGGCCTGCACCGACAGTGCGGCCAGGGCGAGGGTGGAAACAACAAACAGCTTCTTCATACAAAACTCCATATGAGGTTGAAAGTAAAACGAAAACCTGAATCAAGGGGCCGGCAAGATCACTTTGTCGATCACGTGGATCACACCATTGCTGGTGAGAACGTCGGTGCTGACGATGTTCGAAGCGCGGCCCCGTTTATCAGTCACGACTAGAGCGCCACTGACGGCAAAAGTTTCACCTTGCACTGTTGCAATCGGTGTCCCCACCGGCACCTGCGCCTTCAACACCAGGCCCGGGACCACGTGGTACGTCAACACCTTGGCCAAGAAAGCGGTGTTGGCGAACAGGGCTGCCTTGGTGGTGTTGAGTTCGGTCAGCGCGGCAGCGAAAGCAGCGTTGGTGGGCACGAAAACGGTGAATGGGCCGGCGCCGCTGAGCGTACCGCCCAGGTTCGCCGCGGTCACGGCTTCGACGAGGATGCTGAACTCGGGATTTGCCGCGATGGCGGTCTGCACGATGGTCTTGTCCGGGGGCAGCAACACCTTGTCGACGGCATGAATCACGCCGTTGCTGGCGGCGATGTCGGCCGTCACGATGTTCGAAGTGCGGTTGCTCCCGTCGTGATGCGCAACCCCGACTCCACGCTGTCGATCTTGAAAAATGCACCCTGAACCGTGGTGTTAGGCAGGCCGGGTTTGATGTCGGCCTTGGCCACCTTGGCGGGCAGCACGTGGTACGTGAGCACCGCCTTGAGCAAGGCCTTGTCGGCCAGCAATTGCGCCTTCGTGAGCTTCAACTCGGTGAGCAGGGCGGCGAACGCGTCGTTGGTGGGCGCGAACACGGTGAACGGCCCGCTGCCCGACAGCGTGGTTGCCAGGTCGGCTGCGATCACGGCCTCGACCAAGATGCTGAACTGCGCATTGGCTTGCGCTGTTTGCACGACATTCACAGCGGCCGGATGGTCATCACCACCGCCGCATGCGGTGACGACTGCCACCGTGGCAACGGCGGCAAATCTCTTGATCCAAAACAACATGATCGGAACTCCTTGAGCAGGACGATGAAAGTGCGCGGTAGGGATGCCGCAGATGCCGCGTGACGAACTTCACGAATCGGCCAGTTGCGGAATGTGAACCAATCAGTCTTCCATTTCAACTGTACGGTCATATTACAACCAATTGGTATTTTTATGCCGAATTGTTCGCCGCCAGACGAAGACCGCGCGCAGCGCTAAACCGGTGCGTCTGCCCGCACCGCCCAGCGCAATTTCGCCGAACTCGAGCGCGGGTTGGCGCGCTGTTCATCGAACGAGGGCCGGATGAAATCGGCGGCAATGCGCTGGTAGTCGCCGCAGCGTTCGCCAATCTGAAACGCCTTTTTGACGCGTCTGTCTTCGCCCGAATGAAAGCTCAAAATCGCCACCCGCCCGCCCGGCTTCAGGCACGCCGGCAGCGAGGCCAAAAACTGGTCGAGCACGCCAAATTCGTCGTTCACCGCAATGCGCAGCGCTTGAAACGTGCGCTGCAAGGCCCGCCTGGTTTCGAGCTGGCGTTCGCCCTCGGGCAGCTTGCGCGGCAAGGCGGCGTTCAGCGTGGCGCGTACCTTCGCGGCCAGCTCGGCGGTGGTCTGGATGTACTGCCCCTGCAACGCGGCAGCCAGCGCCACGGCATGCGGCTCGTCGGCGTTGTCGACCAACAAATCGCGCAGGTTTTGGCGCGTCACCGACAGCAGCAAGTCAGACGCGCTTTGCCCGTTGTCGGGGTCGAGCCGCAAGTCGAGCGGGCCGTCGAGCTTGAAGCTGAAACCGCGCGCCGGGTTGTCGATCTGCATCGACGAGACACCCAGGTCGGCCAGCACGAAGTCGAAGCCGCCGCCGGCCTCGGGCAGCAGTTCGGCCACTGCGGCGAAGTTCATCCGCCGCACCACCAGCATCGACGCCGAGAAGCCAAGCCGGCGCAGGCGCGCTTCGGTGCGCGGCAATTCCAGCGGGTCCACGTCCAGCGCAAACAGCCGCCCGCCCGGGGCGATCAGCGGCAGCATTTCTTGCGCGTGACCGCCGAATCCCAGCGTGGCGTCCAGCCCGGTTTCACCGGCTTGGGGTCTCAGGATGTCGAGAATCTCGGCCACACAAATCGGCCGGTGCATGCCGGCGGGTGTTTGCCCGCGCTGCATCACCTTGAGTACCTCGTCGGCATGCGTGGCCGGGTTCAGCTCTTTGTACTTCTGCTCGAAGTGCTTCGGGTGCGTGCCCTGGTAGCGCACGCGGCGCTTGTGGGGTGGGGTCGCCTCGGCCATGCGCAGATTGTCATGCACTGCGTCAGTGGCATTGCGATATACCCGCAGTGTTGATGATGTGGTGTGTGCGGTTGCGGCGTACCTTGCGCGCAGGCGTTGACCGCAAGGAGTGATGAGATGTCGCAGCGTGGTGTATCGATAACGGGGTTCAGCAGACGGCCCGCCGGTGTGTTGGCCGCTTGTATGGTTTGTCTGGTTTGTGTGGTCGGCGGCTGCGCGGTGCTGGCTAACGGGTGCAGCGGCTGCACGACAGCCGAAGTCCCAACCCATGGGCAGCAGATTCTGTTCGCCCCGTCAGTGGTCTCGGTGTCGGGAGCTGATCGGTGGTCGATGCTCATTCAGGGACGCATCTTCGAGCCGGTTGCGGACAGCCCCGGTCGCCAGGCCCTGATCGATGCGCTCGCGCCAGTCATCGGGGCCAGCCGCACGGACCCGCTGTACCGCGCTCGCGCCGGCTACCTCGTTTCCGACAGCATCCGAAACGCCCGCATCTCCATCGCACTCGGCGACCAGGTCGTGCAACTTGCGCCTTCCGACCCGAGCGGCCACTTCAGCGCCAATATCGCGTTGACGAACGACCAGGTGGCGCGCCTGTCCCGCAACGGCGTCATCAGCTATGAATCGCTGCCCACGCCGAGCCAGCCAAGCCGCTTCCGCGGCCGCGCCGTGTTGGTCCCGGAAGAAGGACTGATCGTCGTCACAGACATGGATGACACGATCAAGGAGACCAACGTCGCCAACCACGCGGAGGCCAGAGCAAACACCTTACTGCGTCCGTTCAGGCCTGTGGCCGGCATGCCCGAGCGGTACCGCGAATGGAAAGAGGCATTGGGGCCTCGCATTCACTTTCACGTTGTGTCTGCCGGGCCATGGCAATTCCATGAGCCGCTGCGGCGCTTCACCGAGGAAGGCGGGTTCCCCGACTTCACCTGGGACATGCGCTCGGTCGACACCACGCAGCCGGCCACCCTGATCGAAGAGACGGTGAAGGCGGATCCAAACAGGCTGTACGAATTCAAGCTCCAAGCGATCCGCGCGCTGATGACGCGGCTGCCCAAGCGCCGTGTCGTGCTGATCGGGGATTCCGGCGAAAGAGATCCCGAGACCTATGCAGCAATCGTGTCGGAGTTCCCGGATCGTGTCGATGCCGTGTTCATCCGCAACGTCAGCGGCGACGGCCAGGATGCGAAGCGCTACACGGCACTGTTCCCGACCGTGACTGCCGCCGCGAAGCTGCATGTGTTCGTTCAGGCGAGCGAGTTGCCGCGCCGACTTGGCGATCCGCCATAGCCCGTCGTGCCCACCCCCCGAAGGAAAGTGGCAACGCCAAGGCTGGAGTCGCGCTCCTGAAAGCACACTTGCGTTTCAACCTAGAAACCGCAGTTGAACGCGCCCGAGCGGGCTGCGATGCGGTGCGCTGGCAAGGCGCGACGATGCGGCGGGCTTATGCCCGCAAGGAGGAGCAACGCCGCCAGCGCGCCGCAGCGTGGCCTGCTCGGGCGTGTAGCGCTGTCACCCATGTGGTGATGTTTGTCGTGGTCGCGAACGTCAACATTCATCAGTCATCTCCAGCGAAAGAAAGCGGTCAACTGCGGCTTCTAGGTTCAAGGGCCCGCGACAATTGGATCGCGACTACAGCGGAGACCTGACACGGATCGAAGGTTCGGGAACTGGGCGATAGGGCTGCGCTTCGGACTCCACGGCAAAGGCGTTCTCAGCGTCGAGCAAGGCTTGAAGCAGCCGTGCGAGGGAATCGGCCTGCGCCTTGGTCAAGGGGTTTTCATCCTCTCCCGCCAAGGGCGAAGTGGTCCGCGCCGAGCTAATCTGTTGACTGAGTGGCGTCGCGTTGACAGACAACGCGGCGGACAGGCCGAGCCCCTTGAGGCGCTCGCGCAATCCGTTCGCGAAGACGTTGAATCGCACCCATCGATGCTCAGACCAACCGCGGCTCACCGTGTTCGACACTGCATCGGGAGCGAATTTCGAGCGAAGCTTCGCGCCAGCCTCCTGACCGTAGCCAGCCAACTTCGAGATCAATTCGCCCGACATATCAAGGTTCAGACCGCCTTCGCTTTTCTCCAGTCGCACCTGCACGACGCGGTCGCGAACCCCTGGCAAGCGCGTTGCGGTCGCGTCGTTCCAGCTTTGTGCAGCGGTGACGATGCTGACCAGGAATTTACCCAATTCGCCGATGTCGCCGGGCTTGTCGGCAAAGCGAAGCCACGAGTCGCCGCGTCCTTCCTTGTGCAGTTCAGGCAGCCAGGTGGCATCGGTCGGGTGGAACTGGTTGCGTTCTCCAAGTGAGATCCCGAAGGTTGGCCACCTTGGCAAGAAGCCGTCGAACAAGTGGATCGGAAAATTCGAACAAATGCCTCCGTCGGAAAACCAGCAGGGTCGAACCTTGCGCTCACCTCGCGTGGGCTCGTAGTCGATCGCCCACAGCTTCACCGCCGAAATCAGAATCGGAAAACTCAGGCTCAAACGCGCGGCGACCACGATCGGCAAGTCTTCACAGGGCAGCTCGAGGAGATCCGCATCCACATCGTGAGGATCGGGATCGGCCTGGAGATCTACGGGGCGGTAGGGCTTCGAATACGCCACGAGGTGTTCGACCACGTCACGCGGGAAATAGGCTTCCAGCTCGCCTGGTTTGAAGAACAAGCGGCTTGTTTCGTCCTCGAACGGCACGTGGTAGGGGCGACCATGCGTGAGGTTGGTGGTGAACACCTGCAGATTGATCGACCGAAGACGCTGGCCGCCAGGGTTGTCGAGCCAGTCCGGCGGGAAGCCAGGTGCGTCCCACAAGTCCTTGAAGGTCAGCGGCGGATCGGTTTCAGTGCGGCCAGCAGTTCGTTGAATCAGATCGTGCAACCAAGGCACCAACGCCGGTTCTGTCGATTGTTGTTTCGATTGTTCTTTCGATTCGCCCAAAGCGCCTGGCCCGCATTTGCAAAGCCCGAATCCATTCGGAATCAAGCCGTTCACAAGATCGCGATAGACGCCAAGCGCGACGCCGCCGATCACGAAAAGAATGACCAGCAACGCAGCCCCCAGCGGGCCGGGCGGGCCGACCACAAACGACGCGACCCACAGCAACAGCAATGCGCTCAACAAACCCAAAAGTGCCGACGACCAGTAAGCCTTCACGAATCCGATCAAACCCCACAGCCAACGCCGTCCGGTCGATCCGCGATTGAGGGTCGATAGCAAGGCGTTGAACAACCGCGCCGTGGATGCACTGGGCTGGAACAACGACAGCAAGCGAGACTTCGATCCAACGCTCTTGCCCAGGTCGGCCGGCAGTGATCGCAAGTTGTCGAACCCTGACATGGAACCATGCCGGCGTCGATACTCGGCCGCCGCAGTCACAGCCGCTGCAATGGCACCCGCAGACGTGCCGCCGATGTTCTTGAATCGGTAGTCTTTCGACAGCTCAAGGATGGCGAGCGGGTAGACCACGCCGCTGGTGATTCCTCCCTTCATGACCAGATCGCAAAATCTGTCTTCGGGTGCGGTGTCGCGGGTGTCTTTCGCCTTCGCGGTCATGAAATCGATCTCCTGGTCGAACGGCGGTTTTCAAGCGCGTCCGGACGGTGCTTTGCTGGGCAAGCTCGGATCGTGTCATCTTGCTGTCGCGAGGGCTCAACGTCCAGATCGAATACGCCGGGCCGTCATACCGATTGATGACAAAGGCAGCACTGGAAATCAACCCACCCACAGCGCCCTGAAATCGTTCACGTTGGTGAAGGTCGGCCCGGTGACGACCAAATCGCCCAACGGCTTGAAGAAGTTGTAGGCGTCGTTGCGGTCCAGAAAATCGGCCGCCTTCAGGCCCAGCGCGGCGGCGCGCGCCAGCGTGTCGGGCGTGACGATGGCGCCGGCGTTGTCTTCGATGCCGTCGATGCCGTCGGTGTCTGCGGCCAGCACGTGCACGCCAGGCTCGCCTTGCAGCGCGATGGCGCAGCCGAGCAGGAACTCGGTGGCGCGGCCGCCGCGGCCGCCCTTGGCCTTGAGGGTCACCGTGGTTTCGCCGCCGCTCAGGATCACGCAGGGTTTGGCGAATGGCGCGTTGCGGCGCGCCACCGCGCGCGCCAGCGCAGCATGCACCTTGCCCACCTCGCGCGATTCGCCTTCGATCTCGTCGCTCAAAATGTGCGCCTCAATGCCCGCTGCGCGTGCCAACGCAGCAGCCGCCTCCAACGACTGCTGCGGCGTGGCGATCAGGTGCACCGCGTGGCCGTTGAAGCGCGCGTCGCCCGGCTTGGGCGTCTCGAATGCGCCGCTTTCCAGGCCACGCAGCGCGGCATCGGGAATCGCGATGGCGTAGCGGCTCAGGATCGCCAGCGCGTCGGCACAGGTGCTCGTATCAGTCACGGTGGGGCCGCTGGCGATGACCTCGGCCGCATCGCCGGGCACATCCGAAATCAGCAGCGAGACCACCTGCGCGGGTGCGCACATGGCGGCCAGCCGCCCGCCCTTGATCGCTGACAGATGCTTGCGCACGCAGTTCATCTCGTCGATGGCCGCGCCGCTGCGCAGCAGGGCCTTGGCGATGGCTTGCTTGTCTTGCAGGCTCAAGCCGTCGGCGGGCAGCGCGAGCAAGGCCGAGCCGCCGCCGGAGATCAGGCACAGCACCAGGTCGTCGGCACTCAGGCCTTGCGTGAGCCGGGCGATTCGTTGCGCTGCCGCCAGGCCCGCAGCATCGGGCACGGGGTGTGCGGCTTCGGTCACTTCGATGCGCCCGGGATGGGCTTTGTAGGCCGGCGGCACATGGCCGTAGCGCGTGACCACCAAGCCGCTGATCGGCGCGGCGCGGGGCCACAGCGCGTCGACCGCCGCCGCCATCGCGCCGCCGGCCTTGCCGGCACCGATCACCAGCGTGCGTCCACGCGGCGGCGGCGGCAGGAAGGCGGCGGTGTTGTGGGCCGGCAGGGCGCGCGCCACCACCGCGTCGTACAAGGCGCGAAGAAACTCGCGCGGCTGAGCCTGCGGCGACAAGTCGCTCACGCCGAGGGCAGCGTGTGGTGCTTGAACTGCTCGCGCAGCCGGTTCTTGAGCATTTTTCCGGTTGCACCCAGCGGAATCGCGTCGACGAAAACCACGTCGTCGGGCGTCCACCATTTGGCGATGCGGCCATCGTAAAAGGCCAGCAATTCTTCGCGCGTCAGCTCCGCGCCTGGCTTCTTCACCACTACCAAGAGCGGCCGCTCGTCCCACTTCGGGTGCACGGCCGCAATGCAGGCGGCCATCGCCACCTGGGGGTGCGACATGGCGATGTTCTCGAGGTCGATCGAGCCGATCCACTCGCCGCCGGACTTGATCACGTCCTTGCTGCGGTCGGTGATGTGCATGTAGCCGTCGGCGTCGATGGTGGCCACGTCGCCGGTGGGGAACCAGCCGCGCTCATGTTCGTCGGGCACCAGCGGATCGCCGCCTTCGCCCTTGAAGTAGGCCGAGATGATCCACGGCCCGCGCACCAGCAGTTCGCCGCTGGCCTTGCCGTCCCATGGCAGTTCGGCACCGTCTTCGCCGACGATCTTCATGTCGACGCCGTAGACCGCGTGGCCTTGGGTGGACTGCACCGCGAACTTCTCGTCGACGCTCATGTCCGTGTGCTTGCCCTTCAACGTGGCCACCGTGCCGACCGGGCTCATTTCGGTCATGCCCCAGGCGTGCAGCACCTGCACGTCGTAGCGTTCCTGGAAGCTGCGCATCATGGCCGGCGGGCAGGCCGAGCCACCGATGACGGTGCGCCGCATGCTGCTGAACTTGAGGCCGTTCGCTTCGACATAGCCGAGCAGGCCCTGCCACACCGTGGGCACACCCGCGGACAGCGTGACGCGCTCGGTTTCGAACAGTTCGTACAGCGACTTGCCGTCCAGCCCCGGGCCGGGAAACACCAGCTTCGCGCCCATCATGCAGGCCGCATACGGCAGGCCCCAGGCGTTGACATGGAACATCGGCACCACCGGCAGGATGGTGTCGCGCGCCGAGCAGTTCAGCGCGTCGGGCATGGCGATGGCGAAGGTGTGCAGCACGGTCGAGCGGTGGCTGTACAGCACGCCCTTCGGGTTGCCGGTGGTGCCCGAGGTGTAGCACAGCGACGAGGCCTGGTTTTCGTCGAACGCGGGCCAGTCGAAGCCGTCGGCTTGCGCTTGCAGCAGGTCTTCGAAGCACAGCAGCTTGGCGACTTTGCTGCTGGCCGGCATGTGCGCGCGGTCGGTCATGGCGACGAAGTGTCGGATCGTCTTCGCCCGCCCGGCGATGGCCTCGATGATGGGCAGAAAACTCAGGTCGAAAAACAGCACCTGGTCTTCGGCGTGGTCGGCGATGTAGACGACCTGGTCCGGGTGCAGGCGCGGGTTCAGCGTGTGCAGCACCGCGCCCGAGCCCGACACCGCGTAGTACAGCTCCATGTGGCGGTGGCCGTTCCACGCGAGCGTGGCGACCCGGTCACCGCTGTGGACTCCCAGCACGGCCAGCGCCTTGGCCATGCGGCGCGAGCGTGCGGCAAGCTCGCGATACGTCTCGCGGTGGATATCGCCCTCAACGCGGCGCGACACCACTTCTTGATCCCCGTGGTGACGCTCGGCATGCACCAGCAGCGTCGAGATCAGCAGCGGCTGCTGCATCATCAATCCGTTCATGTGGTCTCCCCTTTTTTATCAGACTCAAGCTGCCGGACTGCAGACGCGGCGTGGTGCGGCTCGGCGCGGCTCAGCCGTTTTTGCGGCTCGCCGCCAGTTGCTTTTCAACCTGGTCGGGTGCCATTGCGCCCGGCACGCGCTTGCCGTCTTCGAACACCAGCGCCGGCGTGCCAGCCACTTTGTGCTTGCGGCCCAGCGTCACGTTGCGTTGCAATGCGGCGGTGTCGCACTGGCCGGTGCTCTTGACCGGCGACGAGCCCTCGATCATCCACTCACGCCAGGCTTTGGTGTTGTCTTTCGCGCACCAGATGTCGCGTGACTTCTCGGGTGAATCGCCACCCAGGATCGGGTACAGGAAGGTGTAGACCGTCACGTCTTTGACCTGCGACAACTCACGCTCGAACTTCTTGCAGTAGCCGCAGTTGGGGTCGGCGAACACGACCAGCTTGCGCGAGCCGTTGCCTTGCTTCCAGACGATGGCGTCCTTCAGTGGCAGCGCGCCGAAGTCGATCGCCGTGAGCTTGGCAATGCGCGCTTCGGTGAGGTTGTCGCGCGTGCGGGTGTCGATCACCTGGCCTTCGATCAGGTGGTTGCCCTGATCATCGGTGTAGAAAATCTCGGCCCCGATGCGCAGCTCGTACAGGCCGGCGATCGGCGTCTTGCTGATCTCGTCGATCTTCGGGAAATCGGGCAGGCGCTGGGCAATGTTCTTGCGGATCGCTGCGTCGTCGGCGAAGGCGAGCG
>JAYVCL010000029.1:0-5063 GCA_043749975.1 Burkholderiales bacterium
GCCTGGGTCAGTTTTTCGAGGTTCACGATCGTGAAACTGGTGCCCGGCTGGCCGATGGCCTTGGGGTCGATCAGGGCCACGTATTGCGCGATCACGCCGCTGTCTTCGAGCGCCTTGACGCGCCGCAGGCACGCGCTGGGCGAGAGGTGAACCCGCACCGCCAACTCGACGTTCGAGATTTTGCCTTCGGCTTGCAGCACCGCCAGGATGGCGCGGTCTGTCGCATCCAATTTCACTTTTTCGTCTCGATCTCGCATATTCGATTTAAATACTTGGTAAGGTTCGCATGATATTGCAGCAACTCGGGGCAACCCTGTGCGATTGCGCAAGCAAATTTCATGTCGTCGCGACTAGACTAAAAAGCCAATTGCGAAAGCCCGCCATGTACAAAGACCTCGACGCCTACTGGATGCCCTTCACGGCCAACCGGCAGTTCAAGCAAGCGCCTCGCATGCTGGCTCGCGCCGAAGGCATGCACTTCTGGACCCCCGAAGGGCGCCAGATTCTGGACGGCATCGCTGGCCTGTGGTGCGTGAATGCCGGCCACGCGCGGCCCAAGATCGTTGCAGCCATTCGCCAGCAAGCCGGTGAAATGGACTTTGCGCCACCGTTTCAAATGGGCCACCCCAAAGCCTTCGAGTTGGCCAGCCGCCTGGTTGAAATCACGCCCAAAGGCATCAACCGCGTGTTCTACACAAACTCGGGTTCCGAGGCGGTCGAGACGGCGCTGAAAATGGCCATCGCCTACCACCGAGTTCGCGGCGACGGGGCGCGCACCCGGCTGATTGGCCGCGAGCGTGGCTACCACGGCGTGAACTTCGGCGGCTTCTCGGTGGGCGGCATTGTGGCCAACCGAAAGATGTTCGGCACCCTGCTGGCCGGCGTCGACCACATTCGCCACACGCACGACCCGGCGCGCAACGCGTTTTCCAAAGGCCAGCCCGAACACGGCGTGGAACTGGCCGACGATCTGGAACGGCTGATCGCGCTGCACGACGCGTCGACCATCGCTGCGGTGATCGTCGAGCCCGTGGCCGGCTCGACCGGTGTGCTGATCCCGCCCAAGGGCTACCTCGAGCGGCTGCGCAGCATTTGCGACAAGCACGGCATCTTGTTGATTTTCGACGAAGTGATCACCGGGTTCGGTCGCCTGGGCTCGCCCTTTGCGGCCACCCATTTCGGCGTCACGCCCGACCTGATGTGCGTGGCCAAGGGCATCACCAACGGCTCGGTGCCGATGGGTGCCGTGCTTGCCAAGCAGTTCATTCAAGACGCGTTCATGAACGGGCCCGAGCACCTGATCGAGTTCTTCCACGGCTACACCTATTCGGCCCACCCGCTGGCCTGCGCTGCGGCCCTGGGCACACTGGACACCTACGCCGACGACAAGTTGCTGACCCGTGGCGCGGCCATGGCGTCGAGCTTCCAGAACGCGCTGCATTCGATGAAAGATCTGCCCAACGTGATCGACGTTCGCAACATCGGCCTGGTTGGCGGCATCGAACTGGCATCGATTGCGGGCGAGCCTGGCAAGCGTGCGTTCTCGGTCTTTTTGGACTGCTGGGACAAGGGCCTGCTGATCCGCACCACCGGCGACACCGTTGCCTTGTCACCGCCGCTGATCATCGAAGAGCATCACCTCGGGCAGATCGTCGAGACCCTGGCGGGTGCCATCCAGCGCGCGGCCTGAAGCTGCTGCGTCAAAGCAAGCAAGGACCTGCCTAGCGCACACCTCATGAGCTTCCTGAGCGCCGACCGCGACCTCACCGAAAAGTCGTACTACGCAGCCACCGTGCCGCGTACGCAGACCTTTGCGATGCTGGAATCGAGCACGAGGTGCGATGTGGCCGTGGTGGGTGGTGGCCTGGCTGGCCTGTCGGCTGCCATCGAGTTGGCCGACCGTGGTTTCAGCGTGGTGTTGCTCGAAGCCAGGCAAGTGGGTTGGGGAGCATCGGGGCGCAACGGCGGGCAGGCGCTGGCCGGCTTGGCGTGCGATCAATCGACCATTGAAGCCCAGTTGGGGCTCGACGAGGCGCGCCGCGTGTGGGCGATGACGCTGGAGGCCTTGGCGCTGATCCAGCAACGGCGCGAACGCTTCGGCATCGACTGCGACTGGCAGGCCGGCTACTTGTCGCTGGCGGTCAACGCGCGCAAGTCAACGGCGCTGCAAGCATGGCGCGCCCACATGCAGACGCACTACGGTTTCGAGACGACGTGGATCGCGCCGCGCGACATGCCGCAGTGGATTGCCAGCGAGCGTTTCCACAGCGGTGTGCACGACGCGTTGTCGGGCCACCTGAACCCGCTCAAGTACAGCCTGGGCCTGGCGCGGGCGGCGGCTGGATTGGGGGTGCGCATTTTCGAGCACTCGGCTGTCACCGAACTGGTGCAAGGCAGCAGCGCCCGCTTGCGCACGGCGCACGGCGAGGTGCAGGCCTCGCACGTGCTGCTGGCGGGCAATGTGTACTTGCAAGGCGTGGTGCCGATGCTCGAGCCGCGGATCATGCCGGTCGGCACCTACATCGTGACCTCCGAGGCGCTCGACCCGCTGCTGTCGCGCGGCTTGATCCCGTCGATGTCGGCGGTGTGCGACACCAACTTCGTGCTCGACTACTTTCGCCCCACGCCCGATCACCGCATGCTGTACGGAGGGCGGGTCAGCTACAGCACCGCCACGCCGCGCAACCTGGAAGCCAGCCTGCACAAGCGCATGGCCGAGACGTTTCCTCAGTTGAAAGACACGCGTGTCGAATTCTCGTGGGGCGGCTTCGTCGACATCTCGATGAACCGCGCGCCTGACTTCGGCCGGCTGCCGCAAGCCGCATCGGCCGGCCATTCCAACGTCTACTACCTGCAAGGGTTTTCCGGCCACGGCCTGGCGCTGACGGGGCTGGCTGGCAAGCTTGTGGCCGAGGCCATCGACGGCGACGCGGGGCGCTTCGACATCTTCTCGCGCCTCAAGCACCGAAGCTTCCCCGGCGGGCGTTGGCTGCGCACGCCGGCGCTGGTGGCGGGCATGGTGTATTACCGTTTGAAGGACATGCTGTGAACTCCTCGCTGCGCAAACCGATTGTCGTGATACCCGCCTGCAACCGCGTGCTGGGCGAGCACCCGTTTCATGTTGCCGGCAAAAAATACATCGACGCCGTGCGACTCGCGGGTTGCCTGCCGGTGGTGCTGCCCTCGGTCGACGGCGATGAACTGGAGCAGTGGTTGGCGCTGGCCGACGGTGTGTTCCTGACCGGTTCGCCGGCCAACGTGCATCCGAGTCATTTTGGGGAAGCCGTGCACGACGAAGCGCTGCCTCTCGACTCGGCTCGTGACGCGTCGACGCTGCCCTTGATCCCGCGTGTGCTCGAACGCGGCATTCCGCTGTTCGCGATCTGCCGCGGCTTTCAGGAAACCAATGTGGCGCTCGGCGGCAGCCTGCACCAGGCCGTGCAAGAGGTGCCGGGCCAGCATGACCACCGAGGTGTCGACGGTGCTGCCGCCGAGGTGGCTTACGGCCCTGCGCACAGCGTCAACGTGATCCCTGGCGGCGTGCTGGAGTCGATCCTGGGCAAAGCCCCGTTCCAGGTCAACTCGGTGCACGGCCAGGGCGTGAGCCGCTTGGCCGCCGGCCTGCGGGTCGAAGCACGCGCGCCCGACGGCCTGGTCGAGGCCTTCTCGATGCCCGAGGCCAAGGCCTTCAACCTGTGCGTGCAGTGGCACCCCGAATGGCGGGCCGCCACCAACCTTGTGTCGATGCGTTTGCTCAAAGCCTTTGGTGCGGCGTGCCAGTCTTACCGCGACCGGCACCGAGAGATCGAAACAGAGTCGAAATCCGAGCGTGAGCGTGACCCCGACCGTTAGGCGGGAACGCACGCCGCTTCATTCCGACTCGCTGCGCCTAAGAGCAGCGACAAAAAAATCTCACAGGACTGCCTCATGGCCGACAAAAGCAAATTCACCTTCAGCGACATGGAACAGTGGTTCGACGACCACCGGGTCACCGAAATCGAGTGCCTGGTGCCCGACCTCACCGGCGTGGCGCGCGGCAAGATTTTGCCGCGCGAAAAGTTCACCGAAGACCGCGGCATGCGCCTGCCCGAAGCCGTGGTGGCGATGGGCGTGACCGGTGAGTTTCCGCAAGCCGGGCCGTACTACGAGGTCATCAGCCCCAACGACCTGGACATGCACCTGCAGCCCGACCCGAGCACGGTACGCATCGTGCCCTGGGCCACCGACCCCACGGCGCAGGTCATCCATGACTGCTACGACCGCCACGGCAAGCTGGTGCCGTATGCGCCGCGCTCGGTGCTGCGCCGCGTCTGCGAGCTGTTCGACTCTTCAGGCTGGACCCCGGTGGTGGCGCCCGAACTCGAGTTCTATCTGGTGGCGCGCAACACCGACCCCGACATTCCGCTGAAGCCGCCCATCGGCCGCAGCGGCCGCGCCGAAACTTCGCGCCAGGCCTATTCCATCGACGCGGTGAACGAGTTCGACCCTCTGTTCGAAGACGTGTACGACTACTGCGAAAAGATGGAGCTGAACGTGGACACGTTGATTCACGAAGTGGGTGCCGGGCAGATGGAAATCAACTTCTTCCACGACCACCCGCTGGGCCTGGCCGACGAAGTATTTTTCTTCAAACGCACGGTGCGCGAAGCGGCCATGCGGCACGACATGTTCGCCACCTTCATGGCCAAGCCGATCGCCGGCGAACCCGGCAGCGCGATGCACGTGCACCAGAGCATCCTGGCCAAGGCCACCGGGCTCAACATCTTCAGCAACGCGGACGGCACGGCCAGCAAAGAGTTCTATTGGTACATCGGCGGACTGCAAAAGTACGTGCCGGCGGCGATGGCGCTGTTCGCGCCGTATGTCAACAGCTACCGCCGCCTGGTGCGCGCGAACGCGGCGCCGATCAACATCCAGTGGGGCACCGACAACCGCACCGTGGGCATTCGGTCGCCCATCGCCATACCGTCGGCACGGCGCATCGAGAACCGCGTCATCGGTGCCGACGCCAACCCCTACGTGGCCCTGGCTGCCACGCTGGCCTGCGGCTACCTGGGCATGAA
>JAYVCL010000030.1:0-7751 GCA_043749975.1 Burkholderiales bacterium
TCGAGCGCGTCGGCAAAGGTGCCGAGATCGTGCTCGTGCTCGACCGCAGCCGCAGCATGGACCAGGGGTTCGCCGGTGCGCGGCCCGCCGGTGCGGCCATGAAGGGCACCGGCCCCGAAGCGCTCGACTACTACTTCAGCCAGTCGCCGGGCCGCCTGCGCGACTCGAAAGGCAAGGTTGCGCGGCAGTTGCTGTCCGACTTCGCCAGCAAGCGGCCCGACGACCGCTTCGGCATGATCGTCTTCAGCACCTTGCCGATCCGGGTGCTCGAGTTCACGCAAAAAGACGACGCCATCCAGGCCGCCATCGCGGCCGGCAACATCGGGCGCGGCCTGTCCGAAACCAACATCGGCCTCGCGCTTGAATCGGCGCTGTCGTCGTTCGACGATCAGCCCTACACCGGTTCGCGCATCATCATGCTGGTGTCCGACGGTGGCGACCGGCTCGACCCCGACGTTGCCGAGCGTGTCGCCTACCTGACGCGCAAGCACCGCGTCGCGATCTACTGGCTCTATCTGCGCTCGGCCAACAGCCCCGGGCTGATGCTTGAGACCGGCGAGCCGCCGCAAAACGCCGACACCGTGCCCGAGTACGCGTTGCACCGCTTCTTCGAGTCGATGGGAACGCCGTACCGCGCCTATGAAGCCGGCAATCCTGAGGCGCTGCAAAAGGCCATCGAGGCCGTCAACCAGCTTGAAAACCTGCCCATCACCTACCTCGACACCGTGCCCCGGCGCGACCTGTCCACCCTGGGCTATGCCGCCGCGCTGGCGTGTGTGCTGCTGTTGCTGGCCGCCAACCTGATGGAGATTCGGCGATGGAGATGAGCTCGCGTCGAACCACCCGCATGGTGCTGGTGATGCTGCTGCTGGTGGCCGGCGCCGCCGCCATCGACGGCGTGCGCATCTGGCGGCAGCAGCGCTGGAACGCGCTCATCGCGGCCGGCCAGGTGCCTGCCGAGGCCAAGGACGTGCCGGCGCAGGTGGTGTTCGCGCAGGCCTACGCGCTGGCCCACGCACAAACCGACGCACAAGCCCACGCAAAAGCGGCCAGCGGCGCTGCCGATGCGGCGCTGAACCGCTATCGCAGCCTGCAGGACGATTCGGCGCTGGGCCGGGCGGCGCGCTACAACAGCGCCAACCTGTTGATGCGCCAGGCCATCGCGGTGCGCGCCGGCACGCAACCCGGCCAGGCCATCGCGCTGATCGAACTGGCCAAGGAGATGTACCGCGACGTGCTGCGCGCCGACCCGCAGCACTGGGACGCGCGCTACAACCTCGAGCGCGCGCAACGCCTGCTGGCCGACCCCGATGAGCAAGCCGACGCAGCACCGCCCGAAGCCCAGCCGAAGGCCGAGCGCGCGGCCACCACGATGCGCGGCTACTCGCCGGGCTTGCCGTGACGGGCTTGCCGTGACGCGCTCGCCATGACGGTCTGGCAGCGGCTGCGCGCCGGCGTGCGCCACCACCGCGACCGCTGGCTGCTCGGCGCGGCAGCCGTCGCGCTGGCCGCCAGTTTTTTGAATCCGGCGGTGACGCTGGAGCGCGCCCTGTTCGAGCATGTGGTCGTGCTCGACGTGACCCAAAGCATGAACGTCACCGACGCCCAACTCGACGGCAAACCGGTGTCGCGTCTGGTCTACGCCAAGCACGCCTTGCGCGAATCGCTGTTGCAACTGCCGTGCGGATCGAAGCTCGGCTGGGCCATCTTCACCGAGTACCGTTCGTTCCTGCTGTTCGCCCCGGTCGAGGTCTGCGCCAACCTGAGCGAACTGCGCGCCACGCTGGCGCAAATCGATGGCCGCATGGCCTGGTCGGGCAACAGTGAAATCGCCAAGGGCGTTCACAGCGGCATCGGCGTGGCCAAGCTGTTGCCGGGCAAGCCGTCGCTGGTGTTCATTACCGACGGTCAGGAGTCGCCGCCGCTGAACCCGCGTTACCGCCCCGCCTTCGACGACAAGCCGGGCGAGGTGCCGGGGCTGATCGTCGGTATCGGCGAACTGACGCCGTCGCCGATTCCCAAGGTCGACCCGCAGGGCCGCTCGATCGGCTTTTGGCGCGCTGACGAAGTGATGCAGACCGACCCGCGCAGCCAGGGCCGCGGCGGCAGCGTCAGCGGCGAACCGCTGATCGACGATCGCGTCGCGTTGGCCGCTCCGGCGCTCGGTGCGACGCCGGGCAGCGAACACCTGTCGTCGCTGCGCGAAGGCTATTTGCGCCTGCTCGCGCGCGAGCAGGGCATGGCGTTTTTTCACTTGCAGCCGCCGAACGGGCCGCAGGGCCTGGCGGCGGCGTTGATGTCACCCGCGCTGGCCAAGCCGGTGCCGGTTCGCACCGACGCGCGCGTGGCGCTGGCGGCGCTGGCGCTGTGTCTGCTGCTGGCGCGCTATGTTGCGCACGGCGCGGCACCGTTGCGCAGACGGCTGCGAAGCGCGCGTGGTGTGCGTGGTTGATGCGTGTTCCAAGTCAGCCGCGCATCGAAATCGAGGCCGCTGCACACGATGCCTGCGTCAAACGATGCGCCAACCCGCCTGCAGTGCATGCGCGCGCAGCCGCGTGTCGGGCCGCACCGCGACCGGGTTCGACACCGCGCACAGCAGCGGCAGGTCACTGGCCGAATCGGAATAGAACCAGCTTTGCGCGAAGTCCGACAGCCGCTGGCCCGAGCCTGAAGGCCGCGCGGCCAGCCAGGCTTCGACGCGTATCACCTTGTGTTCGCGAAAGCAGGGCTCACCGTCGATCTCGCCGGTGAATGTCGAGCCCGGCAAGCCATCGACCGTCGCCGCCTCGGTGGCGATCAGGTGCGCGACGCCGAACTGGCGCGCGAACGGCTCGGCAATGAAGCGCTCGGTGGCGGTGACGATCGCGCACAGATCGCCCGCGTCAGAGTGCCGTCGCAACAGATCACGCATGTCGGAGGGCAGCCTTGCAGCCATCTCGGTCTCGAACTCGCGCAGCCACGGCGTCAGCATCGCGCGCGGGTGGCGAAGCAAGGGCTGGAGACTCGCGCGGTGCATCGCACGGATGTCGAGCGTGCCGGCCACGTACTGGTGGCAGTAGGCCAGGTACGTCGCTTCGGCGTCGGTCGACAAGACGCCGCGGCGGACCAGAAATTGCGTCCACGCCATGCCGCTGTCGAACGGGATCAGCGTGTGGTCGAGGTCGAACAGCGCCAGGTTCATGGCGGCACCCCGGCCAGCCGTGCCGGAATCGCGCCGCGCAGCGAATTGCAAACGACGATGGAGCGCGCGCTTTGCAGGTCGCCCAGGTACAGCGTGCGTTCGCCGCCGCCCCAGGCCGGGTCTTCGAGCAGCATCGCGCGCATCACGCCAGGCAGCGCACCGTCGCTCAGCGGCGGCGTCCACCAACGGCCGCCGAGCAACACGAACACATTGCTGCGTCCGCCTTCCACCAGCCGGCCGGTGCGCGTGAAGAACAGGCTGTCGAACGCCCCCTGCCGCTCAGCCGCACGCACGCCGGCGTCGTAGTGCTCGCGCACCGTGGTCTTGTGCCGCGACAACGGGTCGCCGCCTGCCAGCGGCTCGGGCGCAATCAGCAACTCGACCTGGCCGTCGGGCAGCGGCGACAACGCAGCGCTGGTGACCGTGATGCGCCCGTGATGCGCCAACTCCAGGCGCAGCCGCGACACCCCGCTCGGCGGCAGCGCCTGAACCGCCATGGCAAGCGCTTCGAGCAGCGCATCGCGGTCGAACGCGAAGCCCAGCACGGCCGCACTGTGGGCCAGCCGCGCGAGGTGGCGGTTAAGGTGGCGGGCTCCGTTTTCAGGTGTCGCGCGCAGGGTTTCGAACAGGGCGAAACCGGGATCGAGCCCGGTCAGGAAGCGCGCCTTCAAGCGGCATTCTTCAAACTCGTCGTCGGCCCGGCTGTCGGCCACGATGCCGGCACCGATGCCCAGGCTCGCTGGCCGCAGGCCCTGCACGTCGCGCCCCAGCGTGAGGGTGCGGATCGCCACCGAAAGGCAGAAGTCGCCGCAGCCCACGAGGCGCTGCGGCACCTTGCCCTGCGGCACCTCGCCCTGCGGCGCATCGATCCAGCCGATGGCACCGCAATAGAGTCCGCGTGGCGTGCTCTCCAGGCCGGCGATCAATTGCATCGTGTGGTGCTTGGGCGCGCCGGTGATCGAGCCGCACGGGAACGCGGCGCGCAACACGTCGGGAAAGGCAATCTCGGGCTTCAGCCGCGCCTGCACGGTGGATGTCATCTGGAACACCGTGCTGTAGGGTTCGACGGCGAACAGCTCGGGCACCTTCACGCTGCCCGTCTGCGCGATGCGACCCAGATCGTTGCGCAGCAGGTCGACGATCATCAGGTTTTCGGCCCGGTTCTTGATGTCGAGCGACAGGTGGCGCGCCGTCTCGCTGTCGCCTTCAGCGCCATGCACGCGCGCGGCTGTGCCCTTCATCGGGCGGGCGGTGAGCAGGCCGTTTTCGTGGCGCAAAAAGAGTTCCGGCGAGCACGACAACACATGCGTCGTGCCAGTTGCCGAAGCGTCGTCTGCGGGCAACGCGATCAGCGCGCCGTAGGCCACCGGTTGGCGCTCGCGCAGTCTTCGGTACAGCGCCAGCGGCGATCCATACGCCTGGCCGTGCAGCCGGTAGGTGTAGTTGACCTGGTAGGTCTCGCCGGCGGCAATGGCCGCGTGAATTTGCGCGATGGATTGCGTGAACTCGGGGCGCTCCACGCTGGGCGCGAGGTTCATCACGCCCGAACACCGCTGCGGCTCGCGCTGCGACAGCCACTCGCCCGCCTGCATCGCAGACAGCCGGCGCAGCTCGCGAAACATCAGCACGCGCAGCGCCGACGCGTCGCCTGCACCGAGCCGCTCGTGGCCCGCCTGCAACAGCTTGGCACCCCATTCGTAGTCGAGCAGCAGCACCGCGTGCAGCCCGCCGCGCTGGTCGGCGTCGACCCGTGCCCACAGGGCATCGAGCCCGGCCGGATCGACGCAGCGGTGCTCGCGCTCGAAGCCTTGATAGAGCCGGCTCGTGGGCCGCCCGGCGGTCGACTCGCGGTCGTCGAGCAGCGCGAAACACTCGAGGTCGGCTGCGCCCATCGAACCTCAGCTCCAGTCGTCCATGTCGTGCTTGATCCTGTGCCGGTTCGCGATCAGCTCGTCGACCGACGGCTCGTTGTTCAGCGCCCGCTGGATCGCCAGCTTGGTGGCTTCGTAGTTGGTGCGGTACATGTCTTTTTTGTCGAAGTTCGGGTCGGTGGCGCAGCGCGGGTCGATCCACACCAGGCTGATGATGCACAGCTCGTTGGCCAGCGCCTTGGGGATGATGCCTTCGATCAGGCAGTCGACCACCGCATCGGCCGTGGCGCCCTGCACCACCCCGCCGAACAGGTCGATGTTGGCGAAGTTCTTCAGGGTCACCTTCGGCACGACGATGGTGGCGGGCCGCACCATTTGATTGCAGGCACGGATCGCGAACATCGCGGTGTGGCCCTTGCTCTGCGCCATCATGTTGGCAAAGGCCTGGCCGACCGGGCCGGAGGTAGAGCCGATCAGGATCTCGGGCATGGCATCGGTGAACTGCCCTTCGCGCGCGAAAACGGTGGCTTCACCGGCGTGGACCACGTGGTTGTTGGTCATGAGAGTGACTCCAAAAAAAAAGAACAGAAAACGGCCTTGTCAGACAGCGGCGCCAGCGATCGGGGCAGCGATCGGGTCAGCTACCGGGCGAAGATCAACTCGCCCTTGCCGCCAGCCGCGAGGTCGCCCAGGTGGCGCTCGATGCGCATCGAGGCCAGCCCGGAAAACGGGCCGCCATGGCGTGCCAGATCGCGCGCCAGCAACTGCCAGAACACGTCGGTCTCGGCAATCGCCGGCACGAAGCTCGCGCTGATGCTGGCAGGTGCTGGAACCGACTTTGTGGTTGAGGCAAACACCACACTGCCGCGCCGCATGCCGTAGCCCACATGCGCACCGGCGTGCCCGCCCACGGCAATCGTGCCGGCCACCATGCGTGACGCCAAAAAGTCGCCGGCGTTGCCGAACACCAGCGCCGTGCCGCGCCGCATGCGGTCACCGAAGCGCGCGCCCGCATGACCCTTGACGATGAAGCTGCCGCCGCGCATGCCGTCCATGCTGCCCGGCAAGGTGCTGGCCGCGAAGTCGTCCACGCTGCCATCGACGCTGAGCTTGCCGCCGGCCATTTCGCAAGCCGCCAGCAGGCCGGCGTCGCCTTTGACGCACAGCTCGCCAGCCGTCATGCAGCCGCCCGCGTAGTGGCCGACGCTGCCCTCGACGAGGATGTGGCCGCCGCTCATTTGCCAGCCGACGCGGTCGAAGCGGGACAGGTCGGCGTCGAAGACGAGGGTGTCTTCGGTGGCAGCGCGGGTGTCCGGCTCGATCTTGAAGAATTCAGCCAACGCCAACATCGCGTTGCCGTAGCCCACCGGCTGCCGCTCGACCTCGGCGAGCGACAGGGGGGCCAGCACGGCCGGCGTGATGCCGCGCAGATCCACCCGCAGCGCCGGTGCCTGTTTGAGGCTGAAACGCCAGCCGCTCACGGCGTGCCCCCGTCGGCCAGCAGCTTGTGCAGATGAAAGTGAAACGGGCCCAGCTTGCCGCCGTAGTTGCCGGCCGAAATGCGCAGCAAGCCGCCCGCCGCGCCGATGGCGATGCCGGCCTGCATGCCCACGCGCATGGCCGCGCCGACATCGGCCTCGGTCAACCCGTCGATCACGATCTCCATCACGCAGCGCATCTGCGGCGTCAGCTCGGTCTTGTCGGCCAGGCCGACCAGGCTGGGGCAAAACGCATCATTGGTCGATGCGCTGAGTGCCGCGTATTTGCTGCCCACTTTCGAGCCCGAGCGCACCACGCCGCCGGGGAACGGCATGATCACATTCGGCAGTTTTTTCATCGCCACAACGGCTGCTTCGGCCACGGTCAAGGCGCTGTCGGTGTCGGTGCACAGCAGAAGCAGGTTGCCGCCGCCCACGCCTTTGACCACGGCCGTGGTTTCTTGCGCCACGAACTCGCCGTCCATCACCGGCACGCGCCAATAGCGCAGGCCGTCGATCACTTTCGATATCTGCCAACCGTCGCCGAAGAAGCGCAGGTTCTTGCCCAGCGCGATGGCTTCTCCGTCCTGGATGCCGGCGAAGACTGCGGTCGTCGGGCAGGTCAAAACGCATTGACCGACGCGGCGCTCGACTTGCTTGGCCAACTCTTTGCCTGACATCGAAAACACCAGCACGGCGATGCCTGGCCGGCCATCGGGTGTCTGGCCCGGCTGCAACTCGCGCTCGATGCCGGCCTCGCAGCCACAGGCGATCACCGAGGTCGCGAAGCCGGTCATCGACACCGCAGCGGTGCGCGCCCAAGCTGCGGTGTGAGCGGTGATGACGATGCGCGTCGCCTTCATCGGGAAGGCCTCGGCGAAGCCGTCGTCGATGAGCACGCCGTTGAGTTGCAACGGCTTGCTCATGATGCAGATTCAAAACACGCCGTCGGCAACAGCCGCCCGCCGTTGCAGCAACTGCACAGCTCGTCATGGCCGATGGCGATGTGGTCGAAGTTGACCGAACCGTGCGCGGCCAAATGCTTGCGCAAGGTCTTCTCGATGCCGCGGTCATAGTCGGGCTCGACGAAGTGCGTGCCGCCCACCGGCACAGAGGTGATTCGCCCGGCGCGCGCCACTTGCACGCCGTCCTTGAACACGTACTCCGGCGTCGTGAACATCGCTTCGCGATCCGGCTGATCGCGGTACACCGCGATGTCGG
>JAYVCL010000031.1:0-5070 GCA_043749975.1 Burkholderiales bacterium
GTGGCGTTCATGCGGGCTCCGTTGGGTTGGATGAGGCTCATGTCACTGAACGTTCGCTGCTGCCGGAAGACCGGGCCGGATCGCGATCCAGGCGCTGCGCAGCGGCTCGATCAGGCGCACGCATTCGTCGAGTGCTGCGGCGTCGTTGTGCAAGTTGGCCTGGGTCAGGCGCAGCGTCACGTAGCCATACAGCGCCATCAGATCTTGCGCCAGCTTGCCTCCGGCTTTGAGATCCAGCGAAGCCTTCAGGCCTTCTTCGACGATGCGCGCGGCGCGCCCGATGGCTCGCCCTTTGGCTTCGATCTGTCGGAGCTGCAAGGCAAGGCGGGCTTGTGCGACGGCGTCGTTGAATCCGTCGAACAACATCAGCACCAGTTGGTGTGGCGAGGCAGCGGCCACGCCGGTCTCGATGCCGATCTGGCGATAGGTGCCGGCGAAGGCGTTGGAGGTGTTGCGGTGAGCGGCAGCGGGAGCGAACATGACGGCGTTGCTTTCCTGATGTGGGCGTGCTTTGAGTATCGGTATCACTGCTGGCGACTTGAGTTTTCGAAGGCTAGAAATGCCTCCCAAACCAGATCCCGCGCGAAGCGCCCGTTCACTCCTTCCCCTATCGGGGGAAGGCCGGGATGGGGGCGAATGGTTGCAGTACGGCTGCGAGCCGCGCACGCATGCACACGGCGATCTCACCCCCCATCCCGCCCATCAAGCCGCAGGTCAGCCGCGCAAGCCTTATCGACCCGACTGGTTGTACGCAGCGATCTGCTGCGTCACGTAGCTGCTGGTGCCGTTGAGGCGGGCCATGGTGGCGTCGAGCGCGCTGTACTGGGCGCGCATGCGCTTCTCGATACCGCTCAGGCGCAGGGTCAGGGTGTCCTGGCTTTTCTGGTTTCTTTGCAACTGTTGGCCCAAACCGTCGGTGCGCGTCGCCAAGGCACCGTCGCCGGCCAGCATGCTGTCGGTCACGACGCGAAAGCGCTTGGCAAAACCGTCCAGGGTCGGGTCGGTGAGGCTGGAGTTCGAGAACGACTTTCTCAGCTCGGGCAGGTTGGCCAGCGCGTTGTCGAGTCGAGTGGCATTGACCGCCATCGACCCGTCGCCTTGCAATTGCAAGCCCACGTCGGACAGGTGGGCGAAGGCGGTCGATGCACCTGATGTGGCCCCCACCAGGCTGCGCAGTTGCATTTGCAGGCCGACCACCGCGCCGTCGCCTTGCAAGAGCCCGCCCTTCTTGCCGACGGGGTCGTATTTGGTGTCGGTGGAAATCATTTTGACGACGGCGCTGTAAGCCTCGGCGAACGCCGTCAGCGTTTTCTTCAGCGCCTCCTTGTCGGTGACCACGTCGATGCTCACCGGGCTCGTCGTCACTGCGGTGAGGTTCAAGGTCAGGCCGTCGACGATGTTGGCCAGCGTGTTGGTCGGTGAGCTGACGGCCAGGCCGTTGACGGTGGCCGCGGCGTTGGCGGCGGTCTGCGTCTGCGTCATCGCGCTGGCGCCTGCCGACGGGTCGAAGCCCAGCGCCGCAACGCCGGAACTCCGAAACGCGTTCTCGGCGCCACTGGTGTTCGAACGCAGCAGCAGCCGCGAGCCGTTCGCGTCGGTCATGATGAGCGCGGTCACGCCGGCACCGGCCGTGTTGATCTTGTCGCGCACGTCGGTCAGCGTGTCGGTGGCCGCCAGGCTGATGTCGATGGCGGTGGCACCGGCTTTCGGTGTGAACGTGGTTTGCCCGGCACCCCAGGTGCCGAGTTCGATGTGCAGCGTTCCGCCACCCGGCGTGGCGGCGGTCGACGCGAAGACGCCGGTGGCGAGCGTCTGCACGCTGGCCAGCGTCTGCACCGCGACCGAATAATTGCCCGGCGTCGAACCGCTGGTGGTGGCACTGACGGCAGCGGTGTTCGACGAGGTGCTGACGCTTTGCACCCAGGTCGAGGTGCCGGCGAGTTTGCTGGCCAGGTCGCGCAGCGTGGAGAGTGCGCTCTTGATCTTGCCGTACTCCGAGACGGTGCTCTGGATCGATGTTTGCTTCGTCTGCAGCGTGGTCAGCGGCTGTCGCTCGATGGCCATCAACTGCGTGATGATCGAATTGACATCCAGGCCGCTGCCGATGCCCGCTGAACTGATCGTCGCCATGTGCAAGCCTTTTCAAAGTGCGCAAAGTGCGCGCGGCGTCGCAGGCGACACCGGTGGGTGTGCGCCCCGACGCCACGACACAAGCCATGCTGTCGGCCGGGCCGCTGAGTCAGCTATCGGCCTACCGGGCGCGGACTTGAGCGGACTTGAGCGGACCTGAGCCGCTTGCCTGAATTTTGCCGGCGCGCTGGCCGGGCGGGTCAGCCGCGCAGCAGCGCCATCACCTGATTCGGCAACTGGTTGGCCTGCGCCACCATCGCATTGCCAGCCTGCTGAAGAATCTGCGCGCGTGCCTGGTTGGCGGTCTCGGCGGCGAAGTCGGCGTCCATGATGCGGCTGCGTGCGGCCGACTGGTTCTCGGCCGTGATCGCCAGGTTCGAGATCGCGAACCCGAAGCGGTTCATCGCCGCACCGTAACTGGCGCGGCTGGTGGTGATGTTGTCGAGCTCGGCGTCGATGGCAGCCAGCGCGGTCGAGGCTGCCGCTGGCGTGGTCAAGCCGCCGCCCACGGTGGCCACCGCCGTCGTGGTGACGGTCAGCGTGTCGCCGTTGTTGGCACCGACCTGGAACACCTGCGCCCCGGCACCGGCGCCGACGATGGCCGTGCCGTTGAATTTTGTCTGCGTGGCAATGCGGGTGATCTCGAGCGACAGCGCCTGGAATTCCGTATCCAGGTTGGCACGGTCGCCGGTGCCGTTCGAGCCGTTCTGCGCTTGCACGGCGAGTTCGCGCATGCGCTGAAATGCGTCGGTCACGGTGGCCAAGGCACCTTCAGCCGTTTGCGCCAGCGAAATGCCGTCGTTGGCATTGCGGATCGCCACGTTGGCACCGCGCACTTGCGCGTCCATGCGGCTGGCAATCGCCAGGCCGGCGGCGTCGTCTTTGGCGGAGTTGACGCGCAGCCCCGAAGACAGGCGTTGCATCGATGTCGCCAGCGACATTTGCGAGCCACTCAGGTTGCGCTGCGCGTTCAGCGAAGAGAGGTTGGTGTTGATGGTTTGTGGCATGGAGGGCGCTCCTGTAGAAATCAAAGGCTGCCGGCGGGGTGCCGGTTTTTTCAGACCAAGTGACGTTGCGGCCTGTGAATGGATTTTCTACAGCCTTGAGTGCCCGAATCAATTGAATAGATGTGCTCCGACCGGCCATTTCCAGGCGTTGATGGACCCACGAGATGGACCCAAGAGATGGACCCAAGAGCGGGACCCACGAAAAAGCCGCCCCGAGGGGCGGCTTGAAGAGACAGCATTGAAAAACCGAGTCGTCGGGGCTGGTGCCCGAACGCTGCTGTTGTGCTGCTCAGCGCAGCAGCGCCATCACCTGATTCGGCAACTGATTGGCCTGCGACACCATTGCCGTGCCAGCCTGCTGCAGGATCTGGGCGCGGGACAGGTTGGCCGTCTCGGAAGCAAAGTCGGCATCCATGATGCGACCGCGTGCAGCGGACTGGTTCTCGCCCGAAATAGCCAGGTTCGAGATCGCCAGGCTGAAGCGGTTCATGGCGGCACCGTAGCTGGCCCGGCTGGTGGTGATCGTGTCGAGCGCGGTGTCGAGCGCGGCCACAGCGGTCGAGGCGTTGGCGGCCGTGGTCAGGCTGCCGCCCACCGTGGTCACCGTGGTGGTGGTGATGTTCAGCGTGTCGCCGTTGTTGGCACCGACCTGGAACACCTGAGCACCGGCGCTGGCGCCGATGATGGCCGAGCCGTTGAACTTGGTCTGCGCGGCGATGCGGGTGATTTCTTGCGACAGCGCCTGGTATTCCGTGTCGCTGTTGGCGCGGTCGGAGGTGCTGTTGGTTCCGTTTTGTGCCTGAACGGCGAGTTCACGCATGCGCTGCAGGGCGTCGGTCACGGTGGACAGTGCGCCTTCAGCCGTTTGCGCCATCGAGATGCCGTCGTTGGCATTGCGAATGGCCACGTTGATGCCGCGAACCTGTGCGTTCATTCGGTCGGCAATCGCCAGGCCGGCGGCGTCGTCCTTGGCGGAATTGATCCGCAGGCCTGAAGACAGGCGGGCCATCGATGTGGCGAGCGACATTTGCGAGCCGCTCAGGCTGCGCTGTGCATTCAGCGAATTCACGTTGGTGTTGATCGTCATCGGCATGATAAATATTCCTTTGGTTGATTGATTCCCGGCCTGGTTGCCGGCGTCACGTGCGGGTGCTTTGTGCGGGTGCTTTGAAAGCGGGCCTTCAAGGCGCCCGTTGCCTCGGCCGGCTGACCGGACCACGAACCTGGAACTCCAAGTGCGTTGGGAGGGTTATCGGAGCGCCGATTTCCCAACTTGAGACGAAATTTGCAGCGCTGTGAAAAATCTGCACGGCCCTGCCGAGCGCCTCGATGGGCCGATAAGCGGTCGATCCGTGGGTTTCATGACTGCGTTGATCGCACGGCACCGTGTTCGACTCGGCGCGGTCACCACAGGCCGTCTGGATGCCCGCCGCCATGAACTCGATTGCCCTGGTCATGATCGTTCGCAACGAAGCGCGCTGCATCGAGCGTTGCCTGCTCAGCGCCCGCCCCTGGGTCGACGAGATCTGGGTGCTCGACACCGGTTCGGTCGACGCGACCGCCGCCATCGCACAGCGCTGCGGCGCACGCGTGGCGCACTTCGACTGGGCCGACGACTTCGCCGCCGCGCGCAACGCCGCACTCGCGCTGACCGATGCGCCCTGGCGCCTGGTGCTCGACGCCGATGAATGGATCACCCAGGGCGGCGATTCGCTGGCGACACTGCGCGCGCAAGCGGCCGGCTTCATCGGCCAGATCAGCGTGGCCAGCGATTTCGATCTGGCCAACGGCAGCGTGGGGCAGGCACCGAGCTGGCTGCCACGCCTGCTGCCGCACGGTGTGCGCTATGAGGGGAGGGTGCATGAGCAGCCGCAATCGGTGCTGCCGCGACGCCGCTTGCCCTTGGTGCTTGCGCACGATGGTTATCTGGATG
>JAYVCL010000032.1:0-9838 GCA_043749975.1 Burkholderiales bacterium
GCGTTGCTGCAGGTAGCGCGGGCTCAGCAAGGCGTCGGCATTGCCACCGGGCAGCGGCACGAAATCGGGGTCGGCCACGAAGCGGGCCCGGTCGGCATAAGCGAGCCGGCCGGCTTCGCTGAACAGGTGCACCGCGTCGGCGCTGGGCTCCAGGCCGGCGCTTGTTTGCACCGGCGTGGCGGCCGCCAGCGGGTGGTGCGACAAGATGCCGAGCATCTGACCCAGCGCCAGCGACCCGCTGGACGGTGGCGGCATGCCGCACAGGCGCCAGGCCTTGTAGTCGAAGCACAGCGGCTGGCGCACTTTGGCGCGGTAGCCGGCCAGGTCGGCTTCGGTCAACAGGCCGGGGTTGGTCGCGTGGCTGCGCACTTTGGCTGCGATCTCGCGCGCCACCGCGCCTTCATGAAAGGCCACCGGTCCGCGCTCGGCCACGTCGCGCAGCACCTCGGCGAGCTGCGGGTTGCGCAGCAGCGTTGCGGCTTGTTTGGGCGTACCGGCAGCGTCGAAAAAATAGGCGCGCGCCTGCGCGTCGTCGCGCAGCGGCAGGGCCGATTCGTCACGCAGCAAGGCGGCCAGTCGCGGGCTGATGGCAAAGCCTTGCTCGGCCAGTTGAATGGCCGGCTGAAACAGCGCGCGCCACGGCAGCTCGCCGTGTTTGGCGTGCGCCATTTCCAGGGCCCGCAACACGCCCGGCGTGCCCACCGAACGGCCACCGACCACGCCTTGCATGAAGTCCATCGGCTTGCCGTTTTGCATGAACAACCCGGGCGTGGCGGCTGCCGGCGCGGTCTCGCGGCCATCGTAGGCCAGCACCTGCTTGCCGTCGTGGTGCAGCAAAAACAAGCCGCCGCCGATGCCCGACGACTGCGGCTCGACCAGGGTCAACACCATTTGCACCGCGATGGCTGCGTCGACCGCACTGCCGCCGGCGCGCAGCACCTGGAAGCCCGCATCGGTGGCCAGCGGGTTGGCCGCGGCGACCATGAATTTCTGCGCCGACCAGCCGGGTTTTTCGGTGTAGCCGCTGGCGGCCTCGGGGGCTTGGCGCGACAGCTCGGGGGCGCGGTACTCGAGCTCCAGAGGCGGCACCGCGCACGCCGCCAGCAGCACCGCGGCGACGAGCAGCGCAACGAGCCCGCGCACTGTCGTCTTCATGCCGGGCCCTTCGCTTCGGGTGCCGATCCCGCGGGTCCGAATGCCGGGGCGGTCAGCGCCGGGATGGTGTGCATCACCCGCTGCGGGAACGGTATCTGGATGTGCTCGGCGTCAAGCACCGCCAGCACCGCGAGGTTGACATCCGAGCGCACATTGCCTTGGCCGTTTTCGGGATCGCGAATCCAGAATTGCAGGGTCAATTCCATGCCGTCGGCGGCAAAGGCGCTGAGCTGGACCGCCGGGGCGGGGTCGTTGATGACGCGTGCAACGCCGGCCATGGCGGCTTGCAGCTTGGGCTGCAGCGCTTGCACATCGGTGCCGTAAGCCACTTGAACCGTGCTCGACAGCAGCACGCGCGGGTCGGCCAGCGACGAGTTTTCGACCCGCTGCGTGATCAGCATTTCGTTGGGCAAGATCGCCTCGCGCCCGCCCAGCGAGCGGATCACGGTGTAGCGGGTGCGGATGTCGGTGATGCGGCCCTCGAAGCCGTCGACCTTCACCATGTCGCCGATGCGCAGCGAGCGTTCGGCCAGGATCACGAAGCCGCTGATGTAGTTGGCCGCGATCTTTTGCAAGCCGAAGCCCAGGCCCACCCCCACCGCGCCGCCCAGCACGCTCAGCGCGGTCAGGTCGATGCCCACCGCCGACAGCGTCAGCAACAGCCCGACGAACAGCAGCAGCACGCGAACCAGGTTGGACACCATCATGCGCACCGACAGCGTGCTGCCGGTGCCGCGCAGCAACTGCTTCTCGATAGCGGCCGAAACCCACAGCGCCAGCATCATCACCAGCGCGCCGGTGAAAGCACCTTCGAACATGTCGCGCAAAGACACATGGGCGGCACCGATCTTCCAGCGGATGTCTTCCATCGCGTCGAGCAGCAGCGGCAGGATGCCGGTGACCCACAGCACCACCGCGGCCCACGCCGCCCACGACACGCTGCGCTCGAAAACGCGCATCCAGCGCGAACCGGGGAAGCTGGCCCTGAGCACCCGCACCGTGAGCCGGATCACCAGCAGCGACAGCAAGATGGGGATCGCCAGCTTGAACACCGCCGCGTTCACCGTGCCCGCCAGCATCAACTTGGCCGCGTAGGCCAGCACCAGGGCGGCCACCGGGAACAGCACGCCGTCGACGATGCGCTCGCCGAACCAGATCGAGCCCTCGACGCTCTCGCGCCCGCGCACCAGGCGCACCAGCGCCCAGGCCAGCAGCAAACACGCCGTCAGGATCGACAGGGCAATCAGCGAATCAGGGTGGACCAGGGCCGTCAGCAGATCGACGAGTTCGTCGGTGTTCAGCGGTTTGGCCATGCCCGCTCAGCGTCCCAGTTCCAGCCCGGCCAGCACACGCAGATGCGAGGCCACGCTGCGAGCCAGCGCGCCCAGGGCGTAGCCGCCCTCCAGGCAAGACACGATGCGCCCCTGCGCATGCCGATCGGCCACCCACTTGATGCGCTGGGTGATCCATTCGTAGTCGGCCTCGATCAGGCCGAGCTGGCCGAGCTCGTCTTCACGGTGAGCGTCGAAGCCGGCTGAAATGAAGATCATCTCGGGCTTGAACTCGTTCAGGCGCGGCATCCACATGGCTTCGATCAGCTCGCGAATTTCTGCCCCCCGGGTGTAGGCCGGCACAGGCAGGTTGACCATGTTGGTGCCCTTGGGCACGCCGCCGCTGTTGGGGTACAGCGGGTGCTGAAAAAAACTCACCATCAGCACCCGCTCGTCGCCGGCGATGATGTCTTCGGTGCCATTGCCGTGGTGCACGTCGAAGTCGACGATGGCCACCCGCTGCAGGCCGCGCACGTCCAGCGCATGGCGCGCCGCAATGCACACGTTGTTGAAAAAACAAAAGCCCATGGCCTGGTCGCGCGTGGCGTGGTGGCCCGGCGGGCGCACGGCGCAAAAGGCGTTCTCCACCTCGCCGTCGATGACCGCGTCGGTGGCCGCCACGGCCGCACCGGCGGCACGCAGCACCGCGTTCCAGGTGCCGGGGCCGGCCACCGTGTCGGGGTCGATCGCCTGCGGCTGCCCCGATTCGCTCACACGGGCCAGCAACTCGCGCAACTCCGCGACATGGCCCGAAGCGTGCGCCAGGCCCACGTCGCCCAGGTTCGCCAGCGGTGCCTCACGCCTTTGCAGCGCCACCTCCAGCCCGGTGGAGATCAGGTGGTCGTCGATGGCGTCGAGCCGCTGCGGGCACTCGGGGTGGCCGGCACCCATGTCGTGGCTTCGGCACTCGGGATGGCTGTAAAAGGCAGTGGTCATCGGCGTATTGAGAAGTGGTCATTTCGGGTAACGTGCGCAGCATGAATCAGCCGTTGCAACTGCACCCACCCATCGCATTGGCCGACCAACTCACCCAGCTCGCAGATCAGATTAGCACGATCATCGTGGGCAAACGGGCGCAGATCGAAGACTGCATCGCATGCTTGCTGGCCGGTGGACACCTGCTGATCGAAGACGTTCCCGGCGTCGGCAAAACCACCTTGGCGCACGCGCTGGCGGTGTCGCTGGGGCTGCGCTTTTCGCGCATGCAGTTCACCGCCGACTTGATGCCCTCGGACCTGATCGGCGTCAGCGTCTACGAGCGCAGCAAGGAGTCGTTCGTGTTCCACCCCGGCCCGGTGTTCGCGCAGGTGCTGCTGGCCGACGAGATCAACCGCGCCGGGCCGAAAACCCAAAGCGCACTGCTGGAGGCGATGGAAGAACACCAGGTCACGGTGGAAGGCGAAACGCGCCCGCTGCCGCGGCCGTTTTTTGTGATCGCCACGCAAAACCCGTCGGACCAGCTCGGCACCTACCCGCTGCCCGAATCGCAACTCGACCGCTTCCTGATGTGCATCACCCTGGGCTACCCCGACCGTGCCAGCGAACGCGAATTGCTGGCCGGTGCCGACCGGCGCGAGGCGGTGAACCACCTGCGCCCGGTGATGACGCCCGACGACCTGCTGGCGGCGCAACGCGCGGTGCTGGCCGTGCATGCCGGCGAGGCGCTGCTGGACTATCTGCAAGCGCTGATCGCAGCCACGCGCTCGGGTGTGTGGTTCGTCGAGGGCCTGAGCCCGCGTGCCGGCATCGCGGTGCTGCGTGCCGCCAAGGCACGCGCCCTGCTCGACCAGCGCGACCATGTGGCCCCCGACGACATTCAGGCCGTGTTGCCGCAAACCGTGGCGCACCGCCTGGTGCCGGTGGCCGGAGCCGGACGCGGGCGGGTCGAGCAGGTGCGCGCCATGATCGCGGCAGTGCCCTTGCCTTGACGACACCGGCCCGCCGCGCTGGCCAGGTTCGGATGCCCCGCTGGCCCCGTCCACTGGCGTTCGTGCGGAACCGTTTTCGCGCCTGGTGGCAAGCCCGCCTGCCGCGCACCGACAGCCTGCTGCTGACGCAGCGCAACGTCTACATCCTGCCCACCAAGGCGGGGCTGCTGTTCGCGTTCACCTTGTTCGTGCTGTTGCTGGCTTCGATCAACTACCAGCTCAACCTGGGCTATGTGTTGACGTTCTTGCTGGCCGGCTGCGGCGTGGTGTCGATGCACCTCACCCACGCCACCTTGCGCGGCTTGACGCTGCATTTGCGCGCGCCCGCGCCGGTGTTTGCCGACGAGCCCGCCATTCTGGAGGCGGTCTTGTCCAGCCCGGGCAGCGAGCGCTTCGGCATCGGCATGAAGGTCGAATCGGCCGACTGGCATTCGCTGGCCTGGATCGACGTGCCCGCCGGCGGGCAGTTCACCGCGCGGGTCAGCTTTGTGCCGCCGCGCCGCGGCCGCCACGCAGTGCCAGCGCTCGGTGCGCAAACCTGCTTTCCCACCGGCCTGTTTCGCGCCTGGTCGGTGTGGCGCCCCGCCGCGCAGGTGCTGGTGTACCCGAGGCCCGAGCGGCCCGGCCCGCCGTTGCCGGCAGCGCGCCCGGTGCCGGGCGGGCCGACCCGGTCGGCCAGTTCCGACGGCGGTGAGATCGAGGGCATTCGCGCTTATCGGCGCGGCGACCCGCTGAAGATGGTGGTGTGGAAGAAGGCCGCCAAAGCGATGCAGACCGGCGGCGAACTGGTCAGCCGCGACAGCACCGCGTCGTCACAGCGCGAGCTGTGGCTCGACTGGCAGGCCTGCAGCCCGCTGCCCGCCGAAGCCCGCCTGTCGCGCCTTGCCGCCTGGGTGCTGGCCGCCGACCGCGCCGGCGTGCGCTACGGGCTTCGCATGCCGGGTGCCGAGCTGCCACCCCAGGTGGGCGACGCACACCGGCGCGCGTGCCTGGAGGTGCTGGCGACATGGTCATGAGCGTGGGCATGAGCGTGGGGACCAGCAAGAGCATCCGCATGAGCATCGCTTCATGGCCCCCCGCCCTGCGCCACCTGCCGCGCGAAGCACGCGACACCTTGTTCTTGCTCGCCGTGATCGCGTGGACGGTGCTGCCGCACTTGTCGCACCTGCCGCTGTGGTGCGCCCTGCTCACCGGCGCGGTGCTGCTGTGGCGCGGCAGGCTGGCGCTGCTCAACGCGCCGCTGCCGGGCCGCTGGGTGTTGGTGGCGGTGCTGATGCTGGCCGCCGGCCTCACGTTGTGGAGCTATCGCACGCTGCTGGGCAAAGACGCCGGTGTGACGATGGCGGTGGCGCTGATGGCGCTGAAGATGCTGGAGCTGCGGGCCCGGCGTGATGCCTTCGTGGTCTTCTTCCTCGGCTTCTTTTTGATCCTCACGCACTTCCTGTATTCGCAGTCGATGGCGGTGGCCGCCGCCATGCTGGTGTCGGTGTGGGGGCTGCTGACCGCGCTGGTGCTGGCCAACATGCCGGTCGGCCGGCCGAGCCTGAGACGCGCCGGTTCGCTGGCCGCCCGCACCGCGCTGCTGGGTGCGCCGTTGATGGTCTTGATGTTTGCGCTGTTCCCGCGCATCGGGCCGCTGTGGGGCGTTCCCAGAGACGGGGCCACACCCACCGGCCTGTCGAACAGCATGCGGCTGGGCTCGGTGGCCGAGGTGGCGCAAGACGACAGCATCGCCATGCGCATTCGCTTCATCGACCCGCTGCCACCCGCCGCTGCGCTGTACTTTCGCGGCCCGGTGCTGACCCGCTTCGACGGCGTCGAGTGGACGCCGCTGACACCCGGCTTCGCGCCCGCCGTCACGCCGCGCGCCGAACTGCGCGTGCGCGGCCCGGCAATTCGCTACGAAATTACGCTGGAGCCGCTGCGCCTGAATGTGCTGCCCTTGCTCGAAGCCACCACCAGCGTCGGCGAGGTGGCCGGCCACCGCATCCAACAGCGAGACGATTTGCAATGGACTGCCGACCGCCCGGTGTTCGAGCGCTTGCGCTTCGAAGCCCAGGCGCACCTTGGTTTTCGGCACGGGCCGCAGCAAGCGGTGTTGGGATTGCGAGACCACGTCGACTTGCCGCCCGGCTACAACCCACGCACCATGGAATGGGCGGCGGCACTGCGCCGCGACCCCCGATACGCCACCGCTGCAGCGCGCACGCTGGCGCAGGTGGTGCTGGCCCACATCCGCAGCGGCGGCTACTCGTACACGCTGGCACCGGGCCTGTACGGCGAGGCCGATGCGCGCAGCACCATCGACGAGTTCTGGCTCGACCGCAAAGCCGGCTTCTGCGAACACTTTGCGTCTGCCTTCGTGGTGGTGATGCGTGCGCTCGATGTGCCGGCCCGCATCGTCACCGGCTACCAAGGGGCCGACCCGCTGCCGATCGACGGCTACACCATCGTGCGTCAGCGCCATGCCCACGCCTGGGCCGAGTATTGGCAGCCAGGTGAAGGCTGGGTGCGCGCCGACCCCACCGCGGCTGTGGCACCCGACCGCATCGAGCGCACGCGCAGCCTGGTGCCCGCACCCGGCTTTGTGATGAACACCTTCGCCGTCCTGAGCCCGGCGCTGCTGGACAGCCTGCGCAAGAATTGGGAAGCCGTGAACAACCGCTGGAACCAGTGGGTGATGAACTACTCGCGCGGCCAGCAAATCGACCTGCTGAAGCGGCTGGGTTTCGCAGCGCCCGATTGGGAAGACATGGCGCTGCTGCTGATCGGTGCGCTCAGTTCGCTGGCGTTGACGGGTGCGGCATGGGCCTGGTGGGACCACCGCCGTGTCGACCCCTGGGTGCGGCAGATGCGCCGCCTGCGCGCCGCCCTGCTCAGCTTGGGCATCGAAGCCGCTGCGCACGAGGCACCGCGCACGCTGGCGCGGCGGGTGCGCGAGCGGCTGGTTGACCGAGGCCGTTCGCTGGCCGCGCTGTTGGAAACGCTCGATGCGCAGCGCTATGGCCGCCACAGCCTGCAGCGACCCGACACCGGGCTGACACGGCGCATCGTGGCGGCGGCAAAACTGGCGCGGCACGGATAATCTGCGGGTGAAATTCAATCTCGCTTTGTTGCGCAACGACTGCACAGTCGTCGCCAATTCGGTCGCCAATTCGGTCGCCATCTCGGTCGCCGCCTCGGTGGCCGCCGCACTCACGCTGGCTTCGGCCACGGTGCTCGCCAAGCAGCCGCATCACCTGCCTGTGGCGCAAACCGACGCTGCGCCCGACGTGGCCGCCTATGGCCAACGCGAGGACGTGATGGCGTTTGCCGCCAGCGTGGCCGAGCGGCATGGTTTCGATGCGGCGCAAACACAAGCCACGCTGGCGCAGGCGCGCTTCATTCCCAGCGTCGCCCGTTTCATCATGCCGCCGCCTGCGGGCACCGCCAAGAACTGGGCTGCGTACAAGGCGCGCTTCGTCGAGCCGGTGCGCATTCGCGCCGGAGCGGCCTTTTGGCGCGCCAACGAAGGCTGGCTGAGCCTGGCCGAAGAGCGCTACGGCGTGCCCGCGGAAATCATCGTCGGCATCATCGGCGTCGAGACCTTGTACGGGCAACAGACCGGCAACTTTCGGGTGCTCGACGCGCTGGCGACCTTGGCGTTCGACTTCCCGCCAGGGCGCAAGAACCGCAGCGACTTCTTTCGCGGCGAACTCGAAAACTACCTGGTGATGTGCCAAGCCCAAGGCGGCGATCCGCTGGTCACCATGGGCAGCTTTGCTGGCGCGATGGGCCTGCCGCAGTTCATGCCCAGCAGCGTGCTGCAGCATGCGGTCGACTTCGATGGCGACGGCCACATCGACCTGCACCGCAGCAGCGCCGACGCCATCGGCAGCGTGGCCCACTACCTGGCGCAGTTCGGTTGGCAACCGGGCCTGGCGACGCATTTCGAGGTCGCCGTGCCGGTGGACAGCGCAGACCGAATTGCCCTGCTCGGCCCCGACATCGTGCCGCTGTTCAGCCCGCAAGAGTTCGCCGAGCGCGGCGCGCGGCTGAGCGACGCTGCGCAGGCGGTCGAGAGCAAATTGGCCCTGGTCGAATTGCAAAACGGCCCTGCTGCGCCGAGCTACGTCGCCGGCACGTCCAACTTCTACGCCATCACGCGCTACAACTGGTCGAGCTACTACGCGATGGCGGTGATTGCCTTGGGGGATGCGGTGAGGGATGTGATGAAAGATGTGACGCAAGAACGGCTGAAGCCACCGCGTTGAGCGACTGCGCGGCCACGCTGCGCCACGAACAAACTCAAGGCGCATCCTCGATCCACGGATTCAACAGCGGGACCCGTGCGAGCTTGTAATCACCGGTGTCGCGGGTCACGACCGTCAGCCCGTGGTGGAGGGCGGTGGCCGCGATGATCAGGTCGGGTTGTGAAAAAGTGTGCCCGGCCTTGCGCCCGTCTTCGACCAGCAGACGCCACTTGAACATGACATCTTCGCAAACTTCAAGCACGCGTTGGTCGAACATGGGCCGCACTCTGTGCAGCAGCCAATCATTGAGCTCGGCGCGCCGAATCGGATCGCCGACCGTCTCGATGCCGTAGCGGATCTCGGCAAACGTCGCTGTGCTGACGAAAAGTTCCTCCAGCGCTTGGTGGGCGACAAAAGCTCGCACGCGCGCATTGGGGCGTGGTCGGCGCAATTCTGAAATGACATTGGTGTCGAGCAGCCAGCCACTCACAGCTTGACCGCCCGCACCGGCATGGCCGACCGGCGCGGTGCGATCTCGACCTCGCGATGCGGCGACGCCTGAAGGGCCTCGATCAGCAACATCCCGGTCCGGGTGCCCTTCAGGCGGCGAAACTCGCCGGCGTCGACAACCACCACGGCATCGCGACCATGCAGCGTGACATGCTGCGGCCCATCGCTGTGCGCCAAGCGCACCAGCTCGCTGAATCGAGCCTTGGCGTCCTGAAGGCGCCAACGACTCTGCGCAGGCTGCGCAGGCGTGTTGGTCACGGTGGGTGTTTTTCTAGTCATGCTGACCAGATTAGCACGGTGACACGCCGACGCGTCGTCAGTCACCATCACTCACCATCACTCACCATCACTCACCCTCACGCCAGCAGTGCCGCATCGATCCATTCGTCCAGCTTCGCGTCGCTGGGCAGCCCTTCATGAATGCTCAGGCCTTGCGTCAAATCCCAACTCGAATCGTGCCACCCGGCGCTGCCCCGACTCGGCACCTTCGGATGGGAATCCCGGCGCGGGGTCGCGCACAACAAGCCCCTCGCGCTCCACTGAAGCGGGCGGGTCAAACGGGGCGGGCTGAAGCTGAAACGGGCCATTGGGCACTCCGGTAAGGCGGCACTGAAAGGATCAGTGTCTGGCTCCAGCGCCGGCCACGGCATCCCCCTTGCGGTGGTGTCGAGTGGGGGGTGGG
>JAYVCL010000033.1:0-6056 GCA_043749975.1 Burkholderiales bacterium
ATCTGCTGCGCCCGATCTACGAAAAGACGGCGGCGTATGGGCACTTCGGGCGCGAGGAGCCGGAGTTTTCGTGGGAACGCACCGACAAAGCTGCGGCCCCGAGGGCCGCAGCCGGCCTGTAGGGCACGCGGTCGCGCCGGCGACCTTCGGGGCACCGGCGCGGGGCGTCCGCCTCAAACCCCGGCGATCCCCAGCACTGCAGCCGCCTTGCGCAGGCGCGAATCGAAGCATGCAAAGCGCACCTCCTCGTCCACCTGCGAGCGCAAGGTCTGCAACGTTGCCAGTTGCAGGCTGTCATAGGCCCGCAGTGCGAAGGCCTCGGCATACTCACCGGCCTGTTCGACGACCCACTGCGTGACTTCCATCGTCACGAAGTCTGGCCATCGATCGACAAACGCCTGCCGCGCCTTTGCCAGCGCCGCGGCGTCACGCGGCATCTCGCGCGCGCGCCGGGCGATCGCCGACATGACCTCGGCCCAGGTGAGACGCGAAACCGCCAGCGATTCGGCGGCCAACGCGGTGGCTGCCATGGACTCGGAGTGCTCCTCTTCGACAAACAGCTTGAGCAATGCCGAGGTATCGCAGAACACGATCACCCGCGATCCTCGATGACCATCTCGCTCAAGGACTGGCCGCCCGGCGCCAAACGTAGCCGAGGAGGCAACTCGAATTTGCGGCCGGACCAGGTGGCCGCGCCACTGGCGATCACTCTCCCGATGCCGGCCGGAATCGCCTCGGGCACGCCGATCAGCCGAGCCACCGGCTTGTCGTGCGAGGTGATCTCGATCACCTCGCCAGCGCGCGCCTGCGCCACGTAGCGCGACAGTCCTGCCTTGAATTGATGCATGGCGATCTTCATTTGGGACCTCAATTTTTAATTTCTGAGCCTAATTAGACTCTCTTTTTATCGCATCAGCCTCTCAAATGGGGCCAACAAGTCAGAGAAGTTCGAAAGCTGGTTGCATGCGAACTCGCAGCCGCCAGACCTGGGCTGGTGCCGACGTGCGTTGGAGGCGGCCCCGGTAAGGCATACTGTCTTACCACGACCGCTTCAAGCTTCAAGGCTGCATTCCATGAAACACGAACTCTCCGCCACGGTCTCCAGCAAAGGCCAAGTCGTGATCCCTGGCGATGTGCGCAAGCGGCTCGGGCTGGTTCAGGGTTCGGTGCTGCGCTTCGTGCTCGACGCCGATGGCGTGCGGCTGTTGCCCCCTGCGGGGGATGTGCGTCGTCTCAAGGGCAGGTTGGCAGCGCCTTCAGCACCGGTCTCGGTGGCGGACATGAACCTGTCCATCGCCAGGCAACGTGCGCTCGTCGGCGCACGCTGATGCTGGCGCTCGATACCAACGTGCTGGTGCGCTACCTGGCGCAAGACGACGCGAAGCAATCCGCCGCCGCAACGCGCCTCATCGAGCAGCGCCTGAGCCCGGCCGAGCGCGGCTTTGTCAGCGTGGTGGCACTGCTGGAAACGGTGTGGGTGATGCAGAGTCGATACGCTGCGGGCGCGACGCTCATCGCCGACATCCTGTCCGACCTGCTCGACACTTCTGTGCTGGAACTGCAAGACGCTGCGGCCGTGCGCAGCGCCTTGCCGCGCTACCGGACCGGTGGCGTCGATTGGCACGACTGCCTGATCGTGGCGCTGGCCGAGCAGCGTGGTGCGCGTGTCGTGACCTTCGACGCCAAAGCCGCGAAGCGGCTGGGCATGGAACTGCTGCGCTGAAGAGTCGATGCCGATCAGCCTCGACCACCTGCGCCGCCACGCCGTCGCGCGCAGCCTGTTCACACCGACCACGCTGCCGCGCGCAATCGCCAGGCTGGGCTTTGTGCAGGCAGACCCGATTCGTGCCCCGGCGCGGGCGCAAGACCTGACGCTGCGCCACCGCGTGACGGGCTACTGTGCGGGCGACCTGGAGCGGCGCTATGCAAAGCTCGGCGTCGAAGAAGACTTCTTCGTCAACTACGGCTTCCTGCCGCGCCAGACGCACGCGCTGATGCACCCGCGCACACCGCGCAGCGTGTGGCCGCAGGCGCGCTGGGCGCAGGCGCAAGCGGTGCTCGACTTCGTGCGTGAGCGCGGCGTGGTGCACCCACGCGAGGTGGACGCGCATTTCGACCATGGTCGCGTCAGCAACTGGTTCGGCGGCTCGACCAACGCGAGCACGCAGTTGCTCGACGGCATGCACTACCGCGGCCTGCTGCGCATTGCGCGGCGCGAGGGTGGCGTGCGGCTGTATGCCGCACGCTTGGCGCACGACGCCGTGACCGACCCTGCCGCAGCGCTCGACACGCTGGTCGACGTGATCGTGCGCAAGTACGCCCCGCTGCCCGCGCGCAGCTTGAGCGAACTGGTCAGCCACCTGCGCGCCGGCGCGCCGCAGTGGGCGCACCTGCGCCGCGACGCGCTCGCGCGGGCCAAGGCACGGCTGCCGCACGCCGTGGTGGACGGGGTCGACTGGTACTGGCCGGCCGGCGAAAACCCGGCTTCGAAGCGGCATGCGGCCACCGACGCGGTGCGCCTGCTGGCCCCGTTCGACCCGGTGGTGTGGGACCGCCGCCGCTTCGAACTGCTGTGGGGCTGGGCTTACCGCTTCGAGGCCTACACACCGGCCCCGAAACGCGTGCGCGGTTACTACACGCTGCCGCTGCTGTGGCGCGACCACGTCATCGGCTGGGGCAACCTGTCGGTGAGCAGCGGCGCACTGAAGGCCGAACTCGGCTACGTGACGGGCAAGCGCCCGCGCGACGCGATTTTTCGGCGCGAGCTGGACCGCGAACTCGAACGCATGCGCAGCTTTTTGGGCATGGCCTGATCAACGCTGCGGCGCGCCATCGGTCGGCAGCGGCTTCTGCCCCCAAGCCAACAGCGCAGCCAGCGCCAGCACGGCTGCCGATCCGGCCAGCCCCAGCCGCAGCCCGCCCGGCCCATCGGCCACCCACCCGACCGCACTGGGGCCGATGATCTGCCCGGCCGCGAACACCACGGTGAAGGCCGCGATGCCGCCCGACCATCCCGCCGCCGGCAGGTTGTGTCGCACCAGGGCCGTGGTCGACGCCACCAGCGACAGAAACACGCTGCCGAACAGCGCGCCCGAGGCGAACACCACCAGCGGGTGGCGGCTCAACACCGGCAGCAGCGTGGCCAGGGCCAGCAGCGCGTTGAGCAGGCTCAGCGCCTGGCCGCCACGAAACCGCTGCAGCACCGCAGCCCACAGCCACGACGAGGCGATCACGCCCAGGCCCAGCACGATGTAGAAGCCGACGATCTGCGCGTCGCTCAGATTCTGTTCACGCAGCAGCGTGATCACGAAGGTCATGTAGCCGATGTAGCCCAGGCCGAACATGAAGTACGACCCCAGCGCGAAGCCGAACGGCCGCCATCGAAACGCCACCGCGGCGGCCGGGTTCAGCAAGGGCGATTTCACACTGCGGCGCGTGGCCCAGGCCGTCACGCCGGTGGCCAACAGCGCGGCCACCGCCAGCGCCCACCACGCCCCCTGCCAGGCATGGGCCAGCGCCCGCGCGGTCAGCGGCGGCACCAGCAAGGCCGAGGCGATGATGCCCACGCCGGTGCCGCCGTAGTACACGCCCAGCACCAGGCCCGCGCTGGCATGGCCGGTACCGAGTCGTGCCGCCAGCAACCCGCCCGACACGAAAACGGCCGCACTGGTGACGCCGGTCAGCAGCCGCAACACGAACAGGGCGCTGTCGCCCAGCACCATGCCGTGCACGGCCAGCAGCAGCGCGGTGGCGGCACTGCCGCCGAGCAACAAGTTGCGCGCGCCGATGCGCATCAGGGCGCGCGGGGCCAGCAGCGCGCCCAGCAAATAGCCGGCCGCGTTGGCCGTGTTCATGGCCCCCGCCGTGAAGTAGCTCCAGCCCAGGTCGGCCCGCATTGGCGGCAACAGCAGCGCGTAGGAAAAGCGCGCCAAACCGAGCGACACGGCGGCACCGAGGGCCAACGCTGCGGCGATCAGCAAGGTGGCAGCAGGGCTCGACGGCGCGTGCTTCATGCGCGTGCCGCCACCAGCGTGCGCGCCACCTCGGCAAAACCGCTGCCGCGTTCACCTTCGGTCAGGTAGGTGGGCCACACCGACAACTGCGCCTTGAAGCTCAGCAGGTTGGCCACGCCCACGCTGAGCGGGAAGTGGCCGAACATCGACTGGTCGTTGGTGGAGTCGCCCACATAGACCCAGCGCGACCGCTCGGCGTCGATGTCGATGTTCAACAGCCGGCGCACGATCCAGCGCGCGCCGCTCAGTTTGTCGTGCGTGCCGAACCAGCCGTTGATGTGGATCGAACTCACCGTGGCGGTCATGCCTTGGCTGCGCATCAGGCCGACCACCTGTTCAATCTGCGCCGGTGCCAGGTGCGCGAACTCGCTGTGGTCGACGGCGATGTCGGTGACGCGCCCGGCGCTGTCTTGCGCCAGCGCGGCACCCGGCACCTCGCGCAACAGGCGTGCCGCGATCTCGTTCAAGCGCAGTGTGTTGCGGGCACGCGTGCTTTGCGACTGTTCGTACTCGATGCGCAAATGCCCGCCGTCGCGGAACAGGGCCACCGCGCCGTTTTCGGCCACGATGGCGTTCAGCGGCCACTCGCGTGCAAACGCCTCGCTCCAGCCCATCGGCCGCCCGGTCACGGCGAACACCGGGATGCCCGCCGCACGCAACATCGCCAGCGCGTCCAGCGCGTCGGGCGTGATGGCTCCGGCGCTGGTCAGGGTGTCGTCGATGTCGGTCAGCACGCCGCGCACGGCGCGGGCCGCGGCCTGCGGGAATTGGTGCCAGGGCTGCGGAAGCGGGTCGGTCATGCAACAAGTCTTGCATAGCCAATCAGTGCGACATCCGCCCGGCACCACTTGATGGCGCTCAAGATGGTCGCTATACTAATTTTTATTACCTTTTAGTAGACATCCGCCATGCCCACCAGCGTTGCCCTCAGCCATCACTTTGAAACCTTTGTTCGCGACCAGGTCGAGTCCGGGCGCTACAACAACGTCAGCGAAGTGGTTCGCGCTGGGCTGCGGCTGCTCGAAGACCAGGAGCGGCACAACGACATGAAGCTGGCTGAGCTCAGATCTGCCATCACCGCAGGGCTGAAAAGCGGCAAAGGTCGGAGCGCCGACCAAGTGTTCACCCGACTGGAGGCCAAGTACCGCGCCCAATTGGGCCAGAAGGTGTGAAACGGGTCAGCTTCACGCCCTTGGCAGAAGCCGATCTCGAAGGCATCGGCGACTACATTGCTCAAAACAACCCGCGACGCGCGCGGAGCTATCTGGCCGAACTGCGCGGTCAGTGCGCCAAAATCGCGTTGGCACCGCTGGTCTATCGGGCGCGGCCGGAGTTCGACGAGCACTTGCGATCTTGCGCCCACGGACACCACGTTATCTTCTTTCAACCCGTCGATGCGGACGTGTTGATTCGCATCCTGCACGGGGCGCAGGACACTCAGGCGCAGTTTCTGGAATAGCCGCTCCTAGAACACCGCCTTGCGCAGGCCGTCTACAATCCATTTCCTTTCCGAGGAGCGTTGCAAGGCACCCTGTGCCCTAGGCTCGGAAATCTTCATGCAACCGCGCTCACCCGCACGACAGTCTTCGTGGGTGAGGCCCAAGCTCTTCGAGCCGCTCCCAAGAAAACGCAGGTGCGGGTTCCATTCTTAACGGAGCCTGACCATGAACGCTGTTCTAAAACCCACCGCCGATTACGCCGTTGCCGACCTGGCGCTTGCCGCCTGGGGACGCAAGGAAATCAAGATCGCCGAAACCGAGATGCCCGGCCTGATGGCGATTCGCGAAGAGTTCGCGAAGACGCAGCCGCTGAAGGGCGCACGCGTCACCGGCAGCATCCACATGACGATTCAGACCGCCGTGTTGATCGAGACGCTGCAAGCCCTGGGCGCGCAAGTGCGTTGGGCCTCTTGCAACATCTACTCGACGCAAGACCACGCCGCCGCCGCCCTGGTGGCGGTGGGCACGCCGATCTTTGCCTACAAGGGCGAGAACCTGGCGGACTACTGGGACTACACGCACCGCATCTTCGAGTTCGGCGTCA
>JAYVCL010000034.1:0-4357 GCA_043749975.1 Burkholderiales bacterium
CCATCGCAGCTTCATCGCCCTCAACCACATCGCCGCAGCGATCATCGCGTTCCGAAAAGTGCCACTCACGATCAATATTATTTACGGATAGGTTCTTAGAGAATGTAGCGCGACAGGTCTTCGTTCTTCGCCAGTTCGGCCAGCTTGGCATCGACCTCGGCAGCGCCGAGCGACACGCTTTGCCCGCTCATGTTGGGGGCGTTGAAGCTCACCTCGTCGAGTAGCCGCTCCATCACGGTGGCCAGCCGGCGGGCACCGATGTTTTCGGTGCGCTCGTTGACTTCGAAAGCAATTTGCGCCAGGCGGCGAATGCCATCGGGCGTCAGCTCCAGCGTCACCCCTTCGGTGGCCAGCAGGGCCTGGTACTGCTTGACCAGGCTCGCGTGGGTGCTGGTCAAAATGGCCTCGAAGTCGTCGACGCTCAACGGGCCCAGCTCGACCCGAATCGGAAAGCGCCCTTGCAATTCAGGGATCAAATCGCTCGGCTTGGCCAGGTGAAACGCGCCCGATGCGATAAACAGGATGTGGTCGGTCTTGACCGCGCCGTACTTGGTGCTCACGGTGGTGCCCTCGACCAGCGGCAGCAGGTCGCGCTGCACGCCCTGGCGCGACACCTCGGCACCCTGTGAGTCAGAGCGCGACACCACCTTGTCGATCTCGTCGATGAAGACGATTCCGTTCTGCTCGGCATTGGCCAGCGCGGTGGCCCGGATCTCTTCTTCGTTGACCAGCTTGGCCGCTTCTTCTTCGAGCAACAGCTTCAGGGCCTCGGCGATCTTCAGCTTGCGCGTCTTGCGTTTGACGTTGCCCATGTTGGCGAACATGCCCTTGAGCTGCTCGGCCATGTCTTCCATGCCTGCCGGGCCCATGATCTCCAGCGTGGGCTTGGCATCGGCCACATCCACCTCGACTTCCTTGTCGGCAAGCAGCCCTTCGCGCAAGCGCTTGCGCATCACTTGGCGGGTGCTGCTGTCGGGTGCGGGCAAGGCCGTGGCGGACAAGCCGAAGTCGGCGCTGGAAGCGCGCGGCGGCGGCACCAGGATGTCGAGCACGCGGTCTTCGGCGGCGTCTTCGGCCAGGCTGCGGTGGCGGCGCATGGCGGCTTCGCGCTCCTGCTTCACGGCCATGTCGATCAAGTCGCGGATGATGGAATCGACATCCTTGCCGACATAGCCCACTTCGGTGAACTTGGTGGCTTCGACCTTGATGAAGGGCGCGTCGGCCAGCTTGGCCAGGCGGCGCGCGATTTCGGTCTTGCCCACGCCGGTGGGGCCGATCATCAAGATGTTCTTCGGCGTGATCTCCCCGCGCAACTTCTCGTCCACCTGCTGGCGCCGCCAGCGGTTGCGCATCGCAATGGCCACCGCTCGCTTGGCGTTGGCCTGGCCCACGATGTGGCGGTCGAGTTCGGAAACGATCTCTTGCGGGGTCATTCCAGAACCTCGATGGTGTGGTTCTGGTTGGTGTAGATGCACAGGTCGCCGGCAATCTCCAACGACCGTTTCACCACCTCTTGCGGCGTCATTTGCGTGTGCTCGATCAGCGCACGCGCTGCGGCCTGCGCGAAGGCACCACCCGAGCCGATCGAGATGATGCCGTGCTCGGGTTCCAGCACATCGCCGTTGCCGGTGATGATCAGCGAGGCCTCTTTGTCGGCCACGGCCAGCATGGCTTCCAGGCGGCGCAGCACCCGGTCGGTGCGCCAATCCTTGGTCAGTTCGATGGCCGCGCGCACCAGGTGGCCCTGGTGCTTTTCGAGCTTGGCCTCGAAGCGCTCGAACAGCGTGAACGCATCGGCGGTGGCACCGGCAAAGCCGGCCAGCACCTGGTTGTGGTGCAGCTTGCGCACCTTGCGGGCCGTGGCCTTGACCACGATGTTGCCCAGCGTCACCTGGCCATCACCGCCCAAGGCGACCAGGTTGCCGCGGCGCACGCTGACGATGGTGGTGCCGTGATAGTTTTCCATGGGGTGCAGGTGCCGCCGTGTAAACGGATTGCAAGCTGGCGCAGCGGCACCAGGTCAGACGACGCGAACTTTGACTTTGGCGTGCTCGTTGATGCCCATCGCGCCAAAGAACAGCGCCACCAGCCGATGCGCTTCGATGAAGCTCACGCTGCGGCTTTCGCCGCGCCGCGCCAGCACCCAGTTGAGCAGGTCGCCGGCGGCAATGAAATCGACCCGGATCAGGCGCGCACACGACACGTTGACGAAGGCCGAGTTGCCGAGTTGCAGGTCCATCTTTTTCAGGATCGGCCCGATGTCGCCCACGAGTTGCCCCGACAGTTCGACCCCGGCCATTTGAACCAGGCCAACGTCGTCCGCGAGTTGCGATTCGACGAAGCTGGTCGACACCTCGCTGACCACCGACAAGGGCGGCGAAGTGGTGCTTTGATCAGAGCCGCTGACCCGCACCTGGCACAACGCGCGCTCCCAGGAGGGCGGCGACACCTCGTAGGTCACGCAGTAGTCGATGGCGGCTTCGTCGAACTGATCGGGTCGGTTGGCCATCCGAAGCGCATCCAGGCGCAGTTGCCAATAGGCCGGGTCCACGTCGCGCACGCCGGTGGGCGAGGCGTCGGCAAGAATAGTGAACAGGCGGTCGCCGCTCAACCAGCGCATGTCCAGCTTCTGCACGATCCAGGCGCGAAACAACTCACTCATCCGGGCACAGGCTTCGGCGTCGATGCTGCGCAACGCGGCAAAGTCGAAGACCCAGGGCAGCGGCATTTGCAGCGTCTGCGAACGCAGCCTGGCCACCGCATCGGCGTCCACGAACTCGGGGCAGACCCAGCCCACCTGGCCGTCGATGCGCGAGCTGCTCGGGCGTTCTTCGCTGGCGGCTTCGGCCACCAGCCTGGGCATCGAAAACCACTGAGGTGCCGACCAACCGAACTGCTGCGCATAGTCGAGCGCCAGGCTTTCGAACTTGTGCTGCTGGCCAATGGCGCGGTACAGGTCGAACAGCACCAACCAGGTTTCAGCGTGCTGCGCGCGGCTGCCGTTGAAGCCGGTCAGCCCCGCCAACGACTGCTCGCACAGTTCGAAATCGGCGTTCGCGAAGGCGATCACCGCTTCGTCGAGGTCGGGGTCGTGCACCACTTCGCTGACGTCCGCCGAAAACGGGTGCGCGAAGTCGCCCGGCGCCGCATCGAAATCGAGCGGCGGCAGCGGCGAGACGGCGGAGTTCACGACAGCCTCGGCAGGCGCGGCCGCCGGGGCGCTGCGCGGCATGGCGTCTGAATCGACCACCCAACCTTCCCGCGCCAGCGGAGCTGGCCTGCTGGCGGGCGGCGCGTGGGCTTGCATCGCTGCGGGCTGGGTCGGGGCGTTGTAGAAATCGGGCACCCGACGCATGGCACCCGAGTAGGTGTCGCCGACCATCTGCTGTTCGATCTCGTCGATCTTCGCCTTCACGCCGCTGTCGGGCTTGGCACCGTTGTCCGGCATGCGGGCTTCGGAGTCGTCCAGGCGCGAAGAGCCTCCGAGGGCGGCCAACTGCTCTGGCGACAAACCTTCGCGGCGCACCTTGCGCAGCATGTCGAACTCGCGCTTGCGGACGAAATCGTTGCGCCGCTTGCGCTCGATCATCGCTTTCAACTCGGACTTGGCGAACTCGGTCTCACGCGCTTCGCTCGAAGGCGGGCTCAGGTCGCTCCATTCGGTGGCCGGGTTGGCCACGAACTTGACGACCTTGCGAAAGAAACTCGTCGTGTCTTTGGGTTCCGACATGGGATGCGTGAGCGCCGCAGATGCGGTCTCTCAGTCGCCGAACATCTTTTGCTTCAGCTCGCGCCGTTGTTGGGCTTCAAGAGAAAGTGTAGCGGTGGGGCGGGCGATCAAGCGACCCAGCCCGATGGGTTCGCCGGTTTCGTCACAGAAACCGTAGTCGCCCGCGTCGATTCGGCCCAGCGACTGAGAAATTTTCTTCAGCAGCTTGCGTTCGCGGTCGCGGGTGCGCAACTCGAGCGCATGTTCTTCTTCGATCGTCGCGCGGTCGGCCGGGTCGGGGACGATGGACGTGTCTTCGCGCAGGTGCTCGGTGGTCTCACCGGCGTTGTCGAGCAAGTCGTCCTTCAAGGTTTGCAAGCGAACGCGAAAGAACTCCAACTGCTTGTCGTTCATGTACTCGGACTCGGGCATCGCGAACAGCTCAGGCTCGGACAGGTCCTTGCCCGCTTTCGATTTCCAGGCATTGGCCAGCTTGGGGTCCATCTTCAAGACCGGTCTGGGCGCGTCCGTCATCACTTGGTTCATCACCCGAGTGGGTGGGCGCGGCGGCGCGAAACGGTCCGCGAAACGCGAGGTCGGCGGGGGCAGCGGAACCACTGCCTGAACCACGGCCGACGCACGGCCCCT
>JAYVCL010000035.1:0-5756 GCA_043749975.1 Burkholderiales bacterium
GTAGTGAAGAAGGACCGCTTCTGGTCGGGTGCGGGTACTCCAATCGTCGCCACACAGCCGACATTCGGGTTGCAGAGTTCGGTGACCGGTTTGGAGCGACCAGTTCTGAAATTTCTACGGCCGCTGTCAGTCTGCTGGAGCCGGTCAATTTTCTCCGAAGCTGACCGTCAAAATTGAAAGTCAGGTATGGAGCACATCCTGGACCCGCATTGCAGCGCGAGCTGCCAGTGGCCAGTGCCCGCTTTCTGGCAGCCCAATTGCATGAGTTGGCTTACCCGTCTGCCGCCGTTTATGGCAGCCAGCTACGTACCGATCGGGGCATTATCTTGCTGACGCACATGGCCTGATGGTGTCTTGAGACCTACGGGTACCCGACACCACATAGGCCACTACATGGACATTCACACTGATTGCCCTTGCGGCAGCTAGCCATGCCCAGCCCATGGGCGGCCCCTCAGCACGGACCACACCCAGATCGACCATGTCGCCCACATGGCCGCCATGGCCGACCCGCAACGCCAGGCAGACGTGGCCAAGCGCAGCAAGGACGTGATGCCCTTTAGCCTGGCCGCCACCACCCATATCTTCAGCAAGACCGCTGAAGGCGGCGTGCAGCGAGTTATAGCCAAGCAGGCCGGTGACGCGGCCCAGGTCAAGCTGGTGCGCCTGCACTTGCGGGACATACGCGCACAGTTTCTAAAAGGCGACTTCTCCGGCCCCAGCCACATCCACATCCACGGCCAGGCCATGCCATGCCCGGCCTGGCTGCGCTGCAGTCAGCATCGCTGGGCCGGATCGCGATTGCGTACAAGAATGTCAAGGGCGGCGCGGAGCTGACCTACAAGACGAGCGACGGTACGTTGGTGGCGGCCCTGCACCAATGGTTTGATGTCCAGCTCTCTGACCATGGCAAGGACGCCATGCCGGGCCAGGCGCATAGTGCTGCAATGAAACCGTAGGGGGTCGCCGTGCGGCCACCAGTTGCGGGTAAACCGGAGTCAGACCGGCGGACTCAAGCCAGCGCCCGCCTCAACCTGTCACTGCTCCAGTCCACCGCAGCCACCATCAGCAGCATGGCGCCCAGAATGGTGGCCGTCTTGTTCATATGGAACAGTCCCATGTGAAAGCTCAGCAACTGGCCCAGGCCACCAGCGCCTACCACCCCGAGCACGGCGGCAGCGCGGATGTTGTTCTCCCAGCGGTACAAGGTGTAGCTGATGACTTGCGGCCAGATCTGCGGCAAGGTGGCATACAAGAACACCCGCGCTTCGCCGACACCGCGCACCCGCAGCGCAAATGCCGGGCCGGGCGCGGCGTTCTCGATGCTCTCGGCAAACAGGCGGCCGAGCACGCCGCTGGTGTGCAGCGCCAGCGCCAGCGTGCCGGGGAATGGCCCGAGCCCGGCTGCAATCAACAACAACGACGCCCACACCAGTTCGGGCACGCTGCGCAGCGCGTTGAGCAGCAAGCGCACGAAGGGCTTGGCGCGGGCCTTGTCGCCCGCATGCACCTTGCTGGCGGGCAAGGCCAGCAGCAAGCCGGCGACAGCCGCCAGCAGCGTGCCCAGCGCCGACATGGCCAGCGTTTCGAGCAGCGCGTTCCAGGTCTTGGCCAGGAACGGCGGCGAGGTTTCAGGCGGAAAGAAACCGCCCAGGAATTCAGCCATTTTCAGCATCGCGTCGGGGGCCAAAAATTCGTCCCACTTCAGGTTCAGCGACCAGAAGCTGGCACCGATGACAAGCACGATGCCCGCCGTCACCCAGCAGGCTTTGCACCTGCCGCGCAGCATGACGTTGGCCACGAGCTTCATCCCAGTTCCTTGCGCAGCCAGGCACTCAGGCGGTCGGCCATCGCCACCAGCAACATGAAGATGATGAGGATGGTGCTGACCTCGCCGCCCGAAAACATCTTGGCTGCGGTGTCGAGCTGTTGGCCCAGACCGCCTGCGCCGACGAAGCCCAACACCACCGATGAGCGGATGGCGCATTCCCAGCGGTACACGGTGTAGCTGACCAGCTCGGTCGAACACTGCGGCAGCGTGCCGTAGAAGAAGGCCTGCATGCGGCCTGCCCCGTTGCGCAACAGGGCCTGCGTGGGCGCGGCGTCGCCGCTTTCCAGAATCTCGGCGTAGACCTTGCCCAGCATGCCGCCATAGGCGATGCCGATGGCGATCACGCCCGAGGTCGGGCCCAGGCCGACCACGCGAACGAAGATTAGCGCCCACACCAGTTCGGGCACGCTGCGCAACACGATGGCCGACCAGCGCGCGGCCTGGCGCAAGGCATACGGCGCAGTCGCCATGCGTCCGGTGAGCGACGAGACGGACAGCCGCGCGGTCGACACCAGTGCCAGCGGCACGGCCACCACGAAGGCCAGCGTCAGCCCGGCGGTGGCGATGGCCACGGTGCGCCAGGTCTCGGCCAGCATGAGCTTCAAAAACTCGGCGTCGTGCTTGGGCGGCACGAAGTCGGACAGGAACCTGAAGCTCGACTTCAGGCTGCGCGGGTCCAGCAACTCCCAGGGCTTGAACTCGGTCCACAGCAGCAGCGGCCACAGCAGCACCGCGCCGATCAGCAGCGTGGCCCAACGGCCACGGCTTGCGGGGTCACGCAGCGGGGGTGCCGACACGCTCGCTTGCATGCTCGGCCTGGTTCAACGGCAGGTGACGGGCCGCATCACGCCCGACCCGCCCGACCCGCCCGACGCGCCTGACCCACCGGCAATGTCGGGGCTCGGATCGAAGAACGGTGCCGCGCCTTCCAGCCCCTCGGTCAGCTCGTCTTCATGGTCGGCATACAACTGGCGCAGCATGGCATCGGTGACCTCGGCAGCCGGCGCATCGAACACCATGCGCCCGTCGCGCAGCGCCACGATGCGCTCGAAGTGCGCACGCGCCACTTCCACCTGGTGCAAGGTGGTGACCAGCGTGGCACCGCTGGCCCGCGCTGCCCCCACGAGCGCCGTGATGGCCTGCTTCGAGCGTGTCGGGTCGAGGGCCGACAAGGGCTCGTCGACCAGGATCAATTGCGCGCCCGACACCAGCGCGCGCGCCAGCCCCACCCGTTGCCGTTCGCCGCCAGACAGGCGGTCGACACGCTCGAACAGTTTGTCGGCCACATCGAACTGCGCCAGCGCGTCGCGCGCCGCATCGATGCCCTGCGGGTAGAACAGCGAGCGCAGGCTGGACCAGAACCCGCGCTGCGCCAACCGCCCCGCCAGCACCGAGGTGACGACTCTTTGGCGCGGCGGCAACGGCGGCACCTGCGGTGCCAGAAACAAGCGCCCGCGCAGCCGATGCAAGGCCCGCCGCGACAAGGCCCATGGCTGCGTGTCGAGCAGCCGAAGCTCGCCCTCGGCCGGCTTCAATGCACAAGCCATCGCGTGCAGCAAGGTGGTCTTGCCGGCACCCGACGGGCCGATGATGGCCATGACCTCGCCGCGTTCCACACGCAGCGTGACGGCGTGAATGGCGAGCAGGTCGGAGCGGGCGGCGGGATGCCGCACGCTGAGTTGCGTGAGCTGGATGTCGATCAAACGGGCGGGCAACTGGTGCACGGGCGACTGCAGGGCCGGCAAGCGCAGGACGGTCAAGCGCTGAACGGGCAAGAGTGCCGCCGCTGCGTTTACTTCAGCAAGCCGGCGTTTTCAGCCGCTGCCTTGATGCCGTTGTAGTTGTCGGCCGTCGTCGGCACAAACCTGGCGGCGCGTTGCAGCTTCAGTATTTCAGCGCCCTGCGGCGTGCCCGGGTTGAGGTCGAGGAAGGCGCGAGTGATCTTGTCGCGCAGCGCAGCAGGCATGTCGGCATGCACCGTCCAGTTGTAATCGAAGTAAGCGGGTGTGGTGTAGAAGACCTTCACCTCGTTGGTGTCGAACTTCTTGTCTTCGACGAACTTGTTCCACACCGAGACGTTCAGTGCGCCAGCATCGACCTTGCCGCTGGCCACGGCGGCGATCGTCGCGTCGTGCGCGCCCGAAAAGCTCACGCGCTTGAGGTCTTTGTCGGGGTCGATCTTGGCCGCCAGCAAAAAGCTGCGCGGCATCAGGTGGCCCGAGGTGCTGGACTGCGAGCCGAAGCTCAGCGTCTTGCCCTTCAGGTCTTCGAGTTTGGTGATGCCGCTGTCTTTCGAGGTGATGAACACCGACTTGAAGACCGTGTCTTCTTCGCGCTGCACCAGCGGAATGGTCTTGCCATTCGAGCGCACGGAACTCTGCACGAAGGTGAAGCCCCCGAACCAGGCGAGGTCGATCTTCTTGTTCACCAGCGTTTCCACTGCGGCGGCATAGTCTGTGACCGGCGTGAATTCCACTTTCATGCCGAGCTTGCCTTCGAGGTATTTGCCCAGCGGCTCGAACTTGCGCGCCAGTTCGGTCGGCGATTCGTCCGGTATGGCGGTGACGCGAAGCACCTGTTGCGAATGACTGACGGCGGCAAAGCCCATCAGTGCGCAGGTCATCAGGGATTTCAGGGTGCGGGACGGCGACAGGCTGATCATGGTGTTCCTCTTGCGGTGATTGAAATCAGGCTGCGAAGCCGAAACAGAAAGCCCGTCAAAATGGGTAACGCGGCCATGTCGCAGGTCGCGCATCTTAGGCAAATCCGCAATGCAACGCCCGCTCACGGCCAACAACTGAACGCACCGAAGGTTATCGCTTGAATTCTGCCGCCGACCCCACCCCATCCGCCGTCCGCCAGCCACGTTTCATCCAGGTCGACCAGGCCGACCACGCTGCGGCGCGGGATGAGCTGATTCGCGGCCTGGCGGCGACCGAGGCCCATACTTCACCCAAGTTCCTGTACGACGCGCTCGGCTCACGCCTGTTCGAAGCCATCACCGAGCTTCCCGAGTACTACCCCACACGCACCGAAGCGGCCATTTTTGCTGAGCACGCGCAGCACATGGCGCAGGTCATCGGCAACGTGGGCACCCTGGTCGACCTGGGGGCTGGCAACTGCGCCAAGGCCATGGGCCTGATGCCGGCGCTGCAACCGGCGCGCTATGTGGCGGTGGACATTTCGGTCGACTTTTTGCGCGAATCGCTGCGCACCGTGCAGCGAGCGCACCCGGCGCTCGACGTGGTGGGCGTGGGTCTCGATTTTTCGCAGGCCTTGCGCTTGCCGCCGAGCAGCGTCGATGGTCGCCCGGTGTTTTTCTACCCCGGCTCCAGCATCGGCAACTTCACGCCCGAAGACGCGCGAACCTTTCTGGCCGGTGTGCGTGAACAGGCACGCAATGGCGGCCTGCTGATCGGCATCGACATGGTCAAAGCCACCGAACTGCTGCAGCCCGCCTACGACGACGCGCTGGGTGTCACGGCGGCCTTCAACCTGAACCTGTTGCTGCACCTGAACCGGCTGATCGGCAGTGATTTTTCGCCGCGCGACTGGCGCCACATCGGCCTCTTCAACACCGAGCGCTCGCGCATTGAAATGCACCTCGAAGCGCGCCGGGACCTGCACGTGACCTGGCCCGGCGGCACGCGCCGCTTTCATGCGGGCGAGCGCATGCACACCGAAAACTCGTACAAGTACACCGCCGACGGATTCGCCGCGCTGCTGAAGGCCGCAGGCTTTCAATCGAGCCACCGCTGGCTCGACGCGCAAGGCTGGTTCGCGGTGTTCTGGGCGCAGAGTTGAGTCAACCCAATTCAAGGAGCTGAATCCATGGATGCCCTCATCCTGGCCCGCGTGCAGTTTGCGGCGAACATCACGTTTCATATCCTGTTCCCGACGATCACCATTGCGCTCGGCTGGATGT
>JAYVCL010000036.1:0-4342 GCA_043749975.1 Burkholderiales bacterium
TGCCACCGTCCGGGGTGGGGGTGCGAAGGCCGGGTTCGGCACGATGTTGGATTTGGTTTGCACCGGGTCCTTTGCCGACTTGGGGCCCCGGTCAGCGCGCGACCTTGCATCAGCCGATTTGGTGCCCGCACTCAACGGCGCCGACGCAGCCTGGGAGGCGAGTTGGCGCTTTTGCTCCGCAGGCAATGCTTGGTAAGCCTCCCACTGCGCCTGTCGGTTTCGAGGCGCAGCCTGAGTCGCTTCTTGAAACTGAAGGCGAACCCTGCCTCGCTGTTCGGGAGACATGCGCGACCATTCGGACATGCGGGTTTGGATGCGGGTGCGCTCTTCGGGCGGGAGGGTCCCAAATCGGCCAGCGATGTCGAGCCACTTTCGTTTTCCTTCGGAACCGATGCCGGCCCAATCTTTTTCGAGTGGCTTGAGGGCGGTTCGCTGCTCGGCGCTCAGGTCGGCAAATCTGGGGCCTTGTTCCGCGGCCGGGCGGGGCACCACAGTGGGCTGCGCCACGCTGAACGAGTGCACCGACACGGTGAGCGCAGCCACGAATGCGGCTGCCAGGATCGGTGCCGAATGTGGCGAGAACCCGAATCGGTAGCGCATGGCCGGGGGATCAGTCCCGAGCCGTCTTGAGAAACTCGACAAATCCCGGGTCGCCATAAGCGGACACGGGAACGTCGTCTCCCAACAGCGCAGCGTCGACTTCGGCAGCGGCAGATATCTGCGAATGGGTGTGGCTGGTCTGAATGAAGATCAGGCCCAGCAACAGCGCAGCCAAGGGTAGAACCGAACCGAAGCGAACCCACCAGTTGGCGCCTGAAGAACCGGGATGCAGACTCAGGGCGGCCCCGAGGCCGCCGTTGCCAGACACCGCGGCTGGCGATTGCTGCGGCACCAGGACAGCGCGCGACCGCTGAATCGCTTTTTCGCGTGCAAATCGCAAACGTTCACTCACGTCGTGAGGCGTCAACTCGGCTTTCTCGCTCAAGCGTGCAACGACCTGCGTGGCAAATCGCGACTGCAAGACGTCCAACCGGGTGGACGGCGAATAAGAATCTTGGTGGTTCATAGCGTTATCCCCTTCGACTTGAGCGCTTTGGCCAAGGCGTGCACCGCGCGCGAGCAATGTGTCTTGACACTGCCCTCCGAGCAGCCCATCGCGGAAGCCGTCTCAGCGACGTCAAACTCCTCCCAGTAACGCAGCAGGAATGCTTCTCGTTGACGCCCTGGAAGCAGCTCGACTTCCGTCTCGATGGCTAGCAGGATTTGCGCCCTCGATACCGAGTCGGCGGCGCTTTCAGTGGCTGGCGACGCGTCCAAGGCTTCAAGCGTTTCCAAAATGTCGAAATCTCCGTCCTCGCCAGCCGGCTCGAAATCGGAAAAGTTCTTCAGCACGCCAGCACGAACCTTCCTGCGTCGGAAGAAGTCCATCGTGGCGTTGGAGAGGATGCGCTGGAACAGCAGCGGCAGTTCTGCAGCGGGTCGGTCGGCGTATTTCTCGGCCAATCGAATCATCGCGTCCTGCACGATGTCGAGTGCGGAATCGTCGTCGCGAACAGCATAGCTGGCACGTTTGAACGCTCGCTTTTCGACGCTCTTGAGAAAGTCTGACAGTTCTTTTTCGGATGCCAAGGGATACGCGCCTCGGGCCGCAACCCATTCGGACGGGTCGGATTATCACACCGCGCCGGACGGGCCCGTGCGAAGCGAAGACGCGCGATCGAGGGGTGCCATAATGCTGCTTTGCACAACAGATGGATCACTGACCGGCCGTCCAACAAAGACGCCCGGTTTTTTTGATCGTGCAGGCACCACACCCGCCTCACAAGGGCTCGGAGAGGTGCACCAATGGTTTTTCGTCAGAGAAATTCACAAAGGTTCGAAATGGAAATGTCTGCCGCGGAAGTCAAGCGTGCCGCTCAAGCACACCCGCACCCTCCTCATGCGGAGCCGAACGGCTCTGAAATCCTGATCCGCAGCCTTCATGCCGAAGGCGTCAAGTTTCTCTGGGGCTATCCCGGCGGCGCGGTGCTGTACATCTATGACGCGCTGTACAAGCAAGACAGCATCGAGCATGTGCTGGTGCGCCACGAGCAAGCCGCCGTGCATGCCGCCGACGGCTATGCGCGCGCCTCCGGTGAAGTCGGCGTGGCGCTGGTCACCTCCGGCCCGGGCGTGACCAATGCGGTGACCGGCATCGCGACGGCGTACATGGATTCGATTCCAATGGTGATCATCACCGGTCAGGTGCCCACGGCGGCCATCGGGCTCGACGCTTTTCAAGAGTGCGACACCGTCGGCATCACGCGTCCCATCGTCAAGCACAACTTCCTCGTGAAAGATGTGCGTGACCTGGCGATGACGATCAAGAAGGCCTTTCACATTGCGCGCACCGGACGCCCCGGCCCGGTGGTGATCGATATTCCGAAAGACGTTTCGCTCAAGACCGCGCCGTTCCACTATCCCGCCACGGTGGACATGCGCTCTTACAACCCGGTGCGCAAGGGTCATGGCGGACAGATTCGCAAGGCGGTTCAACTCCTGCTGGCAGCGAAGCGCCCGTACATCTACACCGGCGGTGGCGTGATTTTGGGCAATGCGTCTGCCGAGTTGCGCGAGTTGGTGCATTTGCTGGGCTACCCGTGCACGAACACGCTGATGGGCTTGGGTGCGTTCCCGTCCAGCGACCCGAAGTTCTTGGGCATGCTGGGCATGCACGGCACTTACGAGGCCAACATGACGATGCAGAACTGCGACGTGCTGCTGGCCGTCGGGGCGCGCTTCGATGACCGCGTGATCGGGAATCCGAAGCACTTCGCGTCGGTGGAACGCAAGATCGTTCACATCGACATCGATCCTTCGTCGATATCCAAACGCGTGCGGGTCGACATCCCCATCGTCGGTGATGTGAAGGACGTTCTGCAGGAACTGATCAGCCAGATCAAGGAAGCCCAGTCCAGGCCCGATGCGCAGGCGCTGTCGCTGTGGTGGGGCCAGATCAATGAGTGGCGCAAGCGCGAGTGCTTGATTTACAAGAACAGCACGGAAGTCATCAAGCCGCAATTCGTGGTCGAAACACTGGCCCGTCTGACGAAGGGCAGCGACGTCTACATTACCTCCGACGTGGGTCAGCACCAGATGTGGGCAGCCCAATATTTCCCATTCGAGGAGCCCCGGCGCTGGATCAACTCGGGTGGTTTGGGCACCATGGGCGTGGGCTTGCCGTACGCGATGGGCATCAAGTTGGCAAAACCTGAATCGGACGTGTTTTGCATCACTGGTGAAGGCTCGATCCAGATGTGCATTCAAGAGCTGTCGACCTGCCTTCAATACAAGACGCCGGTGAAGGTGGTCTCGCTGAACAACCGCTACCTGGGCATGGTGCGTCAGTGGCAGCAGATCGACTATGGCGGCCGCTATTCGCACAGCTACATGGACGCGCTGCCCGACTTCGTGAAGCTGGCCGAGGCCTACGGACACGTCGGCATCAAGGTCGAGAACCCAGCCGATGTGGAAGGTGCGCTGCGTGAAGCCATCCGGCTGAAAGACCGCACCGTCTTTCTCGACATTCGCACCGACCAGACGGAAAACGTCTGGCCGATGGTGAAGGCAGGCCAAGGCATCTCGGAGATGCTGTTGGGCTCCGAAGACCTGTGACCCGTTCGATGCCGGTGGGCGGCGGGGCGTTACCGCGCTCCCTCATCCGCCAGCGGACAGCGTGAAGCGGCTTCGGCGAATTTTTGAATCCTTTGATTGAGACAGCGTGGCCAAGGGCCGTCGGTTACCGCCGCCGGCCTGAAGAGCGCGCCCGCACCGCACCATGAAACACATCATTGCCCTGCTGCTCGAGAACGAGGCCGGCGCGCTGTCGCGCGTGGTGGGCCTCTTTTCTGCTCGCGGCTACAACATCGAAAGCTTGACCGTCGCACCGACGGAGGATGCCTCGCTGTCGCGCATGACCATCGTCACCACCGGCTCCGACGAAGTGATCGAGCAGATCACCAAACACCTGAACCGCCTCATCGAGGTGGTGAAGGTGGTGGACCTGACCGAAGGTGCATTCACCGAGCGTGAGTTGATGCTCATCAAGGTGCGCGCCGTCGGCAAGGAACGCGAAGAGATGAAGCGCATGGCGGACATCTTTCGAGGCCGCATCATCGACGTGACCGAAAAGACCTACACCATCGAATTGACTGGCGATGCTTCCAAGCTCGATGCTTTCATCGAGGCCATCGATCGCAGCGCCATTTTGGAGACGGTGCGGACGGGTTCGAGCGGCATCGGCCGCGGCGAGCGAATTCTGAGAGTTTGAGATGCCTGGACTCCGAAAAAGGGACCGGGCGGA
>JAYVCL010000037.1:0-7903 GCA_043749975.1 Burkholderiales bacterium
TCGGCGCGCAGGTGCTCGAAGCGGGGCTGGGCGGTGAGGAAGCGGTCGATGCCCTGGGCGAACACGACTTCGCCCGCCCTGCGGTTGAATGCCGCGTGCAGGCGCACGAACGCCTCACGCCGTGGCAAGCCGGCGCTGGCGGGCCTGCCGCGAAGCTCGCGCCACGCCAGCGTGAATGGCCGGTGCCGGCGCACCCACCACGGCAAGCCGAGATACACATGCGCCAGGTAGCCTGCCAGCAACAGCAGCACAGCGCCGAAGGCGATCAGGCGGTGCAGCCCGGGTGCCGTGTCGATCTGTGGCGGCGGCGTGTCGGGCTGCAATTCGCCCAGCCCGCGTCGCGGCGACACCTCCACCGGCGTCAACGGCGACACCGTGACGGGCCAGGCGTCGATGCGAACTTCTTGCGTGCGCGGCTGGCCCAGGAAGCGCAGCGTGAAGCTCGGCGTCTCCAGCGTGCGCGTCTGCGCTGGCGACAGGAACACCTGGTATTCGAGCGTCAACTCGATGCGCCGCCCGCCCGCCTCGGCACCGCTGCTGCGCGCCACGCTGCGCAGCTCCAGCGCTTTGCCGCGTGCGCCCGGCTGCGGCAGGCTGGCTTCGTCGAGCGTCAAGCCGTTGGGTGCGTGCAGCGTGACCGTGCGCGACACCAGGTCGCCCACCAGGTAGCCGAAGGCACGCGGCTCACTGGTGGTGGCGTTCAGCAGCGTGGCTGGTGCCGCTGCGCAGATGGATGTGAACACGGCTGCCGTCAGCAGCGCCGACAAGGCCCACACGGCCGCGCAGCGTCGCAGCGTCATGCGCAACTGATCGCTCATCTATGAAAGTGCCGCGTCACGGCATCGGCGTCGAAGCTGCCCTCGATGAACAAGGGCTTGAGCCGTTTCGAGCGGAACAGTTTCAGCAGCGCGTCGCGGCGTTGCTGCTGGGCGGCACGCCATTGCTCGCGCAGCGCCGGGCGCCACCACACCAGTTGGCGCTGGCCGCTTTCAGGATCGACCACATGGGCCAGGCCGGCGCGGGCCGACAGCGTGAATTCAAGCGCGTCCCACATCACCACGGGCACCAGGTCGTGGTGGGCCATCGACGCCAGCACCGCCTCGACCTCTGGCAGCGGCAGGTGAAAGTCAGACAGCAGAAACACCAGCGAGCGATGCCGGCCCAAATACCGATGCGCCAGCGACAGCGCGCGCGCCGAGGCCCCCTCGGGGTGCCAGGCCCTCAGGGTCTGAGCCAGCGCGCCGCCCGCGCCGCGCGAGCGTGACGGCGGCAGCCACAAATCCTCGCGCACGGCAGTGTCGCAACCCACGAAGCCGAAGCTGTCGCCGGTGCGCCAGGCCGACCAGGCCAGGCTGTCGACAAAGTCGGCCAGCACGTCGAGCTTGCGGCGCGTGCCGACGAAGCCCATCGAGGCCGACAGATCGGCCACCATCACCACCGGGATCGACTTGCGCTGGCTGTAGACGCGCACGATCCAGTTGCCGAACGGATCGCGCAGGCTGGCATGCAGGTCGAGGCGGCGCGGGTCGGGCGCGTCGAGCAGCGAGGCATGGCCGCGAAACTCGAAGCCGCTGTCGCCCCGCGTGCTGCGATGGTGGCCGGGAAAGTGGCCCAGCGCGGGCGAGCCGACGCGGTAGTGCAACTCCTGCACGCTCGACATCGGCTTGGGCATTGGCGTCGACATCGGCGGCGGCATCGGCATCGGCGTGCGCATCCGCACTGTTCAGGGCGCGGCCACGCTGGCCAGAATGCCGCTCATCAGCCGCCCTGAAATCTCATGCCGGCGCATCTCGTACACCGGCTGATAGCACAGCCGGTGCGCGATGGTTTCGACGAAAATCGACTGCACGTCTTCGGGGGTGACGTGGTCGCGCCCGTCGAGCCAGGCCGCCACGCGGGCAGCGCGCAGCAGCAGACTCATGCCGCGCGGGCTGGCACCGGCCAGCATCAATTGCGCGCTGTCCAAATCGGACAGCCGAACCCCGTATTCGGCCGGTGCTGCGGTGGCGCGCCACAGGCCCAGCGCGTAGCTCTGCAAGGCGTCGGACGCCTGCACACTGCGCTGAATCACGTCCGCCACCTGGTTCAGCTCCTGGTACGCGACCATCGCTGCGGCCAGCTCGCCGATGAGCCGGTCGGCGTCGTGAAAGCGCGGGTCGAACATCAACTGGCGGCGGTCATCGTCCGCCGCGGGCGCGTCGATGGTCACTTCCATCATGAAGCGGTCGCGCGCGGCGCTGGAAATCTCGAACGTCTCTTCGCGTTCGACCCGGTTGCGGTCGGCGAACACCAACAGATGCGGAAAGCGGTGCACGCGGTTGAACGCCGACACGCTGCGCTCGGCCATCACGCGCAGCAGCAGCGAGTGAACCTGCGGGCGGGCGCGGTTGATCTCGTTGAAAAAGAAGATCGCCAGGTTTTCGCCGTGCGCAATCAACGGCCCGTGCTCGACCGCCGGCCTGCCGTCGGCGCTGATGTAGGTGTAGTAGATCAAGTCGTTGGGCATCAGGTCGATGGTGCCCTCGGTGCGTGCGAAGTCACCGCCCAACACCTGTGCAAAGGCGCGCAGCAGCGTCGTCTTGCCCACACCCACATCGCCTTGCAGCAGCACGTGGCCGCGCGCGAAGACGGCGGTGTTGATGAGGCGGATGACCCGCGCCTGCCCGATCACGGCCTTGGCCACTTCAGCTTCGAGCGTCAGCGCGCGTTGGCGCCAGTCACTCAACAGCGCATCGTTTCGATCCATTCAAAAGCCTCTCGAATCCGCTTGGGGACAGTGTGCTCCGGCACTGGAGCACCGAACGCTTCAGGCCCGTCGCATGACTGCCGGTAGCAAAAGGCACGCCGGGTGCGCCGGGTGCGCCGGCGCGCTCAAGCGCCGCCGCGCTTCGTCAAACCGCCGAATCCGCGCTGCGGGTCGTAGCCCCAGCACGCGAGCACGAAGAAGACCCCCAGGCAGCCGAGCACCACCCACGGAGCTGCCGCCGGGTCCTTGCCGTACAGCGCAAAACGGACCCATTCGACCGCGTGGGTGAACGGGTTGAAGCGGGCGAGCTGATACACCCACTCGGCGCCCGACTCCTGCAGCTTCCACAGCGGGTAGAGCGCGGTGGACATGAAGTACATCGGGAAGATCACGAAGTTCATGGTGCCGGCAAAATTTTCGAGTTGCTTGATGTGCACCGACAGCAACAGGCCCAGCGCGCCCAGCATCAGCGCCCCGCACACCAGCGCCAGCAAGGCGTGCAGCCCGGCGAGCGAAAACACCGGCAAGTCGGTGCCCAGCAGCATGGCGACGATCACGAACGCGAGCGCCTGCAGCACCGACAGCAAGCCGGTGGCGCAGAGCTTGCAAAACAGCAGCCAGGCGCGCGGCAGCGGTGCCGTGAGCAGCAGCCGCATCAGGCCCATTTCACGGTCGTAGACCATCGCCAGCGAAGACTGCATGCCGTTGAACAACAGCACCATGCCCACCAGGCCCGGTGTGATGTAGACGTCGTAGGGAATGTAGGTGTCGTAGGGCGCGACGATGGCGATGCCGAACACATTGCGAAAGCCCGCCGCGAACACCGCCAGCCACAGCAGCGGACGCACCAGCGCCGACAGCAGGCGCCCGGTTTGCTGCGAAAACTTGAGCAGCTCGCGCATCACGATGGCCTGCATGGCCTGCAGTGCATGTGCAAGCCCGCGGCGCGGCGCGGGTTCGGATGTTTTCGGGGTCATCGCGTTGCCTTGCACAGCTTCTCCGGCGCGTCTGCGCCCAAAGTGTCGAGCACGTTGCTCGGGTGCAGCAGGCCCTCGACGGGCGCCTGCGAGATCACGCCCTGGCCGTCTGTGAGCAGCATGGTCTGGCGCAATTGTCCGTCCCAGGGGCGAAAGCTCAGGCCGCTGCCTTTGGAGCCGTCGAGCGGCGTCGTGGCGATGGCCTGGGCCCAGGCGGCGACAGGCCCTTTCGGTGCCGCCGTGGCGGCTGCGATCAGCGCCTTGCCGGCCATCCACGCCGACCAGTCGCTGGCGGTCATCGCACGCCTGGCTGCCTTGGCAAAACCGCGCGACACCTGTGGCCCACCGTAGCGTTCGAACTGAGCATGCCAGGCCACCGGCACCAGCCCCGCGTCGCCCACCACCGGGCGCGGCAGCACGATGCGGTAGGGCAGGCCGCGCGCAAATTCGCCGTCGCTGTCGACCACCCAAACGGCGTCGTAGGCGCTGCCGGCGGTCAGCAGCAGCGGGTTGGCCAGGTCGCGCTCGCGCGGGTCGGCCGACAGCCTGAACGGCTTGCTGGCCACCACCTGCAAGCCGTAGCGCTTGATCGACGCCTGCGCAGCCGCGGCCCGGCTCTGGTCTTGCACACTCGGGCCCACCAGCAGCAGCAACTTGCTCCACTTGCGCGACAGCAGCGTTTGCGCCAGCGCGTCGGCGCGCATGCGCTCGCTCGCAGCGGTGTGGAACAGGCGCGAGCGGCAGTCTTGCTGGCGCAGCCGGTCGGAGGCGTCGCCGATGTTGATCACCGACAGCTTCACGGCGTCGACCACGGCCAGCGTCCAGTCGGCAGGCAGGTCGGTCAACAGCACGGCAGCACCCGATTTTTCGGCCGCCAGCGCGGCGGCGCGTGCGGCCTCCAGCGTGGCGGCCGGCACGGCGGTCAGCGCGACAGCGGCGTCGACGGCCTGCAGTTCGAACTGAGCGTCGTCCAGCGCCAGTTGCACGCCGTCGCGTGCCGGGCCGCCCGGGTGGCCCAGGAATGCGCGCTCGAGGCGCGAGCGGTCGAGCCGCGCGTCGGGGTCGGGCGAGATCAACGTGGCCTTCAACGGCGGGCTCGCGCCTGCAGCGTGCACGGCCGGCAGCGCCGCCAACAGCAAGGTGATGGAACCGATGACGCCGCGTGGGCAGGTCATCTGGAAGCTCATCCAGGAGGTCATCCAGCAGGTCATCCAGCAGCTCATTCCACCAACACCAAGCCGTACGGCACGCGCCCCACCGGGATGCTCTTGATCGGCTTGGCGGTGGCCACGTCGACCACCGTCACGTCGTCGCTCAAGCCGTTGACCACGTACAGGCGGGCTTGCGCCTTGTCGAGCGTGACGTTCCAGGCCCGCTTGCCGACCAGCACCAGGTCGGTGACCTTGCGCGCGGCCACGTCGACGAAGGCGACGTGGTTGGCCCGGCCCAGCGCCACGAAGGCGCGCTTGCCGTCGCGCGACATCTGGATGCCCACCGGCGTGATGTCTTCGCTGCGCACGCCCTTGACCTCGAACTTCAGGCTGCCGATCACGCTGTGGCTGTTGGTGGCGATGATGCTGACGCTGGCATCGAGTTCGCACGTGACCCACAGTTCCTTGCCGTCGGGCGTGATCGCCATCCGCCGCGGCCGCTTGCCCACCTTCACGTTCTTGACCACGCTGGCGCTGGCCACATCGATCACGTGCACCAGGCTCGCCGCTTCGGAGGCCACGTAGAGCAGCTTGCCGTCGGCGCTGACCTTGACGCCTTCGGGCTCCTTGCCGACCTTGATCGAGTGGAGCGTGGTGCCGGTCGACGCGTCGACAAAGCTGACCGCGCCTTCGTCTTCGTTGGACACGTAGATGGTCTTGCCGTCGGGCGACAGATCGAAGGCCTCGGGCTCGTTGCCCAGCGCAATGCGGCGCAGCGACTTGCCCGTGGCCGGGTCGATCACATCGGCAGCGTTCGAATCGGTGCAGGCCAGCATCACCAGCCGCCCGGGAGTGAGCTGAATGTGGCGGCCTCGCTTGCAGGTCGGCAGGGTTCCCTTGACGCCGAGCGTGGTCAGGTCGATCAGCGTGAGCGCCTGGTCTTTCTCGCTCGACACGTAGGCCGTGCCTTGCGCCAGTGCCAGCGGGCCCAGGCCGGCACCCAGCCACGCCGCGCCTGCAAGGGCCGCAAACGACACCGCCCTGGCGGCCCACGTCACGAACTGTTTTCTTGGCGTCCGATGGGTCATGGCAGCTCAGTTCGTTCGGGCGATGAAGCCGGCTTCGAGCGTGGCCTGGCCCAGCGCCTGCGTCACCTGTGCCGGGCTGCCATCGGCCAGCAGCGCGCCCCGGTGCAACACCAGCACGCGGTCGGCAGCTTCGGCCTCTTCAACCCAGTGCGTGGCCCACAACACGCACACGCCGCGCTCGTGCACGTCGGCATGCAGGGCGCGCAGCAAATCCTGGCGCGACTTGGGGTCGAGCCCCACAGTGGCTTCGTCCATCAGCAACACCGAAGGCCGATGCAGCGATGCCCGCACCAACTCCACCTTGCGCCGGTTGCCACCGGACAACTCACGCACCTTGCGATCAAGGTCGCCGCCGATCCCGAGCCGGGTGCAGTCGGCCTCGATGCGCGGGCCGGCCAGCCGGCGCGGCAGGCCGTGCAGGTCGGCTTGAAACAGCAGGTTGCGGCGGGTGCTGAGGTCCAGGTCCAGCGACACCTGCTGGAACACGACACCGATGTGGCGCAAGGCCGCCGTCGCCGAACGGCGCAGCGAATGACCCGCCACCTCGACCTCGCCTTCGTCAGCGGCAAACAGCCCGGTCAAGACCTGGAACAGCGTCGATTTGCCGGCGCCGTTGGGCCCGAGCAGGGCCACGAACTGCCCCGACTGCAAGCTCAACGAGAGGTCATGCAACGCGGCCCGCGTGCCGTAACGTTGGGTCAGGCCGCTGATTCGCAGCATGGTTGCCGAAGGCTGGGGTTCTGTCATGCAATGAACGGGTTAGGGGGCTCGGCAAGGGTGTCGCTCGGCGGTGTTGGATGGCGCGTGCGCGAGCCGAAGCTTAGCGTGCCGTGGGCCTGCGCCGTCCGGCCCGTTGGGCTCGCCTGTACGGGTTTGCCGAACCCCGATGCCGGTCTTGTCCGAGCGCCTTGCATAACAATGAAACACTCTGTGCCGAAACTGAATGCCACGCATTTGGCGCAGCAGGCGGCACTGCGACGCCGTTAGATTGGCGGCTGCGCCTGGCATGCGGACAGACCCTAATGCGGCTATCCCTAGGTGACTCAAAACGTGACGCGGAATTCAAACTACGGGAGTCCAAAAACAGGGTTTCACCTGAATGCCGAAGATGAAAAAGAGTACCGAAATCGAAGCTCGACGCCTTCACCGCAGGCGGCGATTTCAGGCCCTCGAAACAGGCTCGCAAATTGCTGTCACGGGGTTGCCGGCAAAATAAAGTCGCACGGCGGTTGGCCTCTCAGCAGTTCCGTGCGAGAGGGCTTTCGTGGTCAATAGCAAGGAGATTTCAATGCGTATTTCGGGTCAATCAGACTGGCGCCCATGGCGTCGTACGGCGATGGCACTGCTCGCGGTTCCAGTGTTGGCCTTCGCCAATGCGGACGTCGAGAAGAACATCGCCAATTCAAAGAACTGGGCGACGCAGGCTGGTGACATGTTCAACCAGCGCTACACCAAGCTGAACCAGATCAACACCAGCAACGTGGGCAAGATGCAGGTCGCGTGGACGTTTTCCACCGGCGTGTTGCGCGGCCACGAAGGTTCGCCGCTGGTGATCGACGGCACGATGTATCTGCATTCTCCGTTTCCCAACAAGGTCTTCGCGATCAACCTCGATACGCAAAAGATCATCTGGAAATACGAGCCGAAGCAAGACCCTGCGGTGATTCCGCAAATGTGTTGTGACACGGTGAACCGCGGCTTGGCCTATGCCGAAGGCAAGGTCTTCTTGCAGCAAGCCGACAGCAACCTGGTGGCGCTCGACTCGAAGTCCGGCAAGGTGATCTGGAGCGTCAAGAACGGCGATCCGAAGCTGGGTGCAGTCAACACCAACGCACCTCACGTCTTCAAAGACAAGGTCATCACCGGCATCAGCGGTGGCGAGTGGGGTGTGCGCGGCTTCCTGGCCGCCTATGACATCAACACCGGCAAGCAGGTCTGGAA